>JAXDPL010000031.1:0-7952 GCA_034668385.1 Sphingomonadales bacterium | reverse complement strand
GGCCTGCATCAGGCGGAAGCCTTCCTCCATCATCGCCGCCAGCTCGTCCGCGAAGGCGGGCTCGTAATGGCGCAGGCCCGGCTGCCCGAGCGCGATCAATGGCGGGTTGATCGACTGGTGGGCGCCGCCTTCCGGCCCGAGCGTCACCCCCGAGGGCGTCGCCACCAGCATGAAGCGCGCATCCTGGTAGCAGGCGTAATTGAGCGCATCGAGCCCGCGCGCGATGAACGGGTCGTAGAGCGTGCCGATCGGGAACAGCCGGGTGGCGAACAGGTCGCCGGCAAGCCCGGCGGCGGCAAGCATCAGGAACAGATTGTTCTCGGCGATGCCGAGCTCGACATGCTGGCCGGTATTTGCAGCCGACCATTTTTGCGCAGAGGCAATCTTTTCGCGAGCGAACACGTCGGGCGCCGGATCGCGGCGGAACAGGCCGCGCTGATTGACCCAGGCGCCAAGGTTGGTCGAGACGGTGACATCGGGCGAGGTCGTGACGACGCGGTCGGAAAGCTCGCCGCCCGCCTTGGACAGGTCGAGCAGGATCCGCCCGAACGCGGCCTGGGTCGATTGCTCCTCGCCCGCCGGCACCGGCACGGCTGGCACCTCCACCTGGTTCCAAGGCCGCTCCCGCTTCGCACGCGCGACCCGGCTGTTCTCGGCGAGGCTCCTCGCCGCCTCCGCCGAATTGCCGCCGAGGCCGGCCCAGGGCGCCCATTCCTCCCCTTGCGCGATCCCCATCTTCTCGCGCAGGGCCGCGATCTGGCCGGGATTCATCAGGCCGGCATGATTGTCCTTGTGGCCGGCGAAGGGCAGGCCGAAGCCCTTGATCGTGTAGGCGATGAACAGGGTCGGGACGTCGTCCCGGGCGGCGTCGAACGCCTCGACCAGCGAGGCCATGTCGTGGCCGGCGAGGTTGGTCATCAAGGCGGCCAGCGCCTCGTCGTCGCGGGCGTCGACGAGCGGCTTCGCCTCGGGCGCCTCCTTGAGCAGACGCTCGCGCCAGGCGGCGCCGCCGAGATAGGTGAGTGCCGCGTAATCGGCGTTGGCGCATTCGTCGATCCAGGCCTCGAGCGCCGCGCCGCCGGGCTCGGCGAACGCCGCCTCCAGCGCCTTGCCGTATTTCAGGGTGACGACGCGCCAGCCGAGCGAGGCGAAGATCTCGTCGAAGCGGCGGAACATGCGCTCGGCGGTCGTCGCGTCGAGCGACTGGCGGTTATAGTCGACGATCCACCAGCAATTGCGGATGTCGTGCTTGTAGGCCTCGATCAGGCATTCGTAGATATTGCCCTCGTCGAGCTCCGCGTCGCCCATCAGCGCGACCATCCGGCCCGCCTCATCCGGCTTCATCATGCCGTGGGCGAGCAGATAATCCTGGACCAGGCTGGCGAAGGCGGTGACCGCGACCCCCAGGCCGACCGAGCCGGTCGAGAAGTCGACCGGGATCCGATCCTTGGTGCGGCTCGGATAGGATTGGGCGCCGCCGAACGCGCGGAACGCCTCGAGCTGCTCGCGGCTCTGGTTGCCGAGCAGGTAATGGACGGCGTGAAGCACCGGCCCGGCGTGCGGCTTGACCGCCACCTTGTCGTTCGGCCCGAGCGCATGGAAATAGAGCGCCGCCATGATCGCCGTCATCGAGGCGCAGCTTGCCTGGTGGCCGCCGACCTTCAGACCGTCCTCGCTCTCGCGCAGGTGGTTGGCGTGGTGGATCGTCCAGGCGGAGAGCCAGCGCAGCCGCTCCTCGATGAGGCGCAGCGAGTCGAGGTCGGGGGAGCTCTTCTTCAGCATGGCGGGCGCCTTAGCGCCGAGCCGTGAAAAGCGACAGGTGGGCGCGGAAGTTTCATAAGTTTCGGGTTCCCAATAGGGGAAGATTCCTCCCGCTCGAACTGTCGCTCTTGTCGTTCTTCTCCGCCGCAATTCCCGGCTCGAACCGCCACCTCGAGCGCTTGGCTCCTGCGCGCAGCGAAGGCGATCGCGGAATCCCACGCCGCGGCGAAGCTTTCGGCGCCCGGCCGCTTGCGAAGGGCGTAGGCGTTCTGCCGGTTCTTCCCCACCGCCCGAGCCGCCGCCCCCGGCTTCATCCCGTCGGCGAGCAGCCGGACGAAGCGCAGCTGCAGCGCCGGCGACCACCCGTCGCAGCGCACGCGAAGCGGCACGGGCGTGAAGAGAATGAATTCGGGCGCCGACATGATTCGCGGAACGTAGCGCGAACAACAGGGTGTAGGAAAATGGTTTTTCGAGGGAAGCATTCTGCGCGACCAGGGGAGAACGCGCTTCGCGCACCCACCCATGTGCAGGTCGCCCTGTCCCCCGGACAGGGCTGCGAACGTCCGGGGGACGTTCGCACCTGCACATCCTCCCTTGCAGGGAGGGGAGTCAGGCGGACAGGAGCTTCAGGGGGTTTTCGATCAGCTTCTTCAAATCCTGCATGAAGTTGGAGGCGTCCCAGCCGTCGACGACTCGGTGGTCGCAGGAGAGGGACAGGTTCATGCGCTTGCGGATCTCGAGGTCGCCGTCGATCACCACCGGCTTCTCCTCGACCTTGTTGACCGCGACGATCGCGACCTCGGGGCGGTTGATCACCGGAGTCGAGGTGATTCCGCCCATCGGCCCCAGGCTGGAAATGGTGATGGTCGAGCCGCTGAGCTCGTCGCGCGCCGCCTTGCCGGTTCGGGCGGCCTCGGAGAGGCGCAGGATCTCGGCGGCGATGTCCCACAAAGTGCGGCGCTCGGCGTTGCGGATGACCGGGACCATCAGGCCGTTCGGGGTCTGGGTCGCCATGCCCATGTGGACCGCTCCGGAGCGGGTGATGACCTGCGCCTCGTCGTCGTAGGTGGCGTTGATCTGCGGGTAATCGGCGAGCGTCCTCGCCATCGCGGTGATCAGGAAGGGGAGCAGGGTGAGCTTGGGGTTCGAGCCGCGATCGGCGTTCATCATCTGCCGGGTCTGCTCGAGCGCCGTGACGTCATATTCCTCGACGAGGGTGAAATGCGGGATGCGGCGCTTCGCCTCCTGCATATTCTCGGCGATGCGGCGGCGGAGGCCGACGACCTTGACCTGCTCGTCCCGGCGCGGGGCGCCGGGCCGGGAGGGCGCGGCTCCGTTGTAGAGGAGGTAGGAATCCAGGTCCGAGTGGCGGATGCGGTCGCCGACGGTCTTCACCTGCGAAAGGTCGATGCCGAGGTCGCGGGCCCGGGCGCGGACGGCGGGGGAAGCAAGGATTTGCAACCGCTCCTTCCCCGGCGGCTCGGGCTGCGGGTTCAGTCCGACCAGATCGCCGGGGCTGGGCCGCGCGTCTTTCTCATCGCCTCTGCGCTCGCCCTGGCGGCGCTCGGCCTCGCGGCGGCCGGGGCCGGCGCGGTCCTCGCCGCGGCGGTCTTCCTCGGAGCGCCGCTCGTCCTGACGCCGGTCGCCGCCGCGGCGGTCCTCGGCGAGGCTTGGGACGGCGTCTTCCTGCGCCTGGTTGGGCTCGACCAGGCCGTCGGCGAGGGCGGCGCTGTCGTGACGCTCCTCTTCGGCCGCCGGCGCCTCGCCTTCCGTCTCGAACACGACCAGCACCGAGCCGATCGGGATCTGGTCGCCGACCTCGCCGGCGAGGCCGACCACCGTTCCGGCGACCGGGCTCTCCATCTCGACCGTCGCCTTGTCGGTCATCATGTCGGCGAGCTGCTGGTCTTCCTGGACCAGGTCGCCGACCTTGACGTGCCAGGCGACGATCTCGGCCTCGGCGATTCCTTCGCCGATGTCGGGCAGCTTGAATTCGTAGCGCGCCATGGCCGTATCAGTCCTCCAGAGTCTTCTTCAGCGCAAGGCCGAGGCGGACCGGGCCGGGGAAATAGGCCCATTCCATCGAGTGCGGATAAGGCGTGTCCCAGCCGGTCACCCGGGCGACCGGCGCCTCGAGATGGTAGAAGCAGCGCTCCTGGACCAGGGCGGCGAGCTCGGCGCCGAAGCCGGCGGTGCGGGTCGCCTCGTGGAGGACGACGCAGCGGCCGGTCTTCTTCACCGATTGCTCGATCGCCTCGATGTCGACCGGGACGATCGAGCGCAGGTCGATCACCTCGGCGTCGATGCCGTTCGCCTCGGCGGTGGCGATCGCGACATGGACCATCGTGCCGTAGGCGAGGATGGTGACCTCCTCGCCCGCCCGCGCCACTGCGGCCTTGCCGAGCGGGACCGTGTAATGTTCGTCGGGGACTTCCGCCGCCGGGTGCTTCGCCCAGGGGGTGACCGGCCGCTCGTAATAGCCGTCGAACGGGCCGTTGTAGATGCGCTTGGGCTCGAAGAAGACGACCGGATCGGGGTCTTCGATCGCGGCGATGAGGAGGCCCTTGGCGTCGTAGGGGTTGGACGGGATCACCGTCTTGATCCCGGCGATATGGGCGAACAGAGCCTCGGGCGACTGGCTGTGGGTCTGGCCGCCGAAGATGCCGCCGCCATAAGGCGAGCGGATGACCATCGGCAGGCTCCATTCGCCCGCCGAGCGGTAGCGCATCCGCGCGGCTTCCGAGACGATCTGGTCGAAGCCCGGATAGATATAGTCGGCGAACTGGACCTCGGCGACCGGCTTCAGGCCGTAGGCGGCCATGCCGATCGCGACGGCGACGATGCCGTTCTCGCTGATCGGCGAGTCGAAGCAGCGCTGCTTGCCGTAGTCGCGCTGCAGCCCCTCGGTGACCCGGAAGACCCCGCCGAAATAGCCGACGTCCTCGCCGAGCACGACGGTGGCCGGATCGCGCGCCATCATCACCTTGTGGGCCGAGTTGAGCGCCTGGATCATGTTCATGACGCTCATCGGCGCTTCGCCTCCGCCTCGGCGACGGCCTGGGCCTGCTGCTCCCTGAGATGCCAGGGCAGCTCCTCGAACACCTCCTCGAACATCGAGGGGATGTCCTGGAAGGGATCGGACTGGAGCGTGCCCTGCCGCTCCGCTTCCTTCTGGGCGGCGCGCACCTCGGAGTCGAGCTCGGCCTGGAGCGTCGCGTGGCGTTCATCGTCCCATTCGCCGAGGCCGACGAGGTGCCGCTTCAGCCGCTCGACCGGATCGCCGAGCGGCCATTGCGCGGCGGCATCCTGGGGGCGGTAGACCGAGGGGTCGTCGGAGGTGGAATGGCCTTCGACGCGGTAGGTGAAATGCTCGATCAGGGTGGGGCCGAGGTTCGCCCGCGCCCGGTCCGCCGCCCATTGGGTGGCGGCATAAACCGCGAGCGCGTCGTTGCCGTCGACCCTGAGGCCGGCGATCCCGTAGCCGACGGCGCGGGCGGCGAAGGTGGTGAGCTCGGCCCCGGCGATCCCCGAAAAGGTCGAGATCGCCCACTGGTTGTTGACGACGTTGAGGATGACCGGCGCCCGGTAGACCCCGGCGAAGGTGCAGGCGGCGTGGAAATCGCCCTCGGCGGTCGAGCCGTCGCCTATGTAGGCCGAGGCGATGCGGCTGTCGCCGGCGATCGCCGAGCCCATCGCCCAGCCGACCGCCTGCGGATATTGGGTGGCAAGGTTGCCCGAGATGGTGAAGAAGCCGTGCGCCTTGGAGGCGTACATGATCGGCAGCTGGCGGCCCTTCAGCGGATCGCCCTTGTTCGAATAGACCTGGCACATCATCGTCACCAGCGGATAGTCGCGGGCGATCAATATCCCCTGCTGGCGGTAGGTGGGGAAGGTCATGTCGTCCCAGTCGAGGGCGTGGGTGCCGGCGACCGCCACCGCCTCCTCGCCGGTCGACTTCATGTAGAAGCTGGTCTTGCCTTGCCTTTGGGCGCGGTACATGCGGTCGTCGAAGGTGCGGACCAGAAGCATGTCGCGAAGGATTCGGCGCAAGGTATCGGGATCGAGCTTCGGGTCCCACGGGCCGACCGCCTTGCCTTGGTCGTCGAGCACTCGGACGAGGGTGGCGACGAGGTCGTGGGTCTCGCTCGCGGCGGCGTGCGGATCGGGCCGACGGACGGTGCCGGCGGCCGGGATGGCGATATGGGAGAAGTCCACCGCGTCGCCGGGACGCGCGCCCGGCTCCGGGACGTGAAGTGAGAGCGCCGGTCGGTTCGGGCGCTCGGGCCGGTCTTTCATTCTTTACCCGATCCTTGTCGCTGCGCCGCCCGTAACGCTTGCGCGCGCCCTTGTGAAGCGGCGCCCGCCCGGGCAGTCTGGCCGTGAAAAGGAGCGACACGATGGCCTTGTTCCGTCCCCTCGCCGCGCTGCTGGCGATCGCGCTGGCGGGCTGCGCCACGGCTCCGGCCCGCCCGGCGGCGGCGGGCTGGTACGTGATGCGGCACCTGCAGAAGGCGGACGGGCCCGATCCCGGACTGAGCGAGACCGGCCGCGCCAATGCCGGGCGGCTCATCGCCTGGTTCGCGAAGGACCCACCCAAGGCGATCTACGTCAGCGCGACGAGGCGGGCGCGCGAGACGGCCGCCCCGCTCGCCGCCCGGCTCGGCCTGACGCCGCGCGAATATGACCCGCGCGACACGGCCGGCCTCGTCGCCCGGGTGAGGGCGGAGGCGGGAACGGTGCTGATCGTCGGCCACAGCAACACCGTTCCGGAGATCGTCGCCGGCCTCGGCGGGGCTCGGCCGGCGGAGCTCGGCGAGGGCGATTTCGGCGACATCTTCCGGGTGGGCCGCGACGGCCGCGTCGACCCTCTGCGGATCGAGACGGCGCCCTAGGGCCGAAACCTCCGTTCCGGAGCCATCGCGCGCGGCGTCCAACTGGACTCCGCTTCCGAAATGCCACAGCATCCGTCCGGGTACGGCCGTATCCTGGGGGGAAACGGCGATGAGCGACGGGGATTTCGACCAGACGATCGTGACGCCGGCGCGGCCGACCTTGATCGGCCTGCTGGTCGGCGGGCGGGTGCTGCCCGACCTCGCCGCGCGGATCGGGATCCGGCTGGCGCGCTGGTACGGCAAGCCGTTCCGCTTCCTCAAATGGGTGATCGCGGTGCGCCACGCCCAGGCGACCGACGTGCTGGCGCGCGACCTCGAATTCGGGATCGCGCCGGTCAACGCGGTGAAAATCAACGAGGTCAACGCCGGGCCGTTCATTCTCGGCATGGACCGGTCGGCGGCGCTCGAGCGCGAGCGGCGCGGGCTCTACGAGGCGCTGGCGGCGGTCGACCTCGACCAGCTTCGCGCCGAGACCGCGGCGGACATCGAGGCAGTGCTCGCCGACGTGCCCGCGGGCGGCGAGATCGACGCGGTCGGCGGCTATGCGCGGCCGGTCGCGGCGCGGACGGCCCGGCGGCTGTTCGGGCTCCACGCGCCCTCCGAGCGGATGCTGATGGAGGTGGCGCGCTCGGTGTTCAACCACACCTTCATCAATCCCCTGAACGACAAGGCGATTCGCGCCCGGGCGATCCGGGCGGGCGAGATCATGAAAAGCTGGATCGACGCGGAGATAGAGCGCCGCGACCCGGCCGATCCGGGCGGCGACATGATCGGACGGCTGATCGCTCAAGGGCTGCTCGACAAGGGCGCGATCCAGCGCACGATCGGCGGCACCTTCGTCGGCGCGATCGACACCACCGCCACCGTCGTCGCCAAGCTCACCAAGCTCGCCGCCGGTGATCCCGACATCGCCTACGCCATGCGCCGCGACGCCGACGATCTGCCGCGCCTCTACGGCTGGTGCCTCGACGCTCTGCGCCTGTGGCCGCACAATCCGGCCTTGCTGCGCAGCGCGCTGGCCGACGCGACGATCGCGGGAGTGCAGGTCCGGCGGGGCGACACCGTGGTCGCCTGGACCCAGGCGGCGATGCAGGATGCCAGTGTCTTCTACCAGCCGCGCCGGGTCCATCCGGACCGCGCCCGTTCGATCTACCTCCATCTCGGCGGGGGCTTACATCCCTGCGCGGGGCGGGCGGTGAATTCGTTCCAGATTCCGTTGCTGGTCGGGGGGCTGGTCCGGCGCGGGCTGGCGAGCGCCGGCGGAATCGCCTGGGCCGGGCCGTTCCCGAACCGCCTCCC
>JAXDPL010000030.1:0-3916 GCA_034668385.1 Sphingomonadales bacterium | reverse complement strand
GCGCCCCAGAAGGCGACCACCGCGTCGCCGACGAACTTGTCGATCGTGCCGCCGTGGCGCAGCACGGTCTCGCTCTGCAGGTCGAGATAGCGGTTGAGGAGCTGCGAGAGCCGCTCCGGCGCGATGGCGTGGCTGAGCTTGGTGAAGTCCTCGAGGTCGGTGAACAAAGCGAGGATGGTCCTCTTCTCCCCGGTCAGGGTCAGCCGGTCCGGATCCTTGAGGATTTCGGCGGCGACGTCGCGGGGCAGATATTTGCCGAGCGTCGCCTGGGCGAAGCGGCGCTGTTCGGAGCCCACCGCGCGGGCCGCCGTCCCGACCGCTCCGAAGGCGAGCGCCCAGCCGACGCCCCAGCCGAAGGCGGGCAGGCCGAGCGTGTCGACGCCTCTCGACTGGAGCAGGAAGGGCAAGGCCGCGAACAGGAGCAGCTGCGCCAGCAGCAGAGCGGCAAGCCGCCAGCCGCGTGCCCCGACGAGGCTGCTTAGCCCGCCCGCGCCCACGACCGCCAAGGCGGCGAGCCAGAGAAGTATCCCGGCAATTCCGGGCGGAAGCCGGCCGTCGAGCTGCTGCGCCAGCATGTGGGCGTGGACCTCGATCCCTTTCATCCAGCCGCCGCTGGCCCGGCTCATCGGCGTTTCGTAATCGTCCTGGTCCTTGATGTTGCCGCCAATGAGCACGTAGCGCCCCTCGACCTGGTCCTTGAGCGCCGGTCCGAGCAACGGCACCGTGTCGATCCCGAAATTCGCGAAAACCGGCCGGTCGGCCTCCGCCGGCAGCCGGTAGGCGATGCTTCGCGCATAATGTGCGAATTCGGGATGGACCGGACCCGCCATGGCGTTGGCGAGCTCGGGCGGCAGATTGCCCTTCTGCACCGGCCAGCGGCGGGCGACGTCGTCCTCGAAATCGGGCTCGAGCTTGATGCTCGCCGGGCGTACCGCGGGCGTCCGAGCGGCGCGCAGGAACGCGCGCAGGAATTGCTGCTGCTCATATTCGATCTGGTCGGGATTCTCGCTCGCGTCGGCATAAGCGAGGAAGGTCGGCGTGCGCATCCGCCTGAAAGTGGCGAGCAGCAAAGGGTCCTCGGCCTGCGGCTGGTCGAACAGGATGTCGATTCCGATCGCCTTGGGGTGGAGCGCGTCGAGCACGGCCAGCGTCTGGGCGAGCAGGCGCCGGTCGAGCGGCGAGCGCTTGCCGAGCTGGCGCAGGGTCTGGTCGTCATAGGTGACGAGGACGATGCGCGGATCCTGCGCCACCCGAGGGGCCGAGCGCACGAAGCGTATGTCGTAGAGCGCCCGCTCGGCGTCGCCGGTCAGCGGCAGCTCCCACGACAACCGCGCGGCGAGCAGGGCCAGCAGCAGGAAGGCGGTGGTGACGGCGAGGCGCGCCGGCCCGATCTGGCGCAGCGCCCGCCGCAGCCGCCGAGTCGCGCCTTCGCCGGCCATCAGGACGCGCCCGCCCGGACCGCCTGCGCCCAGGCCAGCTCGGCGAGCGGCTCGAGGCTGGCGGCCATGCGGTCGGCATGGGCGGAGGCGGCGGTGCCGCGCACTAGCCGACCCTTGATTCCGTGGACGATGGCGGCGAGCCGGAACATGTTGAACGCCATGTAGAAATCGAGGTCGGCAATGCCCTCGCGCCCGGTGCGGCGGCAGTAAGCCGCGACATAGTCCGCCTCCGAGGGGATGTTGAGCGCGGCGAGGTCGCGGCCGGCGAGTCCCGTCGAGGCCCCGGCCGGCATGCGATAGACCATGAGGTGGTAGGTGAAGTCGGCGAGCGGGTGGCCCAGCGTCGAAAGCTCCCAGTCGAGCACCGCGAGGACGCGCGGTTCCACGGGGTCGAAGATCATGTTGTCGCAGCGGAAGTCGCCGTGGATGATGCGCGCTTCCTCCTCGCCGGCGGGCGGGACGTGGGCGGGGAGCCATTCGACCAGCCGGTCCATCGCGGCGAGCCGGCCGGCTTCGACGTCGCCCAGATATTGCTTCGACCAGCGGCCGATCTGGCGCTCGAAATAATTACCCGGCTTGCCGTAATCGGCGAGGCCCGCCGCCGCCGGGTCGATCCGGTGCAGGCGCGCGATCGTCTCGTTCATCGCGTCGAAATAGGCCGGCCGTGCGTCGCGCGGCACCTGCGGAAAATCGGCCTCCCAAAAGATTCGGCCCTCGACCATGTCCATGACGTAGAAAGGCGTGCCGACGACTCCTTCGTCGAGGCACAGGCCGTGGACCTTGGGCACCGGGAAATGCTGGCCGCCGAGTGCCGCGAGCACGCGATATTCGCGGTCGACGGCGTGGGCTCCCGGCAGCAGCCGGCCGGGCGGCTTGCGGCGGAGCACATAGCTGGCGCCCGGCGTGGTCAGCTTGTAGGTCGGGTTGGACTGGCCGCCGCGGAACTGCTCGACGGTCAGCGGCCCCCGATAGCCGGGCACCTCCCGCGCCATCCAGAGCTCGAGGGGGGCGGCATCGAAGCGATGCGCGTTGCGGACTTCAATCGTGCCGCTATTCTGCGCGCTCCTGTCCATGTTGCCTCCTTCCTCTCTCGGGGCGCTCACCTTGCACACCTTTCCTAGACCCGGCGGCAGACGTGGCTGACAGGGAGGCGCCGCGTCCCGAGGCGAGCATGGCCGCGAACGGGTCGAGAGGGCAACTGTTCGCTCGGGCGAGCAAGGAGTGCACCGGGCTGATCGCCCGGATTGCCCTCTCCCACGAGGCGGATGTTTCGCTCCGGCGCGAGCTGATCCAGGACATTTTGCTCGCGATCTGGCTGGCGCTGCCCTCTTATCGCGGCGAGGCGGAGCTCAAGACCTTCGTCGCCTCGATCGCCCAGAAGCGATGCATATCGCATGTAATCAAGCGCGCGCGGGAGCCTCGGCAGGTCGAACTTTCGCCCGATCTGGTCTCAGCTTCCCCCGCTCCGGATGAAGTCGCGGTCCGGAATGAGCAGAAGAAGCGGCTTGTTAATTCGATCCAATTGCTTCCAATTCCTCAACGCGAAGCGATCGTGCTCTGCCTCGAAGGGTTCAGCTATCAGGAGATAGGAGAAATACTCGGAATCAGCACCAATGCAGCGATGCTGCGCTGCCAGCGCGCCAAGGTCTCGCTCAAGGCTTCGATGGGGCCACGGCCATGAGGGAGCCGGGTTTCGAGGATTTCGTCGCGCTCTGGACGGAGCAGGGGGGTCCGGAGCAGCAGGCCTTCGAGGCGGTGGCGCGCAAGGCGCGGTTCCAGGGGCGCCTGCTGGCTTATACGGACGTCGTGCTGGTCCTGATGGTCGTCGGCATTTCCGTCGCCGGCGCGGTGCTGAAGCCGAGCGGGCTGATGCTCGCGATCAGCTTCGTGATGGCGGTGAGCAGCATCGCCCTCACCTGGAAAAGGCGCAAGATCCGTCAGATGACGCGGACGCTGGACACTTCGAGCCGCGAGGCCTTCCTCAAGACCAGCCTCCAGAATGTCTCGTCCGATCTGCGCCGACTGACGCTCAGCCTCATCGTCTTCCCGCTGTGCCTGCCGGTCGCGATCCTGTTCAAGGTGGCGTGGCGGCACGGCGGACATCTCGCCCATCCGGCGGCGGAGCTTGCCCATTGGGCGACCTCGGTGCGGGGCATGATCACGCTGCCGATCTTCATGTTTCTCGGAGCGGCGACGGTGCGATCGCGTCTCAAGGTCAAGGCCGAGTTGCGGCGCCTGAAGGCGCTCGAGGCCGCTTATCGCGACGAGGCCGAGCGTGACTCGCAGGACTCCGCTTAGCGCAAGTTTTACCGAAATTTTCCCTTGAAAGCCCACAACTTAATCGATTCCTGGGCGAAAGTTTATGCCGCGTTCCGGGACTGATGGAGCGGGGATCGGGTGAGGGTGTGCGTCGTTTCGCGGCGGCCTTGGCTCGATCCTCGATCACCCGTCAGGAGATGTGAAATGCGCAAGATCGA
>JAXDPL010000029.1:0-23644 GCA_034668385.1 Sphingomonadales bacterium | reverse complement strand
CGGCGGACTGCTTCTGCTGTGGGTCGCGTTCAACATGTATCGCGAGCTTCGGCCGGCGAAGGTCGTCGAGGCGGACGATCCCGACACCGAGGCGGTCGAGGGCCCGCCGCGCACCAAGACCTTCCTGCGCGCCGCGATCCAGGTCACCCTCGCCGACCTCTCGATGAGCCTCGACAACGTCCTCGCCGTCGCCGCCGCGGCGCGCGCGCATCCGGCCGTCCTGTTCATCGGCCTCGCGCTCTCGGTGACCTTCATGGGCCTCGCGGCGAACATCGTGGCGAAGCTCGTCCAGCGCTTCCACTGGATCGCCTGGGCCGGCCTGGTCATGATCCTCTACGTCGCCGGCAAGATGATCTGGGAGGGCGCCCACCAGTTCGGCCCGACCGCGGCCTTGTTCGCTTGACGATCTCCGAAGGACCGGCCCTGGAAGACGATCTGTACCGGCTGGGCCCTATCGGGTCACCGCGCGCGATCGGGTCATCGCCTCGCTCCTCATCTCGTTCCGCACAAGCCACTGGGCGGTGCGCCTCGCCTGCGCGGCGGCGGCTTTGCTGGTCGGCGGCGGGGCGCTGGCCTGGCTGTGGACCGGGCATCCGGTGATGGCGGGCGTGCTGCTTCTCCTTCTGCTCTTCACCTTCGTCATCCGGCCGGCGCTCCACCAGCTCTGGCGCAGCCCCGGCGCGACCGTGTCGCTGACCGACGAGGGCTTCGTCTCCGACGCCGCGAAGGGCCGCCTGCTGCTGCGCTGGCCGGCCCTGAGGTCCGCCCGTTATGTCGGCGGCTACCTGATCGTGATGATCAGCCGCGGCTACGGCATCATCGTCCCGCCGAGCGCGGCGCCGGCGGAGCGGCTCCGCGACTTTGCGGAGGAGCTCGAGCGGCGGCGCAAGGCGGGGTGAGGGGGCGGGGCCCGGTGAATTTCAGGGCCTCGCCGCGAACCTGGTCGCCAAGCTCGTCCAGCGCTTCCACCGGATCGTCTGGGCGGGGCTGGTCATGATCCTCTACGTGGCGGGGAAGATGATCTGGGAGGGCCGACGTCCCCCAACGCGCCGATGTCCAGACGCCCGGCGCGGCGGGAGGGTCGCCGTTAATCTTTAGGGGAGGTCATTCCTGTAATGCTGTCGCAAAGCAGGAGGATCGATGTCATATTATTTGGTGAAGTTTGCGAAGAAGGGTCAGCACCACTCTGACACTTTTGAGAAGATAATGTTCGAGGCGATCAGCGTGGCGGGAGCGCAAAGTCGAGCGGACGTCGTTGCCGGAAGCGCGGGCGGTGGCAAAGCGGCCCTTCAGATCTTCAATGAGATTGGACTGGTTTCAACGCGTTCGATGGAAGGGCACTGGAGCAGATAGGGGAGAGTGCCCTTGGATCCAGAAATCCCACATAGTCCCGCTCCAGACGATCAGGTCAAACGCAGCAATCGAACCGTATCCGGCTCGCGGTCCTCGAGCCGAGCCCGTTCGGCCGCCTTGTTCGCGATCAGCATCGCGCGCATTTCATCGTTACGTCCGCTGCGAGCGGCCAAGGCCGTCCAACTCGCTTCCGATCGAAGCCAACGATCCCGAACGTGAGCCAGAGTGGCGGCGTCGGCGCCAATGCGGGCTTCGGCGGCCCGTGCGAGCTGGAATTCGTGCAGAGCCGACATAAATGATCTCCCGCTGGATGGGGGCGAGCGTACACAGCACCCGCTCTGATCGAACCCTAAACTCGCGCTAAGCCTAGGCCGCCTTCAGATTGGCGGCGCTGGACTTGCCGCGGGCATCGTTCTCAAGGTCGTAGGAGATGCGTTGCTCCTTCTCGAGCGTGTTCATGCCGGCAGCCTGGACGGCGGAAATGTGGACGAAGGCGTCGGCGCCACCGGCTTCGTTGGCGATGAAGCCAAAGCCCTTCGTCGAGTCGAAAAATTTTACGGTGCCAATCGGCATATCAATTTCCTTGGTTCCACAGGGTTTAAGGCCATGTGTTTGTGGTCGGCCGAGAGAAATGTCACTGAAGCGGTGATCCGACGTTCGAGGTCCGATCCTCAACGGGCATTCCCGTGACGACCGACAAGGCTTGGGCAAAGGTTCGGGCTTGCATCATGGTCGGCAGCCCGCATCGGCCCGCGAAGAGTTCCGGCGGCGACCCGCTCTCCAGCCAGACGAAGTACCCCGGGGAGCGCGGAGCGGACTGCAGCACGACGATCGCGTGTTTCAGTATCGATTTCGCGGAGGGAGTGGCCGGACGCGCTTCTCGGCCACGGCGGGCCTCGAGGCTGAACGCAGCGACGACCTCATCAAGGGTTTCAGCCATTTTGCCTCCAAAAAGGTCATGCGCGCGCGAATCAAGCGTCAGGTTCGCGCCGAGGCCGCGGTGGCGCGGCCTAAAATCGGGGGGTGCGCGTCGGTCAGCTGGACAGCACCTCCCAGGGCTGCCAGCGCACCAGCCCTCGACCCTATCAACCAGCGAGTCAATTCGATTGGCGATGAGGGCCGGCATTCCCGGCTTCTTCTTCACGGGATCCTTAGGGATTGCCGGCCGTCCTGATCGGGCGATCAGGCCGATCGCTGCGCCGTCCCAGGTTTGGCACGATATTCCGACGGCGACTTTCTTGTCCAAGACCCCGCGTCATCCATTCAATCGCATCGCGGCGTCGAAGCGGGCAGGATGGACGATGCGAAATCGCCGCCTGGGAGCTGCGGAGAGGAACGATCAATTGATCCACTTAGGATGTAAACATGATCCATAATGGACAGTATTCGTCGAGGTTAGGAGAGCCGTGAAGCGTCCCGCGACAAATGTGTTGAATATCGTGCTGCTCATGAACGGCGGGGTCTTGCGCGTTGAATTCTAACGGGTGATACGTCGATCTCCTTGATACAGGGGGATTTACGTGAACAAATTGATCGCGCTGCTGGCTGCAGCCTCAGCAACTACGCTTGGCGGCTGCGCCACCGTCCTCAACGGGACTCATACTTCGTACGAAACAGAGAGTCGGCCCGAGCGTGCCTCGGTGCGGTTCAGCAACGGGCAGTCCTGCACGACGCCGTGCAAGCTCGAGTTCCGCCGCAAGGACCATCTCCGCGCGGACATCAGCCTGCCGGGCTACAAGCCGACCTACGTGCTGATCCAGTCCAAGCTGGGCGGCGCGACGTTCGGAAACGTCATCGCGGGGGGCATCGTGGGCGGCGTCGTCGACGCCAGCAACGGCGCCAGCAACCGGCTTTCGCCGAGCCCGCTCATCGTCCGGCTCGCCCCCGAAGGGTCGCCGGGCGGCGCCGTGCTCCTCGACAAGAAGGGCAACGTGGTCAAGACCGTGAAGGCGCACAACGATTCCGTCCGGACTGCCCTGGCGAAGAGCCTCGGGCCCCGCCTCGCCGGTCTCGAAGGAAGCGATCCGGAGTGAGCCGGGAGCCCCGCCGCCTTCGGGCGGCGGGGCGATCCGCCACGCTTGCTCCATTGAGCCGGACCCAGGGAAGCCGGCGCCGCTTGGGTTGCCGCATCCCGACCGCCTTCGCGACGACCCGCGCACGCGCCGGCTGGACCTCACGGAATCAGCACCGTCGAGCCCGTCGTTTTCCGCCCCTCGATCGCCCGGTGGGCTTCGGCCGCTTCGAGGAGGGGGAAGGTCTGGCCGATCCTGATCTCGAGCGTGCCGTTCGCGATCAGCTCGAACAGGCGGGCGGCGGAGGCGCGCATCTCGTCGGGGGTGGCGGCATAATCGGCGAGGGTGGGCCGGGTGACGAAGATCGAGCCGGCGGCGAGCAGGTCGAGGGCGGTGAAGGGCGGGACCGCGCCGGAGGCGTTGCCGTAGCTGACGATCAGCCCGCGCCGCGCGACCGAGCCCAGGGACGCGCGCCAACTCGCCGCGCCGACTCCGTCGAGGACGACCGGAACGCCCTTGCCTTCGGTCAGCGAACGTACCTCGGCGGCGAGCTCGCCGAGCGGGCAGCACAGCGCATGGTCGGCGCCGAGCGCCTCGGCGAGTCCCGCCTTTCGGCTGTCGCCGGCATGGGCGATCACGATGGCGCCCATATGCTTCAGCCACGGTACCAGGATCGAGCCGACCCCGCCGGCGGCGGCGTGGACTAGCACCGTCTCGCCCGGCTGGACCCGGCCGCAGCGCTCGACCAGATATTCGGCGGTGCAGCCCTTCAGCATCGAGGCGGCGGCCTGCTCGGCGCCGATGGCGTCGGGGAGGGCGACCAGCCGGGCGGCGTCGATAACCCGATGGGTGGCGTAGGCGCCGAGCGGGCCGGTGAAATAGCCGACGCGCTGGCCTTCGTGGAAATCGTCCACCCCTTCGCCCAGCGCCTCGATCACGCCGGCGGCTTCGGCGCCCAGGCCGGAGGGCAAAGGCAGCTTGTAGAGGCCCGAGCGGTGATAGGTGTCGATGAAGTTGAGCCCGACCGCCTCGTTCCGGACCAGCGCCTGGCCCGGGCCGGGGCGCGGCACGTCGATATGCTCGGCCTCGAGCACGTCCGGACCGCCGGTTCGGCGGAGGGTGAAGGCATAAGGGTCGGTCAAGCGAGATGCTCGGCGAAGAAGGCCTCGGTGCGGCTGTCCGCCAGCTGTGCCGCTTCCTCGCTGCGGCGCTTGCCCATCTCGGCGGCGAAGCCGTGGTCCTCGCCGGGATAATCGTGGAGGGTGACGAGCGGCTCGCCGTGGAGGCCCTCGTGCATCGCCTGCTGCTGGTCGGGCGTGACGAAATGGTCGGCGCCGGCGATGTGCAGCATCAGCGGCTTCGCAATCGCGTTCTTCTCGCCGAGCAGGCCGGGGATTCCGACCGCGTAATAGCCGACGCTGGCGTCGACGTCGGTCCGTGCCGCGGTCATGTAAGCCAGGCGGCCGCCGAGGCAGTAGCCGACGACTCCCACCTTGCCGCCTTTGGGGAGGAGGGCGCGGGCGGCGCGGATCGTCGCCTCGATGTCCTTGACCCCCTGGTCCTGGTCGAACCTGCCCATCAGGTCGAGCGCTTGCTTGAACTCGCTCTCGACGTCCGGATCCAGCTCGACTCCGGGGCTGAGGCGCCAGAACAGGTCCGGCGCGAGGGCGAGATAGCCCTTGTCGGCCCAATGGCCGCACTTGCGTCTTATGCCTTCGTTGACCCCGAATATCTCCTGGATGACGACGATCGCGGCACGGGGCGCACCGGAGGGCTCGGCTTGATAGGCCTCGAAGCTGCCCTGCCCGTCGAGCGTGTCGATCCTCGCCATCGGCTCCTCCTTGTCTGGCGGCGCCTCTATACACATAGAGGCGGGGCGCAACAGGAGGGCGAGGCCATGAAGATCAACGTCGACGTCGACTGCACGCCCGAGGAGGCGCGGCGCTTCTTCGGCCTTCCCGACCTTACCCCCGTCCACCAGGCCTATGTCGAGAAGATGGCCAAGGCGGCGGCCGAGGGCGTGTCGCCCGAGAGCTTCGCCGAGCTCGCCCGCGCCTGGGGGCCGAGCGGCGAGGCGGGCCTGGCGATGTGGAAGTCGATGCTGGAGGGCATGAGCGGCCGGCGTGACGGCTGACACGATCTACGCTCTGTCCTCGGGCAGCCCGCCGGCGGCGATCGCCGTGGTGCGGATCAGCGGACCGAAGGCGCAGGCGGCGCTGGAGGCGCTGACCGGCAAGCGGCCCGAGCCACGGGTGGCGACTGTGGCGACGGTGCGCGGCGCCGGCGGGGAGCGGCTCGACACGGCGCTGGCGCTGCTCTTCCCGGGACCGGCGAGCGCGACCGGCGAGGACGTCGCCGAGCTCCATCTCCATGGCGGCCGCGCCGTCGTCGCCGCGGTGCTGGAGGCCTTGTCGCGGACCGAGGGGCTGCGCGAGGCGCGGCCTGGCGAGTTCACCCGCCGCGCGTTCGAGCAGGGACGGATCGATCTCGCCGAGGCCGAGGGGCTGGCCGAC
Organism: Sphingomonadales bacterium; assembly: GCA_034668385.1. GTDB lineage: Bacteria > Pseudomonadota > Alphaproteobacteria > Sphingomonadales > Sphingomonadaceae > Allosphingosinicella. The sequence goes on along the minus strand of JAXDPL010000029.1, from coordinate 17,766 downwards.
CTGCTCGAAGCCGAGACGGAGTCGCAGCGCCGCGCCGCCCTGGCGATGGCCGGCGGGGCGGTCGGCCGGCTGATCGGGCCGTGGCGGGAGCGCCTGCTCGGCCTCGCCGCGGGGCTGGAGGCGGCGGTCGATTTCTCGGACGAAGGCGAGGTCGGCGATTCGGTTCCGGAGGGCTGGAGAGAGGCCCTGGAGGCGCTCTCGGCTGAGATGGAGGCGGCGCTGGCCCGGCCGCCGGCGGAGCGGCTGAGGGAGGGCGTCCGGCTGGTCATCGCGGGCCCGCCCAATGTCGGAAAGTCCAGCCTTCTCAACTACTTGTCCGGGCGCGAGGCGGCGATCACCTCTCCCTTGGCCGGTACCACGCGCGACGTGATCGAGGCGCCGACGGCGATCGGCGGAACGCCGTTCCTGCTCGTCGACACGGCCGGCCTGCGCGACAGCGCGGACGAGGTCGAGGCGATCGGCGTCGGCCGGGCAAGGGACTCGCTGGCGGCGGCCGACCTCATTCTCTGGCTCGGCCGGCCCGCCGACTGTCCGGTCCAGGAGCGCGCTCTGTTCGTCCAGTCCAAGGTCGACATCGAGGACCCGGATCCGGCGGCGCAGTTCCACGTCTCCGCCCGGACCGGCGAAGGCATTGACGCGCTCGTCGCCGCGATCACCAGGCGGGCGGCTTCGCTGCTTCCCAAGGAGGGCGACGTCGCCTTGAACCGGCGGCAACGCACCGCTCTTGCCGAAACCGCCGTCGGGCTCTCTGAGGCGGGATCGCAGGACGATATCCTGCTCGCGGCCGAAGGCCTGCGCGCGGCCCGGTCGGCGCTGGACCGCGTCACGGCCGGCGCGGGGGTCGAGGACATGCTCGATGCACTGTTCGGGCGATTCTGCATCGGCAAGTGACATGTTCACGTCTATCCCCTTGACATACGTAATCCGGCGTCGTATCAGGGGGCATGAGCAAGAAGCCCCTCACCATCACCGCTTTCTTCCGCCAGTTCCCGGACGACGAAAGCTGCCTCCGCCACCTCTTTGAGGTCCGCTTCGGGCAGGGCTTCGAGTGCCCCAAGTGCGACCGGCCTTCCAACTGGTATCGGATCAAAGCCGAGCGGGCCTATTCCTGCCAGTGGTGCGGCCACCACCTTCACCCGACCGTGGGCACCCCGTTTGAGGCGACCCGCACCCCGCTCCAGCTTTGGTTCTATGCGATCTATCTCTTCACCACCACGCGGCATGGCGTCCCGGCCAAAGAGCTACAGCGCCAGCTCGGCGTCACCTACAAGACGGCATGGCGCATGGGGCACGAGATCAGGCTTCACATGGCCGATGTGGACGGCGACGAGCCTCTAGGCGCCTTTGGCGGCGTCGTAGAGATTGACGAGACGCTGTACGGCGGAGTCGTCAAGGAAGGCACCCCCGGCCCGCATTTCGAGAACAAGACGATCATCCTCGGCATGGTGGAGCGCGGCGGCGAGATCATGACCAAGGTCATTTCGAGCAACCGCCGGAGCTCCATCCTCCCGCACGTGGTGATGAACGTGAAGCGCGGAACCGAGGTGCATACCGACGCCGCCTATTGCTACGACAATCTGGCGATCAACGGCTTCCGCCACCACGCCGTGAACCACAATCTCGGCCAGTATGTCGGGCCGCAGGGCGCGCACACTCAGACGATCGAAGGCTTCTGGTCGCAGCTGAAGCGCGGGATCAACGGCACTCACGTTTCAGTGAGCGGCAAGCACCTCGCCAAGTACGCGAAGGAATTTGAGTATCGCTTCAACCGCCGCGATTGCGGCGAGGCGATGCTTTCGGAGCTTCTGACGACTTTCCGGCCATTGCCGCGATAGTCTTTTCCATCGCCGCAGCGCTTCCCTGTTGGGCCTCACGCTCTTTGATAAATTGGTCGAGCGTCCCCTGCTCACGGGCTTCGCGAAGGCTCGTCATTTTGTAGCTTCCGCCTTTACTCGGTCCGCCGCTCGCTTGCGCATTGCTATGAGATCAGCGGCTGACTGCCACATGGCCACGCCTTCGCGAGCATTCGTGGCGCGATCAGCGTAGCCCCTCATTTCTCGCATTTTAGCCATGTATGGGGCATAATCAGTCCCAAGCTCGTCACGAAGAACGAATGCTGCTGACGAGTGCGCAGAAACGGCATCTCGCAGGGCGTCCCTGCCCTTGTCTACACTAGCGCCTTTGGCCAACGCGTCGCTCACTTGGCGAACGGCGTTATCAAGTTGCCCGCCAGTAGTTTCAAAGCTCTGAAGTGTATTAAGTGTCTGTTGTTGGACAACCATGTGCGTATTCGCACGCTCAGTAACATAGATGCCCGTAGGCACGCCAATGAGCGCGGTGCAAAGCGAGCCGAGCGCGAACGACCCAAACTTGAAAAAGTGGGTTTTCACAGGCGCAGGAGGGGCCATGGTAGCCATCCGCTACTAGGTATGCCCTTTGTGGGGCTTTTTCAAATGAACCTTCGCCCTCAGTGTGGCGCCCTCCCGTGTCTTGCGACCATATTCGCAGGCCTCCAAGAGCAGCTCAGGCCCGAGCGAGCGAACGTAATCTGCCACTGCCGCCTCCACTTGAATCTGACAAGCCGGATCGGAACCCCCGACCGCTTTCAGAGTGATCCTCGCTTGGCCATCGGCAACCTGCTGAGCCTCGCCCGCCGACAAGGGCAGCATTGCCATCGCCGCCAGCGCAAACGGCCCCAAACTCCGGACAAGGATAGTCCCCGGCGAGTTAATGTTGAGTTCGAGCTGATTCTCAGGGCCGCCGGCGCCCGACAGGGCCGCATCCACGAACGAGTCCGGGGCGATCGCCATGACTCCTTGGCCGACGGCCGCCAAGCCATTGAACCAGATGGAGCTGATAAGGTTGTCTGCTGACGTGAAGTTCTCCTTCGCCGTATGGAAGGTCGCGACAAAGTTCCCCCGCCAAACGTAGTTCTCGTACGCGACGCTATAGACGTCCTCATGCATCGAGTCGCCGACCGCGAAAAAGGCCTGAGCTGTGTGAAGCCGGTCCAGTAACTCCCGTCTGAGCAGACGCTTCTCGACCCGGGCCAGCCACCGCACCTTTCTGCCGAGATAGATGTACGTAAAATCGCGATCCCGAGCCTCAACGCGAGCCGGGTGCCCCGGCTCGTCCAAAACCTCTCCGATCAGAACATCCCGACGATAGCCAGGCGGCGGAACCACGATTAGCGCGCCCTTTCTAACCTCCAGCAGTAGGCCTTTCACGAAATTCTCGTTCCGCTTGATCAGCCCCGACCGGCGGCGCCGCTTCCCGCGCCCTCGGCGGCTCGGGCCTTTGGTAACGAGATCCCACTCTATAGCCTTTTGCAGCTCCTCGTCGCTCCACGCAGCGGGGTTCGGCGGAAGCTCGTCGAGTCCTCGGATATCAAGAAAGGCGACGCTTTCCCGCTCTACAACGTCATAGAATTTGTAGCCTTCGCCGGGGAAGCACTTGAACACTTGATGATCGTCCGGAAGCGCATAGGCACTGAGTTCGACCTCAATCGGCCAAGCCGCCTCTGGCTCCCAGTCTTTGTCCGCTACCACGCCGATTTCCCCTGCTGATCAGCGTCTAGCTACGCCTCCCCATCTTGGCGAGTCAATTCACGTATGCCAAGGGGATACACGTGGACATGTTCCACGTGGAACACTAAATCGCCGGCGTGGACCAGACTTTCGACATCCTTGTGGTGGGTGGCGGACACGCCGGCTGCGAAGCCGCGGCCGCCGCGGCCCGGACGGGCGCAAGTGTCGGACTCGTCAGCTTCGCTCGCGGCCAGATCGGGACGATGTCGTGCAATCCGGCGATCGGCGGGCTCGGCAAGGGCCATCTCGTCCGGGAGGTCGACGCGTTCGACGGGCTGATCGCCCGCGCCGCCGATCAAGCGGGGATTCATTATCGGATGCTCAATGCGAGCAAGGGCGCGGCCGTCCGCGGGCCCCGGGTGCAGGCGGACCGCAAGCTCTACCGGGCCGCGATCCACCGCCTGCTCGGCGATCAGCCGGGTATCGCGATCGTGGAGGGCGAGGCGAGCGCGTTGCGGCTCGAGGGGCGCCGGGTGGCGGGGCTCGACCTCGCCGGCGGGCGGGCGCTTCGCGCAAGGGCGGTCGTGCTGGCCACCGGGACTTTTCTCGGCGGCAAGCTGCATTTCGGCCTCGATAGCCGCACCGGCGGCCGGGTCGGCGAGCGGGCGGCAACGTCGCTCGCCGCCCAGTTGCGCGCGTTCGGACTGCCGATGGCGCGGCTGAAGACGGGCACGCCACCGCGCCTCGATGGGCGGACGATCGACTGGGCGGCGCTCGAACGGCAGGAGACGGACCCGGCTGGCTGGACGATGTCGCCGCTCGGCGGCGGCCGCGCCGCGCCCCAGCTCTTTTGCGCGATCACCCGGACTAACCCGCGGACGCACGACATCATCCGCGCCAATCTCGACCGGTCGCCGCTGTTCGCGGGCGAGATTGTCGGGGTGGGGCCGCGTTACTGCCCGTCGATCGAGGACAAGGTCCATCGCTTCGCCGACCGCGACGGCCATCAGATCTTCCTCGAGCCGGAAGGGCTCGACGATTCGACCGTCTATCCGAACGGCATCTCGACCTCGCTTCCGCTCGACGTCCAGCGCGAGATGGTGCGGTCGATGGCCGGCCTCGAACGGGCCGAGATCGTCCAGCCCGGCTATGCCGTCGAATACGACCATGTCGATCCGCGGATCCTCGATTTCACACTGGCGGTGCGGGACGTGGCGGGCCTGTACCTCGCCGGCCAGATCAACGGCACCACCGGCTATGAGGAAGCGGCGGCGCAGGGGCTGGTCGCCGGCCTCGGCGCGGCTGCCTGGGTCGCGGGGCGGCCGCCGGTCCGGTTCGAGCGCAGCGAGAGCTACATCGGCGTGATGATCGACGATCTCGTGCTGCAGGGGGTGACCGAGCCCTATCGCATGCTTACCGCCCGCGCCGAATACCGGCTGCGCCTGAGGGCAGACAATGCCGAGGCGCGGCTGACCCCGAAGGCGATCGCGGCCGGAGCGGCCGGCGAAGCGCGGCAGCGGCATTTCGAGCGGCGCCAGGCGGCTCGCGCGGCCATCGAGAACCACTTGGCGTCGGTCTTCGGCGCCACCGAGCTGGGCGCCGTGGGAGTGGCGGTTCAGGGCGACGGCGCGCGCCGCAGCCCCGGCGAGTGGCTGCACTATCCGGAAGTGGGTTCGGAGGCGCTGTTGCGCATCGCGCCCGACCTGAGGCGCTACGACCCGGCGCTGGTCGATGAGGCTGTCGAGGACCATCGCTACGCGCCCTATGTCGACCGGCAGCAGGCGGAAGTGGCCCGGTTGCGAGGCGACGAGGCGATCCGGCTCCGGGCCGACCTCGATTATTCGGCGATTCCCGGTCTTTCCAACGAGATGGTGGAACGGCTGGGCGCGGCGAGACCGGAAACGCTGGGCGCGGCCGGCCGCATTCGCGGTATCACCCCCGCCGCCCTCGCGGCGATCCTGGTCCACGCCCGCCGCCGAGCCGCGTGATGCAGGAGTGCGAAGCGCGCGCGGCGCTCGACGTTCCACGTGAAACAATGGATCGGCTGGAGCGGTTTGCGGTGCTCCTGACCGACGAGAATGACCGCCAAAACCTCGTCTCCCGGGGGTCGCTCGAGCATTTGTGGACCCGACACGTGTACGATTCCGCACAGCTGGTGCGGTTCGCCCCCGAGAGCGCGGCGAGCTGGCTCGACCTTGGTTCGGGAGCGGGCTTTCCGGGGCTGGTCGTGGCCTTGCTCCACCCGGCGCGGGTGACCCTGGTGGAGGTGCGCAAGCTCCGTGCAGACTTCCTGCGGCGGGCCGCCGAGGTGCTGGGCGTCGCCGACAAGGTGGATATCGTCTGCGCCAAGGTGGAATCCCTGGTGCCGCGCGTGTTCGACTTGATCAGCGCCCGCGCCTTCGCGCCGCTCGGCCGGCTTCTCGACCTTTCGACACCTTTTTCCGGGGACAGGACGATCTGGATCCTTCCCAAGGGCCGCAACGCCAAGTCCGAACTGGAAGCGGCGCGTTCTTCATGGCAGGGTGACTTCCGTCTCGAACCGAGCCTCACCGACGCCGAAGCCGGGATCGTCGTCGCGCGAGGCGTCCGCCGCCGGAAGCCGAAGGGAAAAAGATGATCCGAATCGCCGTGGCCAACCAGAAAGGCGGCGTCGGCAAGACGACGACGGCGATCAACCTCGCCACCGCGCTGGCGGCGACCGGTTGGAAAGTGTTGCTGATCGACCTCGACCCCCAGGGTAACGCCTCGACCGGCCTCGGAATCACCCACGACCAGCGCCTCCGGTCGAGCTACGACGTGCTGACCGGCGGCGTCGGCCTCGCCGAGGCGGTGCTTCCGACCAGGATTCCGCGGCTCGACTTGGTTCCCGCGACGGTCGACCTGTCCGGTGCCGAGATCGAGTTGGTCGCGCTCGAGGAACGCACCCACCGGCTCGACCGCGCGATCGGCGAGGCGCCTGCTGGCCGCTGGGACGTGTGCCTGATCGACTGCCCGCCGAGCCTCGGCCTGCTGACCATCAACGCGCTCGTCGCGGCCCAGTCGATCCTCGTCCCGCTCCAGACGGAATTCTTTGCTTTAGAAGGGCTTAGCCAGCTTCTGCAGACGATCGAGCGGATCCGCGCGCGGTTCAACCCGGAGCTGTCGATCCTCGGCGTCGCGCTGACCATGTTCGACCGCCGCAACAATCTTTCCGCCCAGGTCGCCGACGACGTGCGCGCCTGCCTCGGCAAGTTGGTGTTCGAGACGGTGATCCCGCGCAACGTGCGGCTCTCCGAGGCGCCGAGCCACGGCGTGCCGGCGCTCATCTATGATCATCGCTGCTCCGGGTCCGAGGCCTATATCGCGCTCGCCCGCGAGCTGATCGGGCGGCTGCCCGAGCCGGCGGCGGCGGCATGAGCGCGGACCCGCCCGTCCGCAAGCGCCCGTCGGGCCTCGGCCGCGGCCTTTCCTCGCTGCTCGGCGAAGTGGCGCAGGAGGCGCCGGTCGCCGGACAGGCCGGGACGCCAGCCCGGGGCGGGCTGCAGATGATGCCGGTTTCCTCGATCGAGCCCCATCTCGACCAGCCGAGGCGGCATTTCGACGAGGAAGCGCTGGAGGAGCTTGCCGCCTCGATCCGCGCGCGCGGGCTCATCCAGCCGATCGTCGTTCGGCCCCACGGCCACCGTTACCAAATCGTCGCCGGCGAGCGGCGCTGGCGGGCGGCGCAGCGAGCGCGGCTGCATGAAGTGCCGGTGATCGTCCGGGATTTCTCGGATTCGGAGACGCTCGAAGTCGCGCTGCTCGAGAACATCCAGCGCCGCGACCTCAACGCGATCGAGGAAGCCGAAGCGTATAAGAGGCTGATCGACGAATATGGCCACACCCAGGAAGCGCTCGGCGGCCTCGTCCACAAATCGCGGAGCCATGTCGCCAACCTGCTGAGATTGCTCGACCTTCCCGGGTCGGTTCGGGCGCTGGTCGTGTCCGGCGATCTCAGCATGGGCCATGCGCGGGCGCTGGTCACCGCGCTCGATCCGGAAGCCCTCGCCCAGGAGGTGGTGGCGAAGGGTCTCTCGGTCCGCGACACCGAGAAGCTCGCCAAGTTCGGCAAGCCCGGCCGCGAGCGCCAACCCAAGCTCGAATATAAGGGCGCCAGCGCCGACATCGAGGCGCTCGAGCGGCAACTGGGCGACATGCTCGGCCTCAAGGTCCAGATCACCCACCGCCCGGACGGCGGGTCCGTCGCGATCGCCTATTCGACCCTCGACCAGCTCGACATGATCTGTCAGCGCCTCAGCGGCGAGAAAATTTGAGAAAAGGAGTGCGGGGCACTTCTTTTCTCAAATCTCCGCCGGAGGCCGGCTGCCTAGCGCAGCCGGGCGGCCTGGCGGCAGATGGCGAACAATTCCTCGTCCACCGCGCGGGCGCCGAGGCTTCCCGAGGCCTTGGCCTGGCGTTCCGCCTCGACGAGGCGGCTGACGCTTTTGGCGAGCAGGTCGGACCGCCAGCGGGCGAGCTGCTGGGATATCGCCGGCTTTTCCTTCCAGAACAATGACTTGCCCTGTGACGCCATGACGGCGTCGACGCTTGCGCCGCGCTCGACCTGCGCTCTGAGGCGGGCGAGCAGGCTCATCCGCCGAAGCACGGCGCGGATCAAAGGAATGCCCTCGATCCCCTCGCCGGAGAGCCGCATCAGCTCGGCGGTCAGCAGCCGGGCATTGCCGCTTCCGACGCTGTCGACGAGGCGGCTGAGATCGCCTTCCTCGGCCGCCGCGCCGACCGCGTCGATCGCCTCGTGGTCGAGCGGCTGGGGGCGATCGGGCGAGGCATCGAGATAGTCGGCCAGCTTGGCGAGCTCGCCGGCGAGGATCGCCCGGTTGCCGGCGCAGGCCTCGGCGAGTCGGCGCGCGACGTCGCCGCGGGCGACCAGCCCCTCGGCGCGGGCCATCTCGGCGGCGAGTTGCTCCGCCTCGCGGCCTTCCGGCGCGTAGCTGGCGAAAGCGAGCGCGGCGGGCGCGGCGAGCGCCAGCTTGAGGAGCTTCGAGGTCGGCCTCATGGCCCCGGCGAGCAGGACGACCGGGTTGCCGGCGGCGGGGGCCTCGACCAGGGCCTCGGCGGCGGCGAGGCATTCGTCGCCGGCCGGCTCGACCCAGACAAAGCGGCCGACGCCGAACAGGGAGATCGAGGCGGCTTCGTCGGAGAGGCGCGCCGGATCCGCCTTGAGCTCGGCGCCGGTGAGATCGACCCGCTCCGCCTCCGGCGGTGCGGCGAGCTTCGCCAGCGCGCGCGATCCCGACTCGTCGGGGCCGTGGAGCAGGAAGAAGCGGATGTCGCCGGGCGCCTTCAGCGCCTTCTCGATCTGGGCGCGGTTCGCCTTCACTTCCCGCCGCCGGTGCGCGACGCATAGAGGGCGAGCCGGGTTACGATCTGGTCCGCCACCTCCTTCGACAGCCGTTCGAGCGCGGTCTGCTCGGCGGCGACGGTGGCATATTCGGACGCGACGACGTCGATTCCGGCGTCGGAGCCGGCGGTGGCGTCGAGCACCACCGTGCCCTTGCCGGCCTCGACCAGCCGGTAGCGCGCCCGAAGCGTCCGCCGCTCGCGGGTGACCGCGTCGTCGGAGCGGATTCCGAAGCCGGTGATGTCGTCGTCGAGCTCGACCTCGAGGCGGTAGCGCGCGCCGCTTCCCGGCACGGCGCCCAGCCGGTCCTGAAGCGCGGTCCGGACCAGCCAGCCGGCCCGCCCCTGGATCGGCGCGACCTCGACCGAGCGCAGCGAGCGCACCACCGGGCCGGAGCCGCCGCCGGCATAAAGCGGCCGCAATCCGCAGCCGGGGAGCAGCAAGACGAGAGCCAAGGCGGCGGCGATCCTCATGCCACCAAATTCACCAGCCGGTCGGGAACGACGATCACCTTGCGCGGCGCCTTGCCCTCGAGGATTCGGCCGACCTTCTCGGAGGCGAGCGCCATCTCCTCGAGCGTCTCCTTCGGAGCGCCCTTGGGAGCGGTCAGCGTGTCGCGGAGCTTGCCGTTGACCTGCACGGCGATCGTCACTTCGTCCTCGACCAGCAGGGCCGGGTCGGCGCGCGGCCAGTCCGCCTCGGCGACGAGGCCCTCCTTGCCGAGCGCCGCCCAAGCCTGCTCGGCGAGGTGGGGAGCCATCGGCGCGACCAGACGGACCAGGGTCTCCACCGCCTCCCCGCGGGCGCGCGACGGCGGGGCCTTCTCGATCGCGTTCGCCAGCTCGTAGATGTTGGCGACGGCCTTGTTGAAGGCCAGAGCCTCGATGTTCGTGCCGACCGCGGCGATGGTCTGGTGAAGCTTGCGGTGGAGCGCCTTGTCCTCCTCGCCGCCGAGCCAGGTCGAACCCTGGTGCTCGCCCTCCTCCGAGGCGAGCCGCCAGACGCGCTGGACGAAGCGCCAGGCGCCCTCGATGCCGTCCTCGTTCCAGGCCAGGTCCCGTTCCGGAGGGCTGTCCGAAAGCATGAACCAGCGGACCGCGTCGGCGCCATATTGGTCGACGATCGGCTCCGGATCGATGCCGTTGCGCTTCGACTTGGACATGGCCTGGTGGCGACCGACGCTGACCGGCTCGCCGGTCGCGCTCGCGACCCAGCCGCCGTCCCTTTGCTCGACCTCGTCGGGGGCAAGCCATTGGCCGTCGGCGCCGCGGTAGGTCTCGTGGGTCACCATGCCCTGGGTGAACAGGCCCTTGAACGGCTCCTCGATGTCGAGCCGGCCGATGCGCCGCAGCGCCCGGGTCCAGAAGCGGGCGTAGAGGAGATGGAGGATCGCATGCTCGACCCCGCCGATATACTGGCCGACCGGCAGCCAGCGCTCGGCCTCGGCACGGTCGAACGGCCGGTCCTTGGGCTGGCTGGCGAAGCGGATGAAATACCAGGAGGAATCGACGAAGGTGTCGAGCGTGTCGGTCTCGCGCCGGCCGGAGGCGCCGCACGAGGGGCAGTCGACCTTCGTCCAGGTCGGGTGGCGGTCGAGCGGGTTGCCCGGCTGGTCGAAGCTGACATCGTCGGGCAGCACCACCGGCAGCCGGTCGCGCGGCACCGGCACGGGCCCGCAGGCCTCGCAATGGACGATCGGGATCGGAGTGCCCCAGTAACGCTGGCGCGAGACGCCCCAGTCCCTGAGGCGCCACACCACCGTCCCCTCGCCCCAGCCTTTCTCCTCGGCCCGGGCGATGACGGCGCGCATGCCTTCCTCCGCGGTGAGGCCGTCGAGATCGCCGCTGTTCACCAGCCGGCCGGGGCCGGTATAGGCCTCGTCGCCGATCGGATCGGCCGCTTCCTCGGGCGAGGCGGCGACCACCCGGGTCACCGGCAGACCGTATTTGCGGGCGAATTCGAGGTCGCGCTGGTCGTGGGCCGGGCAGCCGAAGATGGCGCCGGTGCCGTAGTCCATCAGCACGAAATTGGCGACGAAGAGCGGCAGCTTCCAGGCGGCGTCGAGCGGGTGGTGGACCTTGAGGCCGGTGTCGAAGCCCTTCTTCTCGGCCGTTTCGAGCTCGGCCGCGGTCGTGCCGCCCTTCCGGCACTCGGCGACGAAGTCGGCGAGGCCGGCATCGTGCTCGGCGAGGGCGAGAGCGATCGGATGGTCCGGCGCGATCGCCGCGAAGCTCGCCCCGCAGATCGTGTCGGGGCGGGTGGTGAACACGTCGAACGACTCGATTCCCTCGAGCGGCGCCTCGAGGCGGAAGCGGAACTGGAGGCCGCGGCTCTTGCCGATCCAATTCTCCTGCATCAGCCGGACCTTGTCGGGCCACTGGTCGAGCTCGCTTAAGCCCTCGAGCAGCTCGTCGGCGAAATCGGTGATCTTGAGGAACCACTGGCTGAGCTTGCGCCGTTCGACCAGCGCGCCCGAGCGCCAGCCGCGGCCGTCGATGACCTGCTCGTTGGCGAGCACGGTCATGTCGACCGGGTCCCAGTTCACCTCGCTCTGCTTTCGGTAGACGAGGCCGGCATCATAGAGATCGAGGAACAGCGCCTGCTCGTGCCCGTAATAGGAAGGGTCGCAGGTAGCGAGCTCGCGGCTCCAGTCGAGGGCGAAGCCGAGCCGCTTCAGCTGGGCGCGCATCGTGTCGATATTCGACCAGGTCCATAGGCCGGGATGGACCTTCTTCTCCATCGCCGCATTCTCGGCCGGCATCCCGAACGCGTCCCACCCCATCGGGTGGAGCACTTCGAAGCCGTTCATCCGCCGGTAGCGGGCGAGCACGTCACCCATCGTATAGTTGCGGACGTGGCCCATATGGATGCGCCCCGAGGGATAGGGGAACATCTCGAGGACGTAGGACCGGGGCCTGGCGCTGCTGTCGGAGGCGTGGAAGATCCCCCGATCCTCCCAGACCTTCTGCCAGTGCGCGTCGGCCTCGAGCGGGTTGAAGCGCGCTGCCATGAGGGAAGGGCTCCTTAGCCGGCGGCGGCGGCTCGACGCAGGTCGCGGGCGCGGGTGAGGATGATCTCCTCGAGCCGCTGGACGGTGGCGGCGGCGACCGGTGCGTCGACCCAGGTGCCCCCCTGCAGGACCTGCCGCGACGCGGCGACTCGCAATGCGTCGGCGCGCAGGTCCCGGTCGAGGATGGTGGCGGTGACCTTGACCCGCTCGTTGGGCGAATTGGGGTTGGTGTACCAGTCGGTGACGATCACGCCGCCGTTCGAATCGGTCTGGGTCAGCGGCGCGAAGGAGAGGGTGTCGAGCGCGGCGTGCCAGAGATAGGCGTTGACTCCGATCGTCGTCACCTGGCTGGCGGCCAGATCCGCCTGGTGCACCCGGTCTTCCTGGCCGTGCCCCAGGGTCTTGTTGATGTCGTTCCTGATGAACTCGCAGCCGGAAAGGGTGAAGGCGCAGGCGATCGCCAGGCCGAGAGGAGCAGCGCGCATCATGAGGTTTGGGGTCCTTGAAACTCGGAAGGGGTCGAGGCCGTTATAGGCAAGCGCGCGCGCCCGGCAAGCCGCTTCGGCCGCCTTGCCGCGCGGCCGGAGGCAGCGTCACCCGCGTCAGGCTGTGGAAAAGATGCAACAGAGCGAGACGATTCGCCCCTTTCGCCCGTGCTTTGCTGGTCTAACCGCAATGCGCGTACTACATCGGCTGCATCGCGGGAGTCGAACGGCGTGAGAAAGTTCGGGAAAGTCGGCGGAATGGGAGGCGCGGCGCTGGCCGCGCTGTCGCTCGTCCTGTCCCCGGCCCTCGCCGCCTCGGGCTCCTCGTCCAGCCTCTCGCTCCGCTCCAGCACCTTCACCCCCGCCGTCTCCGATCCGCGACTGGCCGCCGAGCTGGCGCGCCGCGGCCTGCAGGCCAACAGCTTCCGAATCACTCCGGCCGCCATCGGCAATGGCGGCAACAAGGTCCGGGTCGCGATCCGCGCCCGCGCCGCCCTGTCGGCCGACAGCCGAGTCGCGGCCGCCCAGCCTTCGGCCTCGCCGGTCACGGCGATCACGCCGACCGTCTACAATCTCGGAGTCTCGATTGGCTGGAAGCGCTTCGCCCTGTCCGGCGACGTCGACCGCATTCGCGGCGGGCCTGTCCGCGGCGGGCACGAGGCCGCCGAGCTCGGCCTCAGCTATTCGGCCAGCCGGTTCACCGCCCGCGCCGAGGCCGCCGTCGCCCGCGCCGATCCCTCGACTCCGAGGATCATCGCCGAAGACCAGAGCTACACGGTCGGAGTCGGCGGCTCTTATCGCCTGACCCACAATCTCGATGTCACCGGCGGCGTGCGCTACAAGATCCAGCGCGACCGGCTCGAGCCGCTCGCCGACCAGCGCCGCGACAGCCAGTCCGTCTATATCGGCACCGCCTTCCGCTTCTAGGCGGTCCAGGCGTCGATCCCCGCCCAGCCGTAGGCGCCGCCTAAGGCGCGGAAGCGGGCTGCGTTCATACCTCCCAGAGCGATCACCGGCACCCGCGCCTGATGCGCGATAAGCGCGAAGCGGCGCCGGCCGAGCGGCTTTCCGCCGGGATGGGAGCGCGTCGCGTAGACCGGCGACAGGAAGACCAGGTCCGCGCCGCCCCGCTCCGCCGCGCGCAGCTCGCGCAGATTGTGCGCCGAGGCGGTCCTTATTCCGCCGCCCCGGCGTTTGTGGACTCCATCCCCGCCGGTGAGCGGCGGCCCGGCCACGACGAGAAGAAGCCGGCGCCGGCGGGCGATCTTCTTCACCCTGCCGAACAGGGCGCGGCGAGAGGCGGCAGGCAGGCTGTAGTGTCGAAACACGATCCCGGCCCCACGCGGGAGCCGCTCCAGCGCGGTCCACAGGCCTTCGCCCTGCCGTTCGTCGGTCATCAGCCAGAGGCGAGGGTGGCGGCGGGCCATGGCGCTTCCTATAGCAGCCGCCATGGACGGCGCATCACCGGCGGAGAGGCTGGCGGAGGTCAGGGCCCGAATCGCCAAGGCGGCGCGGCTGGCGGGGCGCGCGCCGGAGGCGGTTTCGCTGATCGCCGTCTCGAAGACGCACGGGCCTGAAGCGATCCGTCCGCTCCTCGATACGGGCCAGCGCGCGTTCGGCGAGAATCGCGTCCAGGAAGCGCAGGCGAAATGGCCGTCGCTCAAGGCGGAGACGCCGGATGTCGAGCTCCACCTGATCGGAAGCCTTCAGTCCAACAAGGCCGAGGAGGCGGCGGCGCTGTTCGACATCATCCACTCGCTCGACCGGCCGTCGCTGGTCGAGGCTTTGGCCAAGGCCATGGCGAAGGCCGGCCGCCGGCCCGGCTGCTTCCTCCAGGTCAATATCGGCGACGAACCGCAGAAGGGCGGCTGCGCGGTCGCCGACCTGCCGGCGCTGCTGGACGCGGCGCGCGGCGCCGGGCTGCCTTTGCTCGGGCTGATGGCGCTGCCGCCGGCGGGGGTCGAGCCCGCGCCCTATTTCGCCCTGCTCGCCAAGCTCGCCCGGCGACACGGCCTCGCCGGCCTCAGCATCGGCATGTCGGGCGATTTCGAGACCGCGGTGACGATCGGCGCGACCCATGTTCGCGTCGGCACGGCCCTGTTCGGAGAGCGCCACTGAGGTTCGCTGCGATAATTTTCGACTTCGACGGGGTGATCGTCGACAGCGAGGCGGCCGCGAACGCGGCGCTGGCGGACGTCCTGACCGCCCACGGCCACCCGATCGGCGCCGAGGAGGCGCTCGCCCTCTATAGCGGACTCAACTGGACCGATTGCCACCGGCGCATCGAGCGGGAGACCGGCCGCGCCTTCGACCGGGACGTGCTCGGGGAGTGCGTCGATGTCGCGATCGCGGCGCGGGCGGCCGAGATGCTCGCGATCGAGGGTCTGCGGGAATTCGTTGCCGCCAACGCCGATCGCCGCCTCGCCATCGCGTCGTCCAGCGAGATTTCATGGTTGGAGGGGACGCTCACCCGCCTCGGGATGCTCGCTCCGTTCGAGGGACGGCTGTTCAGCGCCGCCGGCTACGCCCGCGGCAAGCCGCATCCGGACATCTATCTCCACGCGGCCGCCGAGCTCCGCGTCGAGCCCGAGCGCTGCCTGGTCATCGAAGATCATCCGGTGGGCGTGGCGGCGGGCGCCGCCGCCGGAATGACGGTCGTGGCCCTGCTCGCGGCAAGCCATATCCGGCCCGGCCACGCCGATCGGGTGCGGGCGGCCGGGGCCCATCACGTCGCCCGGTCTTACCGGGAAGTCTCTGAAATAATGGCCGAACTGGAGCGCTGACGCCAGGACGTCAGAGCTGGTGGCCGCTTCGCCGGCGCTTGGTGTCGAGATAGGCGCGGTTATGGGGATTGCCGCCGGCGAGAAGCGGCACGCGTTCCGCGACCGCGATGCCCGCCGCTTCGAGCGCGGCCACCTTGCGGGGATTGTTGGTGAGCAGCCGCACCTTCTGCTGCCCGAGCAGCCGAAGCATGGCGGCGGCGATCGCGAAGTCGCGCTCGTCGTCGCCGAAGCCGAGGCGCAGGTTGGCATCGACCGTATCGAACCCCTGGTCCTGCAGCGCATAGGCCCTGAGCTTGTTGACGAGGCCGATGCCGCGCCCCTCCTGGCGGAGGTAGAGGAGGATGCCCCAGCCCGAAGCGGCGATCGCGTCGAGCGCGTCGTCCAGTTGGGGCCCGCAATCGCATTTCAGGGAGCCCAGCACGTCGCCGGTCAGGCATTCGCTGTGCAGCCGCACCAGCGGCGGGGCACCGGCAGGGGCGCCGATCAGCAGGGCGACGGGCTCGCCGATCTCGCCGGCCCGGAAGGCGACGATCTCGGCCTTCTCGGCGAAGCGGTTCGGAAGCCGCGCGCGCGAGACGATGCGCAGGTGGATGCCGAGATCGGCCTCGTTCACCTCCTCGGCGGTGGCGCTCGCCTCGACCTCGGCGCCGCGACGGGTGAACAGGGCCGGCAGCAGTCCCGCCAGCCGCGCCAGCCGCAACGCCGCCTCGGCGGTCGGCGGCGAGCAGAGCGGCGCGGTCTGGAAAGGGCCCTTGAGCGGCGCGGCGAGGTCGAGCGCGGGATCGGCGATGGCGCGGGCGGCCTCCAGGTCGAGCCAGGGCTTCCGCCGGATCAGCACCGGCTGGGTCGGCACCGCCTCGCGCTGGTTGGTGATCTTGAGCGTCGCCGCCCTCGGGCCGGAGATGAGAAGGTCGGCCGGAGCCCCATCGCCGTCGAACGCCGCCAGAGTCTGAGCCTCCGCCGTCTCAACCGCCAGCATCGCGACCCCGTCGACCGCCACCGGCCAGCCGCGCCGCAGCGCGTCGATGGCGCGGGCGGCGGAGCGGCCCTCGGTCAAATCGCGAATTCCGTGACGAGCGGGACGTGGTCGGAGGGACGCTCCCAGCTGCGGCAGGGTTCGTGCACGCGATGCGCCCGGGCGAGCCGCGCGACGTCCGCGGTCGCCCACATATGGTCGAGGCGGCGGCCGCGGTCGTTCCTCGTCCAGTCGGGCGAACGGTAGCTCCACCAAGTGTGGAGGCGCTTCGGAGCCGGATGGAAATGGCGGCCGAGATCGACCCATTCGTTGCTCTGCTGAAGCCGGGTCAGCGCCTCGACCTCGACCGGCGTGTGGCTGACCACGGTGAGGAGCTGCTTGTGGCTCCAGACGTCGCATTCGAGCGGCGCGACGTTGAAGTCGCCGACCATGATCGTCGGCGCCGCGCAGGTCTCCGACCACGCCGTCATCCGGGCGATGAAGTCGAGCTTCTGTCCGAACTTCGGGTTCACCGCGCGGTCGGGCACGTCGCCGCCGGCCGGGACGTAGACATTCTCGAGCCGGATTCCGCAGGGCAGGCGAACGCCGACGTGACGCGCCTCGCCGTTTGCTTGCCAGTCGTGCCTTGCTTCTTCTTCTATCGGCAGCTTCGAGAGGATGGCAACGCCGTGATGCATGCGCTGGCCGCAGAGGATCTGATGCGTGTAGCCGAGGGCGTGGAACATCGCCGCGGGGAATTGCGCGTCCTCGACCTTGATCTCCTGCAGGCACAAGATGTCCGGCCCTTCCTCGCGCAGGAACTTCTCGACGATGGCGAGGCGGGCGCGGACGGAGTTGATGTTCCAGGAGGCGATGGTGAGGCTTGCGGACATGGCTCGGGCTTAGCTTCGCGGCCCCGCACATGCAAAGGCCCCCGCTCCGGGGGCGTGGAGCGGGGGCCAACCAGGCGTTGTTCACGCGAGGCACGATCGAGGCGAACGTCCCGGGCAACAGGGGGAAATCCCGGGTCCGCCCGCCCTGATCGCAGGGTCATGGCTAGCCATTCCCAGCTTTCGCGCCGATGAATGGCCGGAAATTAACCTTTCGGCCCGCGGGCGCGCGGATCGGTCCAGCGAAAGGCGCTGTCGGCGACCGGAACGTTGAAGCGCTGGTTGGAGAGCTTCACAATGGTCTGGTTGTTCTGCGAATCGAGCATCACCCAGCCCTGCAGCATCAGACCCGCGGGCGCCGAGGCGACCTTGGCGAAACCGAGGGTGATGGTGCCGAATTCGGGCCGCTTCGGATCGCGGGCCGAGACCAGCAGAGTCTGGTCGTCGTTGCGCACCACCTTGGCGATCCGCGACAGGTCCTGGCCGGGATTGAGCAGCACGCCGAGCGGCGAGTTGCCGATCGGCCAGCGCTGGACCTGCTTCACCTGATAATCGATCATGTGGATGGCCTTGCCGTCCC
The DNA here is from genome assembly GCA_034668385.1 of Sphingomonadales bacterium. GTDB lineage: Bacteria > Pseudomonadota > Alphaproteobacteria > Sphingomonadales > Sphingomonadaceae > Allosphingosinicella. The sequence continues at coordinate 156 of JAXDPL010000029.1, read as the reverse complement.
CGACGATCAGCATCGGTACGCCCTTCTGATATTCGAAGCGGATGCGGCCCGGGCGCTTGAGGGTCAGAGTGCCGGTCAGCGTCTGGCCGCGCCGGTCGGTCTGGCTGAAGTTCGCAATCATCGTGTCGACCGCCTGCAGATGCGCCTGCACCTGCG
>JAXDPL010000028.1:0-14338 GCA_034668385.1 Sphingomonadales bacterium | reverse complement strand
CGGTTGCCGGCCCCGTGGAGGAGGATTCGACCGCCGTCATCGGTGTAGGCGACGGCGTTGCGCAGCACGTGGTCGAGCGCCTGCCGGAGGCGCTGGCGGTCGCCGAGGATCGAGCCGAGCCCCGGCTGCACTTCGAGAACCAGAGCGATCCCCTTCGCCTCCGCGGCGGGGCGGAAGGCCTCGGCCGCTTCCGTACAGAGCGCCTTCAGGTCGACCTTCTCGTCGGCGAGGACCAGGCTGCCGCTGTCGCTCTGGGTGAGGTCGAGGACGTTGTCGATCAACGTGCCGAGTCGCGCCACCGACTGGAGGATGGCGGCGACATAATCCGAAGCCGCCGCCGGCAGCTCGCCGCCGTAACCGCCCTCGAGCATCTCGGCAAAGCCGGCGATCGAGGTGAGCGGGGTTCGCAGCTCGTAGCTCATGTTGGAGACGAACGCCGTCTTCAGCCTGTCCGCTTCCTCGAGCGCCGTGGTCCGTTCGCGCAGCGCCGTCTCGACGGTGCGGCTGGCGGTGACGTCGAGCATGGTGAAAAGCGCATTGCCGTCCGGCAGGGGCACGGCGGCGAACTCGAACTCGCGTCCGTCGAGGAAGGAAACATGGCCGCCGCGCTGCTTGCGCTCGACGGTGGCGCTGCGCACCAGCTCCCGCACCAGGCCGGCATGCTGCGGATTCTTGAGCTTGCGGGCGATAATCGGCGAAAGTGTGTCGATGCGCGGGTGATCGGCGAGCTTCGTCTCGTCGAACTCCCACAGCTCGCGGAAGCGATTGTTCCAGAGGTGGAGCCGTCCATCCGAGGCGAACACGCCGATCGCCTCGAAGAGGTTGTCGAACGTGGCGGTGCGCACGCGAAGCAGGGTGTCGCGGGCCGAAGCGAGGCGGAGTTGCTCGGTGCGGTCCTCGAAGATGAGCAGCAGGCCCCCGTCGGGCAGCGGCTGGGCGACGACGCGCAGATGCTGGCCCCCCGGCAGCAGCCAGTCCTCTTCCTCGGCGGCGAGCCCGCCGGTGAACCAGCGGCCATGCTCCTTCTTCCAGTCCGGGTAGTCGCGGACTTCGGGGAGGTGCCCCGCTTCGCGCATCGCGTCGAGCAGCCGGTTGAATTCGGGACGGTCGGCGAGGAAGTCGGCCTTCAGCGAGAAGAGGCGCGCGAAGGGCTGGTTGAAGAAGATCAGCGCCCGGTCGCGGCCGAACTGGGCGACTCCTGCGGACAGGCGGTCGAGCATGTCGCGCTGGGCGCGGACGAATCGGGCGAGGTCCGCCCGCGTCTGCTCACGGTCCTCGACGTCGAGCGCGTAACCCGCGACTCCGGCCTCGCCGAGCGGCACCTCGACCACCTGCATCGTTCGACGCTCGCCGGCGATCGTCGCCGGCAGCGTGCGGACGTGGGCGGCGCCGCTCTCCCGCGCCGCCGCCGCCTGCGCAATGGCCCCGTCGGGCGTGTCGATCAGCTCGATTCCGGCCGCAACGACGCTCGCGGCATCCTCGCCTTCCACCGCCTCGACATAGGCGCTGTTGACCATCGCGAGCGCGAGGTCGGGCCCCCGGTGCCACATCGGGAAAGGCGCGGCCTCGATCAGCCCGGAAAGCGCGTCGAGCGCGGCGGAGAGGCGGCTCGCTCGCGCGTCGAGGGCGGCGAGGCGGCCCTCGCTCTCGGTCGAATCGAGGATCCAGATGAGCACCGTGCCGTTCGGCCACGGCGCCGGAGCGGGGGCGCCGCGCAGCTCGAGGACTCGGGCGCCGCCCTCCGGCCGCAAAGTCTGCGTGAACCCCCCGCCCGAGGCGGCCGCCGTCGCGACCGCTTCGGACAGGGCGGCGACGGCTTCCTCGCCCAAGGCGCCTCCGAGAGCCGCAAGGCTGCCCGGAAGACCATTCAGGCCAAGGACGAAGGCGGTGCGCTCCGGCCCCTGCAGCCGCCCCTCGCGCGACACCAGGAGGGGCAATGCGGGGGCGGCACCCAGCAGGGCCTCGGCGCGAACCCCCTCCCCCATCCGGCCGCTCGCCGCTCGGCTGCGCGACAGGCCGCGCAGCGTCGCCCACAAGGCAGCTGCGAGCCAGCCGCCGCAAACCAGCGCGATCAGCGCCGCGGCGGTGGGGGTGAGCGTCGGCATTCGCCCCTCTTAGGGTCGGGAAAGTCGGAGCGGAAGAGCGTCAGGCCGCGAGGGCCGAGCGTTCCTTCCTCGCCTTGGCGAGCTTCTTGAGGATCATGTCGCGCTTCAGCCGCGACAGATGGTCGATGAACAGGATTCCCTCGAGATGGTCCATCTCGTGCTGCAGGCAGACCGCCAGCAGGCCGTCCAGCTCTTCGTCATGCGCGTTTCCGTCCCGGTCCAGCCAGCGGGCGCGGATCCGGTCCGGCCGCTCGACCTCGGCATACATGTCGGGCACCGACAGGCAGCCTTCGTTGTAGCTTTGGAGATGGTCCGAAGCGGTGACGACCTCAGGATTGATGAATACCATCGGACGACGGACGGGCTCGCCGCCTTCCTCCTCCGGCTCCTGCAGGTCGATGACCAGCAGGCGCTTGGGCACGCCCACCTGGATCGCCGCAAGGCCGATTCCGGGCGCCTCGTACATCGTCTCGAACATGTCGTCGATCAGCGCGCGCAGCTCGGGCGTGATCTCCTCGACCGGAGAGGATTTGCGCCGAAGGAACGGGTCCGGAGTCTCGATGATGGGAAGGATCGCCATGGGAGAAAAATAGGGGTCGAAAGGCTTGGAATCAAGCTTTCCTCCTCTGCATTTGCAGGGGAGGGGGACCGCCCGAAGCGCGGTGGAGGGGCCCCTCACCACCCTACGGATGGTCCCCCTCCCCCGGAAATCCGGGGGAGGACATTACGCCACCGGCCGGCGCGCCCTCAGCGCCTGGGCGAGCGTGCCTTCGTCGAGATAGTCGAGCTCGCCGCCGACCGGCAGGCCGTGGGCGAGCTGGGTGAGGCGGACGGGGTAGGTTTCGAGCCGCTCGGCGAGGTAATGGGCGGTGGTCTGGCCCTCCAGGGTCGCGTTCATCGCCAGCACCACCTCGTCGATGCCGCCGTTCGAAACACGCCCGACCAGCTTGTCGATGGCGAGGTCCTCGGGCCGCACCCCCTCCAGCGCCGAGAGGCGGCCGCCGAGGACGTGGAAGCGGCCGGGGAACAGGCGGGAGCGGTCGAGCGCCCAGAGGTCGGACACTTCCTCCACCACGCAGAGCAGGCGATCGTCGCGGCGCGGGTCGGCGCAGACCGTGCAGGGATCGACCGTGTCGACATTGCCGCAGGTCGAGCAGACCGAGAGGTTTTCGCTCACCCGCTCCAGCGCCCTGAGCAGCGGAGTCAGCGCCGCCTCGCGCTTCTTGAGCAGGTGAAGCACCGCACGCCGTGCCGAGCGGGGGCCGAGGCCGGGCAGGCGCGCCAGCGCCTGGGTCAGAGCGTCGATCTCGGGGGAGGCCATGGCCGCTAGGTAGGGGCGCGAGGCGGTGCTTGCCAAGCGGCATGGCGCCGCTAATCACGCCTCCCATGCGCATCGCCTTCATGGGAACGCCGGATTTCGCGGTGCCGACGCTGGACATCCTCCTGGCCGAGCCGGGGCTGGAGGTCGCCGCCGTCTACTCGCAGCCGCCGCGGCCGGCGGGTCGGGGCAAGGCGCCGCGGGTGTCGCCGGTGCAGGCGCGGGCGGAGGCGGCGGGGATCGAGGTGAGGACCCCGGTTTCGCTGAGGGATGCCCAGGCGCAGGCGGCGTTTCGGGGGCTCGATCTGGATGTCGCCATAGTTGCCGCCTATGGGCTGATTCTACCGCTTCCGGTGCTCGAAGCCCCTCGGCGGGGGTGCCTCAACGTTCACGCCTCGCTGCTTCCGAGGTGGCGCGGAGCGGCGCCGATACAGAGGGCGATCCTCGCCGGTGACGAAACGACCGGCGTGACCATCATGCGGATGGAGGAAGGGCTCGATACCGGCCCGATGCTGGCGCAATGGCCGGTGACCGTCGACCGCAAGAGCGCGGGCGAGCTCTGCGCGGACCTCGCCCGCGAGGGCGCGAGCCTCCTGCTCTCGGTGCTCCGCACTCTCGACCGGGTCGGCCCGATGCCGCAGGACGAGGCGCGGGCGACCTATGCGCGCAAGATCGACAAGAGCGAGACCAAAGTGAAATTCCAGGGCAGCGCCACAGAGGCGGAGCGCCAGGTGCGAGCGTTCAATCCCGATCCGGGCGCTTGGTTCGTTCATGCGGAAAACCGCATAAAAATACATTCCGCCGACGTGGTCGAGGCCTCGGGCGAACCCGGCACCGTGCTCGACTCCGAACTGACCATCGCCTGCGCGGAAGGCGCGCTGCGTCCAACCTCGGTCCAGCGCGCCGGCCGGGCGCCGATGAGCCCTGCCGAATTGCTGCGCGGCTTCCCGATCCCGCCCGGCACGCGCCTCGAATGACCCGCTTCCGGCTGATTGTGGAATATGACGGGCGGCCGTTCATGGGCTGGCAGCGCCAGGCGCACGGCCCTTCGGTCCAGCAGGCGATCGAGGAGGCGGTCGAGGCGATCACCGGGGAGACGGCCGTGCTCCACGCCGCCGGCCGCACCGACGCCGGGGTCCATGCGCTGGCGATGGCCGCCCATGTCGACATCGCCAGGGCGATCGCGCCGTTCCGCCTCGCCGAAGGCCTCAACGCGAGGCTGAGGCCCCTCCCCGTCGCCATCCTCAAGGCCGACGCGGTGGCGGACGACTGGCACGCCCGATTCAGCTGCATCGGCCGGCGCTACCTCTACCGGATCGTCAACCGCCGGGCCCCGCTGGCCCTCGACTCGGGCCGCGCCTGGAGGGTTTCGGTACCGCTCGATGCCGAGGCGATGGACGAGGCGGCGCAAAGGCTGGTCGGTCGGCACGACTTCACCACCTTCCGCTCGGCCCATTGCCAGTCGGACAGCCCGGTCAAGACGCTCGACCGGCTGACGGTGCGCCGCGACGGCGAGCGGATCGAGATCGAGGCGGCGGCACGCTCCTTCCTCCACCACCAGGTCCGCTCGATGGTGGGGTGCCTGCAGCTGGTCGGCCGCGGCAAATGGTCGGCGGCGGACCTCCAGGCGGCGCTGGAGGCGAAGGACCGCGCCGCCCTCGGCCTCAACGCGCCGCCGGACGGCCTCTATTTCGTCGAGGCGCTCTATCTTCCCCCAGCCCGAACAGGCGGCCGAGCGACCGCTCCAGCATGACGAGCTGCCAGAGCAGCCGGCCATGTTCGGCGCGGCCGGAGCGGTGGGCCTCGGCCACCCGGGCGATCGCCGCCGGATCGAGCCAGCCGAGATCGGCGAGGGCGGCGCTTCGGGCGAGGCCGGCGGCCCGGTCGGCGAGCGGGCCTCGGAACCAGGCCGATACAGGCGTGACGAAGCCCATCTTCGGGCGGTGGAGGATCTCGTCCGGAAGGTAGCGGCCGAGCGCCTTCTTGAGCAGCCACTTGCCGGTCCCGCCGCGCAGCCTGAGCTTCGCCGGCACGCGGGCCGCGAACTCGACGAGGCGGTGGTCGAGCAGCGGCTCGCGCGCCTCGAGGCCGACCGCCATGCTGGCGCGGTCGACCTTGGTCAGGATGTCGCCCGGAAGCCAGATCTTGAGGTCGGCATATTGGGCGCGCGACAGAGCGTCGCCGGCGGGGGCGTCGCGCATCGCCAAAGCGTAGCGCGCCTCGGCGCGGTGACCCTGCAGACTCTGCCTGAACTCCGGCCGGTAAAGCCTTGATCGCACGGACAGCGAGGTCGCCGTCACCGCGTCTGCATAGGCTTCCTCCGACGACCGGCCGAGCGCCTCCAGGCTCGTCTTGGCGCGGAGGAATTGCGGCGCCCAGTCGAGCTTGGGGTAGAGCGATCCGGCCGCCCCCAGCACGCTCCGAGCCCCTGGCGGGAGCAGCCGGCGCGCTTTCTCCTCGGCCATGAACAGGCGGTGGCGGCGGTAGCCGGCGAACGCCTCGTCGGCGCCGTCGCCCGAGAGCGCGACCTTGACCCGCTCGCGCGCCAACTCGGCGACCCGGTAGGTTCCGATCGCCGAGGCGTCGGCGAACGGCTCGTCAAAGGCCTCCGCCAGCCGGCCGAGCAGCGAGAAGTCCGCCGACGCCACCTGACGGGTGCGGTGATTGGTGGCGAAGCGCTCGGCGACGAGGGCGGCGTAGCGTGTCTCGTCATGGTCGGCTTCGTCGAAGCCGATCGCGCAGGTCTCGACCGCGCTCCGGCTCGCCTCGGCCATCAGGGCGACCACCGCCGAGCTGTCGACCCCGCCCGAGAGGAAGGCGCCGAGCGGAACGTCGGCGACCATGCGCGAGCGTACCGCCTCGCGCAGCCGCTCGACCAGCTCCTCCTCGAGCGCGGCCGGCTTCGCGCTCGACGGGCTGGAGAAATCGACATCCCACCAGCGTACCGGCTCCGGCACCGCCCGCCCCCGCCGGACCAGCAGGTAATGGCCGGCCGGAAGCTTGCGCACTGCGGCGACCAGGCAGGAATCGTCGGGCACGTAGCCGAAAGCGAGAAAATCCTCGACCGCGCGCGGATCGGGCTCGCGGCGAAGACGGGGGTGGGCGAGCAGGCCTTTCAATTCCGAGGCGAAGATCAGGGCGCCGTCGGGCAAAGTCGCGAGGTGAAGCGGCTTCACGCCGAGCCGGTCGCGGGCGAGGAACAGGCAATCCTCGGCCGCGTCGTAGAGCGCGAAAGCGAACATGCCGTTGAAGCGGGCGAGGCAGGACGGTCCCCATTGCCGCCAGGACGCCAGCACCACCTCGGTATCGCTGGTCGTCGCGAAATGGTGGCCCAACGCCTCAAGCTCCGCCCGCAACGCCCTGAAATTGTAGATTTCACCGTTGTAGCTGAGCGCCAGCTCGCCGTCCGCCGAGCGCATCGGCTGGTCGCCGGTCTCGAGGTCGATGATCGACAGGCGCCGGTGGCCGAGACCGACGCCCGGCGCCGTCCAAACGCCGCTTCCGTCCGGCCCGCGATGGGCGAGCGTGTCGGCCATCGCCCGGACCCGCGCCGCCTCGACCGGCTTCGGCACGTCCGGATGGAAGAGTCCCGCAATCCCGCACATCAGTTCGTCCCTGACAGCCCCGCCGCCCGGTCGGCAAGCGGCGCGACCGGCCCGAGCGACCGGAGGAAGGCGTCGAGCGCCGGACGGGCGCTCCCCGCCCCCGCCGGCTCCTCGGCCGAGATCAAGATGGCGACCGCCCGCTGCGGCCCGCCGAGCAGGTGGGTCTTCATCGTCTCGAGCTTCACCGCCGCGCGGCTGCCGGTGACGATGGTCCCAACCCGGTAGAAGCTCGCCACCTCGCGGATCGTGCCTTGGGAGAAGATCCGCTCCGACTTGCCGCCGGGCGGCGGCGGCGCGTCGGCGGTCCAGGCCCAGGCGCCGTCAGGCCGGGTCGCCCCCTGGCCAAAACCGGCGAGCTCGCGCCCGTCTTCCTGGTGCGCGTAGACGGCCAGAGCGAGATCTACCTCATGGCCCGCCGAATCGCGGTAGCGGCCGATCCGGAAGGCGTCGTAGCCGCTGAAATTGGGCACCCACGCCCGTCCCCTGTCGCGCGGCACTTTGGTCCAGCCTGGGACGTCGGGCAGCGCCACGTCGTCGACGGGGACCACCGCGCCCGCCTGGACCGCCGCCGACCAGGCGGGGCCGGCCGCCGCCAGCGCCAGGGCGGCCGCTCCCACCGCGGCGAGTCGAAGCGGCGAGCCGGGCGGCGTTCCGGGGCGCTGCAGCTTTTCGGGATCGAACCAGGGGTCGCTCGCCTTGCGGTCGAAAAAGGGCCGAGCCGCCGCCATGATCACCACGATGACGAGCGCGAAGAAGATCCAGCCGTAGACGACATGGTCGAAGCCGACCGCGTGGCGCTTGTCGGTCAGATAGGCGACCCAGATGGTCGCCCAGGCGCGCACCCCGTTGGCGAGCACCGGGAAGCCGAGCGCCGCGACGACGAAAAGGGCGCGGCGCCGGGCGGAGCGGAAGCAGACGTTCGCCGCCAGCGCCGCATAGGCGGCCATCGCGATCAGGAACTTGACCCCGGAACACGCCTCGGCGACCTCGAAATAGCCGGCGGGGGTCGAGATGAAGACTCCGCGGATGGTCGCCGGGACGTGGCTCATCGCCAGCAGCGCCATCGCCATCTTCGCGGTGACGGTCTGCATCGGCGCCACCAGCTCCTCGCCGAACGGGACGAGGAAGAGGGCGTAGAAGATCGGGAAAGCGAGGCCTCGCGCCGCCGCCTTGCCGAGGCAGGCGATCGCCGCGCCCTGGAGCATGAGCACGAGCGACACGTGACGGGCGATGTCGATCCCGCCGGCATTGCCGAGCAGCCAGCCGAACGCGCCGGCGGCGACCAGCAGCAGGCCCGGTGCCCAGGCGGCGGGCGCGATCCGGCGAAGCTCGGGCCGACGCTGCCAGACCATCCAGCCGATCAGGGGCAGGATCAGCAGGCAGTGATTGTAGGTGTTCCCCTTCAGCCAGAGCGCGAAGACGTCGCTTACGTCGCGGCGGAAGAGGAGCAGCAGCCCCGCCCAAACCGCGCCGAGGCCGGCGAGGTGGAGGCGCCAGCCGGGCGCGGTCAGCGGCTTGGCTTTGGCGATGGGCAGAACCGCCGTCATGCCGCCGCCCTCCGCTTGGGCAGCCCGACGAGCGCGGCGAGCGGCGCGAGACGCGCCTCCCAGCGATAGGCTTCCTCCATCCGCCGCCGGGCCGAGGCGCCGATCGCCGTGGCGCGCGCCGGATCGGCGAGCAGATCCCGGATCGCCTTTGCCTGGGCCTCGGCGCCGTCGGCGACGACGAGGTCGCGGCCCGGCTCAGCCTCGATGCCTTCGAACGCGGCCGGCGAGGCGACGACGGGACGGCCGGCCGCCATCGCCTCCAGCACCTTGTTCTGGACACCCCTGGCGATCCTCAGAGGTGCGACGACGATGTCCGCCGCGGCGAGCCAGGCCCTGACATCCGGCACCTCGCCCGTGACGAGGACGCGGTCCGAAGCCTTGAGGCTCGCGGCGGGATTGCGCCCGACAATCGCGAAAGTCGCGCCGGGCACGCGCGGCAGCACCTCGCGTGCGAACCAGGAAGCGGCGTCGACATTGGGCGCGTAGTCCATCTGGCCAATGAAGGCGATCAGCGGGCGCGGCGCATCGGCCCGCACGGCGCCGGGCCGGTAGAAATCCAAGTCGACGCCGTTCGGAAGCGCCCGGATGTCGGCGTCCGGCAAGCCGGCGCGGGCCCGGAACAGGCGGGCTTCCGCCTCGCTGACGAACAGGCTGACGTCGGCGCGCGCGGCGGTCTCGCGCTCGAAGGCGAACAATTTCGCCGCCTCGCGGCGGTGGAGCGGCGCCAGCGGTCCGCCGGCCTCGGCGTAAGCGGCGAACTTGGCCGAATCCATGTCGACGAAATCCATGACCAGCCGCTGGCGCGCGTCGGCCGGGACGAACTGCGCCATCTGGCCCGAGAAGACGTAGGTGGTGTCCACCTCCGGCCGCGCGAGCATTCCGGCGACGAAGCCGCGCATCGCCGGGGTGTCGAAGGCGGTCAGCGACACGGGCCTGGCCTCGAGCAACGCCCGCGCGGCGGCGACGGCCCTCCCCGTGCGCCGGACTTCGACATGGGCCTCGCCGAGCCGGCCTCCCAACGCCTCGCGGAGGGCGGGCAGATGGGCCGCGTCCGCCTCGTCGTCGGCGAAGCAGGCGAGGTGGACGCGGGCGAGGCCGGAAAGGTGCCTGAGGATGTGCCACGAGCGGATCTTGTCCCCTCGGTCCGGCGGGAAAGGGATCCGGTGGGCGAGGAAGAGGAGCTCGGTCATCCCAGCCCCCGCGCGATCGGCGGGCCGAGCCGGTTGGCGAGCCACAGGGGCAGCCGCTTCCACGCCGCGACCTGAAGGCGGTAGCGGGGCGAGAGCGGGTTCGTCTCCCGGCCCTGACCCCGGACGGCGTAGACGAGCGGGCGAGGCTCGAAGCCCCAATTCTTCTTGAAGGCGAAGGCGCCGGTGCCGGCCTTGGAGCGGCCGAAATCGAAGCGCGTGCAGCCGCGCGCCCGGGCGTGGCGCATCAGCGCGAAGTACAGGAGCTCGTTGGCCCGGGCCGACCGCGCCGCGCGCGTGCCGCCGCCCCAATAGGGATAGACGGTGTCGCCGTGATAGAGGCTGAGCACGCTCGCCAGCGGCTCGCCGCCTGCCGAGCGGACGGTGAGGATGTCGGAATCGAGCGACTCCAGCGCCGCCTCGAACAGGGTGCGCGGGAAGACCGGCGTGCCGAGGTTGCGGACGCTCTCGGCATAGACACGGTAATGGCTATCGAGGTCACGATCCACTTTCACTTCGAGCCCGTTCGCCAAGGCGCGGCGCACTTCGGCCCGCTGCTTGCGGGGGATGGCATTGAGGATCGCCTCCTCGCCCTCGGGAATGTCCCGTTCAAAGCCGAAATAGAGTCCCTCGCGGCGCTCCCAGCCCGGAGGGACCGTGCCGCCGCGCAGCTCGACCGAGGCGAAGCCGCGGCTCCGGGCGAGCTCCCACGCCGCTTGGGCCAGCTCGCCAACGCCGTCGCCGAGGATTCCGCCGCCGACCCCGAAGCCGGACGAGACCAGAGCGGAGCCGAACAGGCGCGAGCGCAGGGCGGTCAGCGGCAGCAGGCCGACGATCGCGCCGCCGCGCTCGGCGACGAAGTGGACGCCTTCGTGGCCGCAGCCCCTTTCGCCCGCCTCGAGCCAGCCGGTCAGGTGGAACGGAGTTCCGTCCGGGCAGCCGCGGACGAAGGAGTCGATTGCCTCGCGATCCGCCTTGCCCGCGACGCGCGCGGTGAGAGTCGGGATCGGGCGATGCGCCGTCATGACAGCCGCTCCCGTTCCGCGGCAACCACGGCGTCGGTGCGACCCCAGCGATGGGCCTTGAGGATTTTCAGGAGCTTGGGCCGCATCGCTGAGAGGCGGCTGTAATGCCTGAGGCGCGACTTGAGCGGCGCGCCGGCAACCCTCGGCTGGCCGGGGTCGATCTCCCAGGGGTGGAAATAGAAGACCGCCGGCCGCCCTTCCGAGCCGTTGACACGGCCGATCGCCCAGTCGGAGAAACGATAGGGCAGCAACCGGAAGAAGCCGCCGCCGCCGGCCGCCAGCCGCAGGCCGGCGACATCCACCGTCGTCACCGGAAGCTCGATCAGGTCGGAATCGGGCAGCGGCCGGTGGGCGAAGCGCGGCGCTTCGGGCCAGCCATAATGGTCGTGGGCGAGCGGCGCGACGCTGGAGGAATAAGCATAGCCTTCCTCGGCGAGGATCGCGTGGGCCCAGGGCGTCCGGGCGTCGATCGAGAAGCTCGGGGCGCGATAGCCCCTGGGAGCGACTCCGGAGGCATCGGCGATGGCGGCGTGGGCTCGGCGCAGGTCGGCGTGGAACTGGTCCGGAGTCAAAGAGAAGACCCGGTCGTGGTCCCAGCCGTGGCTGGCGATCTCGTGCCCCGCCGCCGCGATCCGCCGCATCAGCGCAGGATAGCGCTCCGCGACCCAGCCCAGGGTGAAAAAGGTGCCTTTGACCCCGGCCTCGTCGAACAGGGCCAGGACGGCGTCAGCGTTGCGCTCGACCCGCTGGGGGAGACGGTCCCAGTCCGCCTTGGCGATGACGGTCTCGAAGGCGCCGACCTGGAACCAGTCCTCGACGTCGACGGAGAGGGCGTTCAGCATCATGGCCTCCGCCCCTCAGGCGGCGTTGGTGTAGCCCGGAGCCTGCTGCCCGTTCTCCACCCACTCGACGAGCAGCGTCAAGACTCGCCGCACCGCTCTTTCCTGCTCGTCGACCCGGGCCTCGAGCGTGGCGACCCGGCGCTCCAGGGCGAAGTCGCGCATCGGCTCGGCCGGCGCGGGGGCGGCGCGAAGCGGAAGGACGGCGTCGGCGCGCGGCTGCGGCCGGTCGGCGGCAAGGTCGGCGACGACGCTCTCGACCGCATCGGCGGTGATCGTGTCGAGCCGTTCGACCGCCGCGTAGAGGAGCAGCCGGCTCGCCAACTGATTGAGCCGGCGCGGGATCCCACCCGAATGGCGGTAGAGCGAAGCGAAGGCTTCGGGAGCGAAGGACGGGCGGCCGCTCCAGCCGGCGACCGTGAGTCGGTGGACCAGATAGGGCTCGACCTCGTTCGCTTCCATCGGCTCGAGATGGTGGCTGGCGATGATCCGCTGGCGCAATTGCTCGAGCCCGCCGCCCTCGACCAATTGGTCTCGGAATTCGGGCTGGCCGAGCAGGAAAATCTGAATGAGCGCACGGCCCTGGCTGGTGAAGTTGGAGAGCATCCTCAGCTCTTCGAGGGCCGAAACCGGGAGGTTCTGCGCCTCGTCGACGACCAGCAAAGTGCGCCGGCCGCGCCGCGCTTCCTCGACGAGGTGGCGCTCGACCGAGTCGAGCAGCTGCGCCTTCTCCTGCCCGGCGATCGCGAGGCCGAGGCCCTGCGCGACCAGCCGGAGCAGGTCGTCGCCCTCGACCTGCGTGGAGACCAGGCTGACCGCGTTCAAGCGCTCGCGGTCGATGGTGGCGAGGAGGTGGGCGACGAGCGTCGACTTGCCCGCGCCGACCTCGCCGGTGACGGTGATGAACCCCTCCCCCTGCGCCAGGCCGTAGCCGAGATAGGCCATCGCCTTCTTGTGGGTGCGGCTGTCGAACCAGAAGCGCGCGTCGGGCGTCAGCTGGAACGGATTGTCGGTGAGGCCGAAATGGTCGGTATACATCTCTCGCCCCTCAGAAGGTGTAGCGCAGGCCGAACAGGATCGAGCCGACGGTGGAGTCGAAATCGCCGCTGTGCGTGGTGTAGAGGCCGGCGGCGATGTTGGCCTGCAGCCGGTCCCGCCAGATCGCGCGGTAGTAATTGGCGCTCGCCCCGGTGGTGAAGCTTCCGTTCGCCCCGGCCATTCCGCTGTCGTACCAGGCGGCGTAGGCGTCGAAGTTGATGCCGGAGTTGCGGCTCAACCGCCGGCCGAGCTCGCCTCGGACGATGAAGCTCTGGTCGGTCACGCCGTGGAGGACGAAGGCGCCGTCGGGCGGAGCGAAATAGCGACGGTTGGCGTAGCCGGCGCCGAGGCCGAAGCTGTACGGCCCGTGCTCGCCAGAGAACATGATGTTGGCGCCGCGATTGCGGAAGTTGAAATTGTCGATCGACTGAAGCGCGTCGTCGAAGCAGGCGCCGCCCTTCTTGGGGTCGCTTCCGAACACGCAGCCGTTCAATCCGCCGATGCCGCTGATCCCGCCCTGCGGCGGCCGGAAGTCGGTCGGCACGCCGCCAAGGTCGCTGACCAGCAGGCGGCCGAAGCTGCTGACGCTGTCGTAGACCGAGGCGGTGAGGACGTAATTGCGGTTGAGGCGGTGCTGGAGCGAGCCGACGAAGGTCGTGCCCCCGTAGCGCTGGCCCACCCGGGCCTGAAGCTCGGTGCGCGGGCTCGGCCGCCAGATCACGCCGACGTCCCAGATCAGGCCCGACTGGTCGTAGGTGAGCAGCCGCGGCTTGGACGGGTCGCCGATCAGATTGCCGCGCGGCGAGAGCACCGGGAAGCCGTTCGAATCGCGCACGATGTCCTGCTGCGAGGCCTTCATATCCTCCCAGCCGACCCCGCCTGTCGCGGCGAGCGTGCCGGAGATCGGAAGGACGACGTCGCCGCGGACATATTCCCCGTGGAACTTGGACTTCAGCCGGTCGGCATCCTCGCGGACGTAGCCGCCGCCGACCGTCCAGCCGAACGGCAGCGGACCCGGCGCCATGCCGACGCTGGCGGTGGCGTTCTGGACCGTGCTGCTGTGATAATTCTCGACCCGGGGAGTCCCCGGCGGCAGGCCGCCGCCCGAGACGCTGTTGTCGTCGACATAGACGTAGCCCAGGCGGTAGGCTGCGCCGATCGCGACCGGGCCGACATGGGTATTGAGGGTCGGGCCGCCGTAAACGCTGTAGATTTCCGCGGTGTTGGGGCTGTCGACGGTGCGCAGCGCCGGCACGGGCCGGCGGATGTCGTCGTGGCCGCGCGCCGCGATCGCTCCGGCGTCGAGGCTCAGAACGCCCGGCACCGCGTCGACATGGACGGCGGCGAGGCCGGTATGGACGTCATTGTCCTTCAGCCGGTCGTTCCAGGAGATGCGGTGCTGGTAATCGTAGGCGATCGTCGCCTGCACGCGGCGCGTCGAGACCTCCGCGGTCACGCCGCCGCCGACGCCGGTGTAGGTGAGGACGTCGCCGGTGTTGAAGTCGGCGGTCAGCACCTGCTCGACCTGGAGATAGGGATGGATCGAGCTGCGCGTCTGGCTGGCGCCGTCGGCGGTCAGCAGCAGGGCCGTGGCCGCCATGGCGGCAAGCCCAAGGGCGCGGCGCCCGAAGGTGGGGAATCGAAAGGCGGTCAATGGCCAAAACCGTAATAGGC
>JAXDPL010000027.1:0-6634 GCA_034668385.1 Sphingomonadales bacterium | reverse complement strand
GGGCAAGAAGGACGACACGATCTACCGCTACGACCGCGCCGGGCTGTTGATGGCGCTGAAAGCGGCCGGGACTGGGAGGGGCCAATGAACGAGCTGCTGCTGGTCGTGACCATCGCCGGCGAGCGGGTCGCGTTGCCCGCCGCCGCGGTCGAAGCCGTGGTCGAGATCGAGGGCCTTACCCCGGTCCCGGGCGCGGCGCCCCATGTCGCCGGCCTCTCGGCGCTGCGCAGCCGCGTCGTCACCGTGATCGACAGTCACGCCTCGCTCGGCCTGGACAGCGGCGGCCGCGCGCGCGACGCCGTGCTCGTCGTGATCGACGGCCATCCCTACGCCTTGCTGGTCGATTCGGTCGAGGATGTGGTGGAAGCCGCGGGCGAACCGCAGCCGCTTCGCGCCGCCGCCGGAGCGGGCTGGGCGCGGGTCGCCTCGACCGCCGTGGAAGGCGAGGGCGATTTGCTGCTGCTCGTCGACCTGCCCGCCATGATCGCCGGCCCAGCCGCGCAGGCCGCGGCATGAGCCGGCGCCTTAAGTTCGTGCTTACCTCTTGCCGCTAGTGTCGCGGCCGCGCCACGGATGAGAAGCCCATGAAGAGCTGCCTGATCGTCGATGATTCCAAGGTGATCCGAAAGGTCGCCCGCCACATTCTCGAGACTCTCGACTTCGCGGTCGACGAGGCTGAGGACGGGCGCGAGGCGCTCGCCCGCTGCGACGCCGGAATGCCCGACGTGGTGCTGCTCGACTGGAACATGCCGGTGATGGGCGGGATGGAGTTCCTCCGCCACCTGCGCCAGCGCGATGACGGAGACCATCCCAAGGTGGTTTTCTGCACGACCGAGAACGACGCGGATCATATTCGAGCGGCGATCGATGCGGGCGCCGACGAATATGTCATGAAGCCCTTCGACCGAGAGACCCTCGAAAGCAAGCTCCAGATCGTCGGGGTCGCGTGAGCCCGCCCGCCGCGGCCGCGCTCAAGAGCGGCGGCCCTTCCCAAAGCGCTGCACCTGCGCCGCTGAGGCTGCTGATCGTCGACGATTCGACCGTCGCGAGAGCGGTCTTGTCGCGCATGCTCAGGGCCCAGCCGGGCTTCGAGGTCGCCGGCGAAGCGGCTTCGGCCGAGGAGGCGCTCGCGCTGCTCGCGCAAGCCGAGGTCGACGTGGTCCTTCTCGACGTCGAAATGCCGGGAACCACCGGCCTGGACGCGCTGCCGGCGATCGTCGCCGCCGGTCGGGGTGCCCGCGTGCTCGTCGTCTCCTGCCTGTGCGAGGAAGGGGCCGAGGCGGCGGTACGCGCCATGGCGCTCGGCGCCGCCGACACGCTTCCCAAGCCCGGCGCTCAGAATTTCGGCGGGCGCTTTTCGCAGGTGCTGACCGAGCGGCTGCGGCGTCTCGGCCAGGAACCGGCGCCGGAACCGGCTTCCGCATCGGCGCAGCCGCCGCTCGCCCTGCGCGAGCCCTCGCGCGAGCCGCTCGGCTGCGTCGCGTTCGGCGCCTCCACCGGCGGCCTCCACGCGATCGGCGAGCTGCTCCGCGCCCTGCCGCAGCGGATCGGCGCGCCGCTCCTCGTCGCCCAGCATCTTCCGGCCCTGTTCATGCCTTTTTTCGCGCGCCAGCTCGAGACGGCGTCGGGACGGACGGTGAGCGTCGCGGTCGATGGCCAGGCGCTTCGCGCCGACGAAATCCTGTTGGCTCCGGGCCACGCCCATCTCGGTCTCGAGCAGCAGGGCAGCCGAGTCCTCGCCCGGTTGCTCGACGAGCCCTCCGAGAGCGGCTGCATGCCGTCGGTCGACGTGACGCTCGGCGCGGTGGCCGAAATCTACGGCAAACGGGGACTCGGCGTCGTGCTCAGCGGCATGGGCCGGGACGGCCTGGCCGGCGCTCGCCGCTTGGTCGAGCGCGGCGGCGAAATTCTCGTCCAGGATCGCGCTACAAGCGCGGTCTGGGGCATGCCGCGCGGCATCGCGGAGGCGGGTCTGGCCTCGGCAATGCTGCCGCCGGCCGAGCTCGCGGCCCGTGTCGGCGCGCGCGCGGGATCGGCGAAATGGTGAGCGACGGCGCCACTCGAATCCTTTCCGCCTTGCTCGAATCGCGCACCGGGCAGCAGCTCGGCGCCGCCCGTCGCTGGCGGATCGAGACGGCGCTCCAGCCGGTGATGCGCGAGCGCGGCGTCGACGGGCTCGACCGGCTGGTGGCGACCCTCGTCGCCGGGCGCGAGCCGGCGCTCGCCGAAGCGGTGGTCGAGGCTTTGCTCAACAACGAGACCTTCTTCTACCGCGACCGGCCGAGCTTCGATCTGCTGCTCGGCCCGGCTTTGTCGCGGCTCGAACGCGCGCGCGCCGCCGAGAAGCGTCTCGCAATCTGGTGCGCCGGCTGCTCGACCGGCCAGGAAGCCTATTCGATCGCGATGCGCTTCGCCGAGCAGAAATTGCGCTGGGCCGGCTGGACGATCGACATCCTCGGCACCGACGTCTCGCGCGGCGCGATCGAGCGGGCCGGCGCGGGCCTCTATTCGCAGTTCGAGGTGCAGCGCGGCCTGGCCGTCGTCCAGATGATGCGCTGGTTCGCCGAGCGCCCCGGCGCCGGCTGGCAGATCGCTCCCGAGCTTCAGGCGAAGGTGCGCTTCCGGGTCCACAGCCTCGCCGAGCCGCCGCCGCAGCCGGGCCGCTTCGACATCATCCTGTGCCGCAACGTTCTCCTCTATTTCTCGGCGGCGGCTCGGCGCGAGGCCTTCGCCCGCTTGGCCTCCGCTGCGGCGCCCGATGCCGTGCTGATGCTCGGCGCCGGCGAGACGGTGATCGGCCAGACCGAGGCCTTCGTCTCCGACCCCGATTGCCGCGGCCTCTACCGGCCTGCCGGAACGGCGCCAGCGCGGCGCGCCGCCGCCTCTTGACCTGCGCCGCCCGGCGGCGTTGGTAGCGCCGATGCCCGAGATCATCGACAGCCCCTCGCCCAATTTCGACGAGCGCCTGCTGCCGGTGACGATGCTCGTCCTCCATTATACCGGAATGCCCGATTTCGCCGGGGCGCTGGCGCGGCTCAAGGATCCCGAGGCCAAGGTCTCCGCCCATTACCTGGTCGCCGAGGACGGGCAGATCCTCCGTCTCGTGCCCGAGGAAAAGCGCGCCTGGCACGCCGGCCGCTCCTGGTGGCGGGGCGTCACCGACGTCAATTCGGCCAGCGTCGGGATCGAGATCGTCAATCCCGGCCACGAATTCGGCTATCGCTCGTTTCCGGAGGAGCAGGTCGACGCCCTGATCCCGCTCGTCGCCGACATCGTCAAGAGATACGGCATCCGCCCGGTGAACGTCGTCGGCCATTCCGACATCGCGCCGGCGCGCAAGGAGGATCCTGGCGAACTCTTCCCCTGGGCCCGCCTCGCCCGGCTCGGCCTCGCCATGCCGCGCCCCACCACCAACCTCATGGATCCGCACTGGACCGACGGCGGATTCCTCCTCGCGCAGGAGCGCTACGGCTACGACGTGCGCGACGCCCGCAAGGCGGTGGTCGCCTTTCAGCGCCGCTTCCGTCCCGAGCTGCTCGACGGCATCATCGACGGCGAGACCCGCGCCATCCTGCTCGGGCTCCTCTTGGATCGGCGCAGCGCACCCGCTACATGAGCCGGGCCAGAGGGTCGGGCGGCCGCTGCGCCGTCGCTGAAGCTTTGGCGGACGAGCCTTCGGGTTTATCCGCCGAAGCCTTGGCGAAGGCGGAGAGGAAAGTCCGGGCTCCACGCAGCGACGGTGCCGGGTAACGCCCGGCGGCCCCGGATCCGATCCGGGGTCAGGGAAAGTGCCACAGAAAGCAGGTCGCACCGGTCTTGGCCCTGCGACATTGAAAGGGTGGGGTAAGAGCCCACCGCGGCCCCGGCAACGGGCGCCGGCACGGCAAACCCCACCGGGAGCAAGACCGAATAGGGACGGCGGCCTCGCTGCGGCCGATGCCGTCCGGGTTGGTTGCTTGAGGGGCGGAGCGATCCGCCTCCTAGAGGAATGGTCGCCGCGTCCGCCGGAGCCTTGCGCGAAGGCGGACGTACAGAACCCGGCTTACAGACCCTCTGGCGCTTTTTCGCTTTCTTGTGGGCCGGGCGCCCCGCTAGGGACGATACATGGCTCGGCAGACGCGTTCGAACGACTGGGGTTTCCCGCGCTGGCGAAGCTACGGCGGCGCGCGCGAGGCGACGAAGGTGCGGCTGTGCGACCGCGAAGGCTGCGACGCGCCGGGCAACCATCCCGCGCCCAAATCGCCCAACAGCCCCGAGCGCTGGCATTTCTGCGAGGCCCACGCCGCCGAGTACAACCGCAACTGGAATTATTTCCAGGGCCTCACCGCCGAGGACGCCGCCGCCCGCGAGGCCGAGGAAAGGCGCGGCGCCAACGGCTTCCGGCAGGCCGGCCATTATGCCTGGGGCGGCCCCGGCGACGGCAGCCGCTCGCGCGAGGAGATGCGCGCGCTCGACGTGCTGGAGCTGGAGAGCGATGCGGGCTTCGAGGCGGTCAAGTCCGCCTATCGCCGCCTCGCCAAGGCCAACCACCCCGACGCCGCCCCCGGCGACAAGGAAGCCGCCGCCCGCTTCCAGCAGGTCCAGGCCGCCTACGAGGTGCTTCGCAAGGCGGAGGAGCGGCGCGGCGGGTGACTCCCCTCCCTGGAAGGGAGGGGAACTCAATCCGTGAACATGTAGGTGGCCGCGACGTGGGCAACCGGGTCTGCGGGATCTCCGTCATGGGCGAGGCCGCGGACGAAGCCGATGCTTTGCGTCGTCTTGTAGCATTCGCCGCGGCCGACGATCCTGCGGCCCGGCTCGGCCGGGCGAAGATAATCGACCCGCATGTCGAGCGTCGCCTGGGCGCGGAAGCGGCCCAGCTTCACCCAGATCGCCATGCTGAGCGCCATGTCCATCAGGCTGACGATCGGCCCCGAAGCGATGATGCCGGTTTCCCGCACCCCGACCAGGGCCTCGCGATAATCAAGCGCCAGCTCCACCCAGTCCGGCCCGTGATCGACGTAAAGGATGCCGAGGGCTCCGCCGTGGCCGACGCGGCTGGCGTAATCGGTGAAGCGCTTCGGATCGAAGCTCTCCGCCTTGCGAAAGTCTTCGCGGCTCATTCCGCGAGCCGACCGGCGGTCGCGCGGATCAGCGCGATCATGTTGGGTATGCCCTGTGTGCGGTTGGAGCTCAGCTGGTTGGAAAGGTCGAAGGGCGCCAGCGCGTCTTCGATGTCGGTTGCGAGGATCTCCGCCGGCCGCTTGTCCTGCACGGCAAGGAGGACGAGAGCGACGATGCCCTTGGTGATCGCAGCGTTGCTGTCGGCCAGGAAATGCAGCCGGCCATCCTCGCCCGCCAGCGGATAGAGCCAGACCGAGGCCGAGCAGCCGCGGACCAGGCTGGCGTCGGTCTTGAGGGCGTCCGGCATCGGCTCGAGCGCTCGGCCGAGGTCGATCAGCAGCCGGTAGCGGTCGTCCGCCTCCAGCGGCGCGTAATCGGCGTAGACGTCGTCGAGGCTCGGCGCGTTCATCGCCTCCCGCTAACAGCGGAGGCGCCTGCGGGCTATAGCTCGATGCCGGCGGCGATGGCTTCCAACCGGCGGATGCGTTCACGCAGCCAGGCCATCTCGATCCGGGCCGCGACCGGGGAGGCAAGGGGGCGCCGGGCATCGAGCGCTTCACGCTGGAGGGCGAGCCACGACTCCCACGCCCGGAGCGCGGCCCCGGCCGCCATGGCGAGGCCGGCGAGCGTTGCGAAGGCAAGGATGGCGAAGCTCTCGCTCACGTGCGCTACCTGTCCCTGAGTTGCTCGATTTCGCGCTCGAGCGCGCTGCCCTTGTCGGTCGCAATCCGCTCGAGGACGGCGATCCTTTCCTTGAGCGTCCGCACCTCGTCGCGAAGCCGATCGGTTTCGGGGTCCGGTTCGCTGCGCCGCCGGCCGCCATGTTTCAGGCCCGCCTTGAGGACGCTCGCCACCATCACGATGAGGATGATGCCGAGAACGAATTCAAACTGGTTCATGGTTTTCCCGCCGTCCGGCTCAGCGCAGCGATTCGATTTCGCGCGCAGTGCGCTCCGCTGGATCGGTGGCGATCCGCTCGAGCACCCGAAGCCGCTCCTCGAGCTGCTGGACGTTGCGCTTCAGCGCCTCATTCTCTTCCCTGAGACGAGGTTCGTCGCGGGTGACCAGGCCGCCGCGCTTGCCCTCGAGCGGATAGCCGTGGCGCGCCCGTATCCAGTTGTTCACCACCCACGCGATCGGACCCATGGTGATGGCGACGATCGGGATCAGGATTCCAAGGTTGTGCATGTCATTCCCCCTTCGGTTCGGCTCAGCGCAGGGCTTCGATTTCGCGGGCGGTCCGCTCGGCCGGGTCGGTGACGATGCGCTCCAGCGTCGCCAGGCGTTTTTCCAGTTTGGCGATATGCCCCTGCAACCTCCCATTCTCATCGGTCAGCCGCTCGACCCGCGGATCGGCCTCGGCCCTCGCCGCGGCGGAAGCGCGGATTTCCGCCAGACGCTGCCGCCCCTTCACCACGGTGTGGGCCATCGACGCGACGGCGGTGATGAGCAGGACCAATATGATGAAGACGGCGAGTTGATCCCCGTGCATTGTCAATCTTCCCTCTCGGGCCCTTTCCTAGCGAAGCTG
>JAXDPL010000026.1:0-8751 GCA_034668385.1 Sphingomonadales bacterium | reverse complement strand
ATCAGGCCGCTTCCGCCCCGATCTTGTCCGCCGCCTCGCGCGCCATCTGAGCCTCCGCCTGCCGTTTGGACCTGGCGCCGCTCTTTGCCTTGGCGAAGGCCTTCTCGTCCACCCTCGCTTTCTCCTCGGGCAGGGCGTCGAGGAATTCTATGAGGCCGCGCTCGGCGGACGAGAGGTGTTTGGTGGCGCGAGGCAGGGTCCGCTCGCCGATCGCCCCGGCGTCTTTCGCGGCCTCGATCAGCGCCGGGTGGACGTAGGACTTGCGGCTGATCGCCGGGGTGTTGCCGAGCGCCTCGGCGACCGGCTCGATCACGCTCTTGAGCTTGACCGTGCCGTGCCGCTCGAGCCTGTCGAGCATCGCCTCGAAGGCGATGACGCTGGCGCCCCAGGTGCGGAAGTCCTTGGCGGTGAACTCCTCGCCCATCGCGTCCTTGACGTAGGAATTCACGTCGCCCGAGGTCACCGGGCAGACCGTCCCGTCCTCGTTCACATATTCGAACAGATTCTGGCCGGGCAGGTCCTGGGTCCGGCGGGCGATCCGGACGAGGTTGCGGTCGGCGATGGTCACCGTCCGCTTGATACCGTGCTTGCCGGCGTACGTGATCCTGAGCCGCCCGCGCTCGACCCTGGCATGGCGATTGCGCAGGGTCGTCGCGCCGAAGCTCTTGTTCGCCTTGGCATATTCCTCGTTACCGACCCGCATCCTGGTCTCGTCGATCAGGCGCACGACGGCGGCGAGCACCGTGTCGAGGGCGGTCGGCCGCCCCTTCAAATCCGCCTCGACCTTCTTCCTGAGCTTGGGCAGCGCGCGCCCGAAGGCGGCGAGCCGCTCATATTTCTTCGTCTCCTGCCTCGCTCGGAAATCGGGATGGTAGCGATATTGCTTGCGGCCCCTGGCATCGTAGCCGACCGCCTGGATATGGCCGTTCGGGTCGGGGCAGAACCAGCAGCGCTCATAGGCCGGCGGCATGCCGATTCCGTTCAGCCGATCGATCTCGTCGCGGTCGGTGACCCGGCGGCCGTCGGCGTTGAAATATTGCCAGTAGCGTCCGCGCCGCTTGCGGGTGATGCCGGGCCTGGAATCGTCGGTGTAGCGGAGCATGGAGCCGCTTAAGCGCGCGCGCCCCCGCTTCGTTCCGGAAGGGCGGAATGATTACGGCCCATCCCCATCCGTTCGGGCTGAGCTTGTCGAAGCCCGTTCCTTGTTTTGCCCGGGAGGAGAAGGAGGGACTTCGACAGGCTCAGCCCGAACGGTCTATGGCCGGGCCGCCGAACCTTACGCCGCCGCCGTCGCCGCGCGCGGGGGAAACATCGGCGCCTTGGGGGCGAGCGGGTAGCGCCGCTTCACGAAGGCGTCGAAGCCGATCTGCACCGCGATCAGCATCCAGACGAAGGGCTGGAAGGCGATCCCGACGAACAGAGAGCCGACCAGGTAGATGAGCTGGGCGCCCTGCAGGGCCGTGGCGAGCGGGCTGATCCACTCTTCCTCGCCGTCGCGCTTACGATAGCGGCGGCGCAGAGCCTCCATCCGCCACAGGCCGATGGCGTGGATCAGCAGGAAGAGGGCGAGGCCCGGGAAGCCCTGCTCCCCGAGCATCTCGAAATAGGAACTGTGATAGGCTCGCGCCCGGTCGGCCTGCACCCGCCAGTCGACCTCCTGCACCGGCCCCGAACCCTTGGAATTGACCAGGTGCACCTGCAGCCGGTTCTGGCGGTAGGCCTCGAAGCCGCCGCCGAGCGGGTGCTGCTTGGCGTAGTCCCAGGTCCATTTCCAGACGGCGATCCGGGTCGAGGCGGAGCTGTCGGCCTGATAGCCCTGGATGGTGCTCATCCTTTGCGCGTAGCTCTGCGGCAGCAAGGGCACGGCGACGGCCACCGCCAGCGCGACTCCGCCCATGTAGAGCAGCCGTCGCTTGACGTTGCGCAGCATCAGGATGGCGAGCACGCCAATGCAGATGAGCCCGGTTCGAGCCTCCGTTCCCACCGGGATGAGCAGGCAGGCGAAGACGAGGTTGGCGGCGAAGACCTTCACCCGCCAGTCGCGCGGATAGATGGTGCCGTAGCGCGCCAGCCAGAGGATGATCGGGATGACGGCGATCGCCACGGTCGAGATGGTGCTCCCCTCGTAGAGGCCGGAATTGCTCGACACCATGAGGTTGAGCGCGCCGTAGCCGCCGCCCGACGCCGCGGTCTTGATCCCGCCGACGATGATGATCGCCGAGGCCGAAAGGGTCATGAACAGGAGATAGGCTTCGAGCCGGAGCCGGGTCCTGAGGGTCAAGGGCAGGAAGATCGCCCAGACCATCGACTTCCACACCCATTCCCATTTCTCCGGCGCATATTCGGGCACGTCGGCGTGGAGGGTGGTGAGCCCGGCATAGACGAGCAGCAGGATCATCAGCCACTGGCGCGGGGCGATCCTGACGCCTTTCTTGTCGTCGGCCAGCGCCCAGCCGCCGATGGCGAGCGCGGCGACGATCATCGACAGCGGGACCGCGTTCAGCAGAAAGTAGGAAAGGTGCTGCGGCGAGACGATGTCGACATAGGCGTAAGCGAGCACGAACAGGAACGGCCGCCTGAAGCCGAGCCCGAGCAGGGCGAGCAGATAGCCGACGAAGGCGAGGTCACGCACCGGGCGTCGCCTTCCGGAACGGGCGGCGCGGCTCGGGGCCGGGCGCGGCGCGATCGTCGTCGAGGTCGGCCCGGAACACGAGGCGCCACGCCGCCAGGATCAGCAGGCCGTGGCTCAGCGCCAGCGCGAAATTGTCGATCATCCTGCCGCGCGTCCTCTTTACCGTCGCCCCGGCGAAGGCTGGGGCCCATGCCGAGTCCGTAGGGATGCCGGCCTGCGCTGGCATGACGGGTCGCCCCCGCCTCTACGCCGCCGCGGTTGACGGGGCGTTAAGCCTCATCGGGCATAGCGGGGGCCATGCGCATCCTCCACGTGCTCGATCACGGCCTGCCGCTGCACAGCGGCTATACGTTCCGAACCCGGGCGATCGTGACCGCGCAGCAGGCGCGGGGCCTCGAGGTCGCCTGCCTGACCGGCGCCCGCCACCACGCGGAGGGCCCGGACCCGGAGACGATCGACGGAATCACCTTCCACCGCACGCCCGCGCCCGCCGCCTCGCCCTCGCCGCTGCGCGAATGGCTCGAGATCAAGGCGCTGGAGGCTCGGCTCGACCGGCTGGTCGAGGAGTGGCGGCCCGACCAGCTCCACGTCCATTCCCCGGTGCTCAACGCGCTCGCCGCGCTCCCCGTGGCGAAGCGCCGCGGCCTTCCCTTGCTCTACGAGATCCGCGCCTTCTGGGAGGACGCCGCGGTCGGCAACGGGACGGGCCGCGAAGGCTCGGCCCGCTACCGGCTGACCCGCCGGCTCGAGACCTGGGCCGCCCGCCGCGCCGATTCGGTGGCGGTGATCTGCGAAGGCCTGCGGCGCGACCTCGTCGCCCGCGGAATCGCGGCGGAGAAGATCATCGTCGCCCCCAACGGAGTCGACATGAGCCTGTTCGGCAACCCGCTCGCCCCGGACCTCGCCCTCGCCCGCCGGCTCGGGCTGAAGGACGCCGACGTGGTCGGCTTCATCGGCTCCTTCTACGATTACGAGGGCCTCGACGACCTCGTCGCCGCCATGCCGCTGCTTCTGGCCAGGCGCCCGGACGCCCACCTCCTCCTGGTCGGCGGCGGCCCGATGGAGGCGGCGCTGAAGGCCCAGGCCGAAGCCTCGCCGGCCCGCGAGCGGATCCATTTCGTCGGCCGGGTGCCGCACCACGAGGTCGATCGCTATTACGGCCTGATCGACATCCTCGCCTATCCGAGGAAGGCGATGCGCCTCACCGAGCTGGTGACGCCCTTGAAGCCCCTGGAAGCGATGGCCCAGCGCAAGCTGGTCGTCGCCTCAAACGTCGGCGGCCACCGCGAGCTGATCGAGGACGGGGTCACCGGCACCCTGTTCCGCGCCGGCGATCCGGCCGCTCTCGCCGAAGCGCTCGACACTCTGTTCGCCAACCGCGCGCAATGGGAGCGGCGGCGCGACGTCGCCCGCCGCTTCGTCGAGCGCGATCGTAACTGGTCGTCAAATATTTCCAGATACATGCCGGCCTACCGAAAGCTGACCGGCAAGGCGGTGTGATGAGCAGGACCAGGAAAACCAGCGCGTTCGCGGCGCTCGATGCCGGGCTGGCGCTGTTCGCGGGCGGCTCGGCCGCCTTCGCTCTGTTCGCCATGCCTCAGGCCTTGTTCGAGGCCTTGGTGGCGAGGAGCGGCCTGCCCCGCGTGCTCGCCGCCGCTCAGCCGCCGCTCGGCGCCGACGCGCGTTGGGCCGCGGTCGCGGCGGTCGGCATCGTCACCGCCGCCCTGGCCTGGACTATCCTGAAGGCGCTCGACCGCCGTCCGTCCGCGGCGCGCCCGGCCCATTTCGAAGCCGACGACGAGCCCGCGGCCCCCGTCATTCGCCTCCGCAAGGCCGATGCCCATCCCGACGCCCCTCCGCCTTTGCCGCTCCGCGCAGGCCGCGATCTCGGCGAGCCGCTCGACCTCGAGCCGTTCCAGGCCGAGGCGGACGAAGCCGAGGAAGAAGCCGAAGCCACGCATAGGGAGGCGGAGCCGGACCCGGTTCCCGAGCCCGAACCGGAAGTGCTTCCGCCCTTCCTCGTCGCGCAGCAGCCCGAACCGCAAAGCCCCGCCGCGGCCGAAGAATCGGCGCTCGAGCCGGAGCCGGAAGGCGCCGACAGCATCACCAGCCTGATGCACCGCTTCGAGACCGGACTGTCGCGCAAACAGCAGGCGATCCGCCGCGAGGAACCCGCGCCGCAAGCCGCATCAGCCGCGCCTGTCGCCCGGGCCGAGAGCGAAGCCGATGCCGCGCCGTCCCCCGACGAGCCGGAGCGCAGCGTCGGCCACCGCCTGCGCAGCGCCATCGCCGGCCTCCAGAAGGTCTCCGCCGCGGGCGGCTGACGGCTCCGAGCTCAATAGAATCGTCACCCCGGACTTGATTGTCGAGCTCGCCATGTCCCCCGGACATGGCTGCGAACCTCCGCGGGAGGTTCGCACCTGGACAATGGGTCCACCTTCTTGCCGACGAGGAAGATGGATGCCGGATCAGGTCCGGCATGACGAAAAGTCACAGTCTGATCACACCCGTCTTAGCCGTCCTCCACCGTCAGGGCTTCGAGGCGGATCCGTGCATAGCCGGGGCGCCGTTCCTCCGAGACCAGGGCGATGTCGGCGAGGATATGCCCGCTCAGCGGAAAGTCGGCCGCTCTGAGGCCCGAAAGGAACTTCGCCGCCGCCGCTTCCGCCGCCTCGCCCTCGATTCGAAAGACCAGCTCCTGGCGGCTGCCGCTGAAGGTCACGCTGGCCCAGGCGCGGCTGACCAGCTCTTCCAGCGTGAACCGGCCCGCTCCGGCAAAGGCGTTCCGGATCGCCCGGACGAGCGCCGCGGCGGCATCGTTGAACGAAGCGCTCACCCTCTGGCCCCCTTCCGCCGCCTTGCCGTCGCGAGATAGGTCTCGATCCGTCGAACGACGGAAGGCCCGGGGTATCGGCCGCAGCGGAGGTCGGCGACCAGGCGTGGGTCGCCGATGGCCTCGCGCCCGAAGGCCGTCGCCGAATGGCCGGTCCGCCGCAGGTGGCGCTCGATGCGCGGCAGCAAGGGATGCTGTTCCACAAAAGGGGGTCTCCGAATCGTGTTCTTTCTCCGTTCCCATCTGGCCGAGGTCGCTCCTGTTTGTCTAGGTAAATCCCTATCCACTTCGGAGCCAATGCGGAGCAGAAAAACTTGGCCGCGCTACGATCAGCGGGAGCGGTCGACCAGCCAGATGACGAGGGCGAGCAGGATTCCGGCGCCGAGGCCGATCAGGAAGCCGATGCTCGGCTGGTGCAGGATCGCGCCCGCGACGGTGCCCCCGATGATGCAGGCGGCGAGGACGAATCCCCCTGCCTGGTTGTTCCGTCCCGGCTCCATGGAGCGGCTTTGCCAGATGCGGCGCGTGCGCGCCAGTTCGGGTTAACCGCCGCCCCATTAACCCTTTGCCTTGGGCAGTTTGGCAACCGGTCGCGGTTAGAAGGGGCGCCGGGAGAAACGGGGGAAAGCCTTGCGTCACGATGTCCATTTCGCCGGCCGGGCCGCCCTGGCCGACGCCTCCGAGCTGATCGAACGATTCGGCGACTATGCCCTGAGCGAGGCGGCGGAGCGTGCCCGGCGCAGCCGCGATCTCGGCAACCTCATCCACTTCTGCCGCTGGCGCGAGGTCGAGCGGATGGTGGCGATGCTGAGCGACCCAGAAGTGACCGGCGCCGTCCACTGATCCCGCCCGCCCAATAATCGCTGGCCCGGCGCTCGCGCCGGGGGTAGATTCCCGCCGATGTTCCAAGTCGTTGCGGGGCGGCTTCGGGCGGCGTTGCTCGCCGCCGCCGCTCTCCTGCCCTGTCCCGCCGCCGCGCTGGCCCAGCCGCCGGACCCGGCCCAGGACGCCGCGCCGCCGCCCGCGCCGCCCCCGGCGCCGCTTCCGCCCGGGCCGCCGGTTCCCGATCCCTCCGCCCCGCTCGATCCGATGCCCGATATCGGCGTCGAATGGCCGAAGATGGAGGAGGGGGCGAAGGGCACGATCGCCGGAGCGCCCGACACCGGCATCGCCGACGCCGCGGCGGAGCGCGCCTACAACTGGCGGATCACCGGCCTCGACCCGGAGACCGAGGCGGATCTGAGGACCCAGTTCGCCTCACTCTCCAGCCTCGAGCAGAAAAAGAAGGACCCGGCCAACGCCGCCCAGATCGACCGCCGCGCCCGCGAGGATGCGGACCTGCTCGCCGACCTGTTGAGGAACCGCGGCTATTACGACGCGGTCGTCTACACCAAGGTCGAGGCGGCGCCGGCCGAGCGTGGGCGGGTGACGGTGACCCTGCAGGCCGAGCCCGGCCCGCTCTACCATTTCGCCGAAGTGAACCTGCCGGGCCTCGACGAGGCGGGTGAAGACGCCGCCGCGCTTCGCGAGGCCTTCGCCGTCAAGGCCAACGATCCGGTCAACGCCGACCGGGTCACCGCGGCCGAGGCGGCGCTCCAGGCCGAGCTCGGCAAGCGCGGCTTCGCCTTCGCCGAGGTCGGCGAGATGGACGTGGCGGTCGACCATGAGACCCGAACCGCCACCCTCACCCTCAAGGTGGTCCCGAACGGCGAGCGCCAGTTCGGCCGGATCCTGGTCGAGGGCAGGAAGCTGTTCAGCGCCGCGCACATCCAGACCATCGCCCGCTGGCATCCGGGCGAGCGCTACAAGGCCGCCCTGGTCGACGACCTGCGCCGCGCCCTGGTCGCGACCGGCCTCGTCTCCACCGTCGGGATCAAGACCGTCGAGGGCAAGGCGCCCAAGTCGGTCGACCTCGTCGTCTCGCTCGAAGGCGCGCCCGTCCACACCATCGCCGGCCAGGCCGGCTACGGCACCGGCGAGGGCGTCCGGATCGAAGCGAGCTGGCAACACCGCAATTTGATCCGGCCCGAGGGCGCGGTGACGATCCGCGGAGTCGCCGGCACCCGCGAGCAACTGCTCGGGGGCGTGCTCCGGATGAACAATTTCCGCCGCCGCGACCAGGTCCTCACCGCCCAGATCGTCGCCAGCCACGAGAACCGCCCCGGCTACGACGCGCGCAGCTTCAATCTCGCCGCCGGCATCGAGCGGCAGACCAACATCATCTGGCAGAAGCGCTGGACCTGGTCGCTCGGCGGCGAGCTGATCGCCACCGACGAGCGCGATGTCGACATCAAGACCGGAACCATCCGCCAGCGCACCTTCCTGATCGGCGCCATCCCGGCGGTGCTGAGCTACGACGGCTCGGACGATTTGCTCGACCCGACCCGCGGCTTCCGCCTCTCGTTGCGCTTCTCGCCCGAGCTGTCGCTCCACGCCGGCGCCTTCGGCTATTCGCGCACCCAGCTCGACGCCAGCTTCTACCAGCCGGTGACCGAGCGGGTGGTTCTGGCCGGGCGGACCCGGCTCGGGACGATCTTCGGCGCCAGCCGCGACGCCATCGCCCCGTCGCGCCGCTTCTACGCCGGCGGCGGCGGCTCGGTGCGCGGCTACGGCTACCAGAGGCTGGGGCCGCGCGACCCGGTGTTCGACGACCCGATCGGCGGGCGGAGCCTCGCCGAGTTCGCGATCGAGGCGCGGGTGCGCTTCGGCAATTGGGGGATCGTCCCCTTCCTCGACGCCGGCAACATCTACACCTCGCCGCTGCCGGATGTCTCGAGCCTGCGCTTCGGCGCCGGGATCGGGGTGCGCTACCACACCCGCTTCGGCCCGATCCGGGTCGACGTCGGCACCCCGCTCAACCCCCAGAAGGGGGATAGCCGCGTCGCCGTCTACGTCTCGCTCGGCCAGGCCTTCTGATGGACGAGGCCGAAGCGCCCCCGCCGCCCCGCCGCCGCCGGCGATGGCGCTGGGCCTCGCGCCTCGCCAAGGGCGTGACGCTCCTCACCCTGATGCTCGCTTTCCTCGTGCTGGCGGCCGCGGCCCTGCTCGACACGGCGCCGGGCCACCGCTTCATCGCCGACCGGATCGCTGCCATGGCGCCGCATTCCGGCCTCCGCATCCGGATCGGCCGGATCGACGGGTCGATCTGGAGCGGCACCCGGCTCAAGGAGGTGCGGCTCTACGATCCCAAGGGCCTGTTCGCCGAATCGCCGGAGCTGAGGGTCGACTGGCAGCCGCTCGCCTGGCTCGGCAACCGCCTCGTCATCCACGACCTCGAAGCCGATGT
>JAXDPL010000025.1:0-8545 GCA_034668385.1 Sphingomonadales bacterium | reverse complement strand
CCCAGTTCGATATCGCGACGACGCAATTGGCGCCGCGCAGCTGGTCGCCGAAGCGAATCGCCGAGGCGTAGCACATATAGCCGCCGTAGCTGCCGCCGGTGACGCCGATGCGGGACCCGTCCATGCGCGGGTCCTGCTTCAGCCGCGCCAGGAACGCGCCGATGTCCTTCACTGAATTCTCGCGAAGGTCCGGGCCGTTGTCGAGCGCGACGAAGCGCTTGCCGTACCCGGTCGAGCCGCGGACGTTGGGGTAGAAGATGGCGACGCCGAGCTCGTTCAGATAATAATTGTTGCGGCCGAGGAAGCCGGGGCGCGACTGCCCCTCCGGGCCGCCATGGATGTTGATCAGCAGCGGCCGCCGGCCGGGGAATTTCGCCGGGTCCGGCCGGTAGAGGAAGCCGGAGACCCGCTCGCCGTCGAAGCTCGTCACTTCGATCAGCTCCGGCTCGACATTGGCCTTGGGATCGAGGCCGCCCGTCTCGCTCTCGGTCCAGCGGGTGACGGCGAGGGTCGCGGGATTGACCGAATAGACGTCCGACGCCGCCCTGGCCGAGGCGAGGGCCACGCCGATCTCGCCCCACGGCGCCACCTCGATCCCGCCGACGATGCCGGTCGGCAGCGCGGTCACGACGCGGCTCCGGCCGGTGCGCGGGTCGAGCAGCTTCAGCCGGCTCGCCCCCGCCTCGTTGACGACATAGGCGATGAAGCGGCCGTCGTCGGAGACGTCGAAGCTCTCGACGTCCCACTTCGCCTCCCGCGCCACCGG
Source organism: Sphingomonadales bacterium (assembly GCA_034668385.1). Lineage (GTDB taxonomy): Bacteria > Pseudomonadota > Alphaproteobacteria > Sphingomonadales > Sphingomonadaceae > Allosphingosinicella. Next base: position 7,779 of record JAXDPL010000025.1, on the reverse strand, counting down.
CGTGAAGCGGCCGGTGGCGGGGTCGAGGCGGCCGAGGCGCTGGAAGTCGGAGCCCTCATCGGACGTGACCCAGAGCGTGCCGTCCGGGGCGAACTGGGCGCCGCCATAGGCGATCTGCTGCCTGTGGTCGCCGATCGGGGTCATCCGCCCGGTGGCGATGTCGATCCGGTAGAGGTCGCTCTTGTTGACCGAGATGTAATTGGCGACGATCGCGCTTCGCCCGTCCGGCGCGAAATCGAGCAGGGACCAGCCGCCGCCCTTCACCTCGGCGAGACGGCGGTCGGTCGACTTGTCGCGCGGATCGACGATGTAGAGGTCCGAATCGGTGCCGTTGCGGCGGGTGGACGTGTAGGCGAGCCAGCGGCCGTCATGGCTCCAGGCGTTGATCTCGTTACGGCTCTTGCCATCGGTCAAGAGGACGAGGCGCCCCTTTTCCAGCCGGTAGAGCTGCCAGAATTCGCTTCCGCCGACGTCCTTCTGGACGACCATCACATCGCCCTTGCCGCGGGAATAGCTGGCGGCCGCGATGGGGTCGGCCTCGAAGGTGATCTGCCGCCGCATCCCCATCGGCCGCGCCACCTCGTGAACCTGCGCGGTATTGGCGAAGCGGGTGGTGATGGCGATCCCGTGAGTCCGCGGATTCCATCCCTGAAGCGCCGCAGTCCGAAATTCCATGTATGGACGAGTCTGTTCCGCCAGCCGGTCCGGCACCGCCGGAATGCCGTCCGCGACCAGCGCCGCAGGCTTCTCGACGTCGGCAAAAGCCGGGGCAGCAAACGCGATTGCGGCGGCGATCAGGGACAAGCGAAGGCGCATTCGGAAACTCCCTCCGTACGAAGGGGGCGGAGGCTAGGGGCGAGCGGCCGGAGCTGCAATCCCCTCTCCCCGGGGGAGAGGGGTAGGGGTGAGGGGCTGCGGCCTCATCGGATGGGCACGAACCCCTCACCCCCGGCCCCTCTCCCCACGGGAGAGGGGAGAAAATTCAGCACTCGACGACGTTGACGGCGAGCCCGCCTTGGGCGGTTTCCTTGTAGCGCTCGTTCATGTCGAGACCGGTCTTGCGCATCGTCTCGATGACCTGGTCGAGGCTGACCCGGTGGGAGCCGTCGCCGACCAAGGCGAGGCGGCTCGCCTCGATCGCCTTGATCGCGCCGACCGCGTTGCGCTCGATGCAGGGCACCTGGACGAGGCCGCCGACCGGGTCGCAGGTCAGGCCGAGATTGTGCTCCATGCCGATCTCGGCGGCATTCTCGATCTGCCCGGCCGTGCCGCCGAGGGCCGCGGTCAGCCCCGCCGCCGCCATCGAGCAAGCGACGCCGACCTCGCCCTGGCAGCCGACCTCCGCGCCCGAGATCGAGGCATTCTCCTTGAACAGCGAGCCGATCGCGGCGGCGGTGAGGAGGAAGGTGCGCACGCCTTCCTCGTTCGCCTGCGGCGTGAAGCGCTGATAGTAGCGCAGGATCGCCGGGACGATGCCGGCCGCGCCGTTGGTCGGGGCCGTGACGACCCGGCCGCCGGCGGCATTCTCCTCGTTGACCGCGAGCGCCCAGAGATTGACCCAGTCGAGCACCGTCAGCGGGTCGGAGAGCGTCCGCTCGGCCCTGTCGAGCAGCAGCTTGTGGAGCCCGGGCGCCCGGCGCTTGACCTTGAGGCCGCCGGGCAGGATGCCGCCGATCGAGATGCCGCGGTCGATGCAGGCCGACATGGCGGCGGCGATCTCGCCGAGCCGCCGGTCGATCTCCTCGTCGGAATATTGCGCTCGCTCGTTGGCTCGGGCGATGTCGGCGATGGTGAGCCCCTCGCGTTCGACGATGGCGAGCAGCTCGTCGGCGGAATGGTAATTGTAGGGCAGGTCCCAGGCGCCGTCGGGCGGGGCGTTGCGGACGATCGCCGCTTCGTCGACGACCGCGCCGCCGCCGGTCGAGTAATAGATCGCGCTGTCCAGCAGCATTCCGCCCGGGTCGAAAGCGGCGAAGCGCATGCCGTTCGAATGGTGGGGCAGGCGTTCGCGCTGGAGGAAGCGCAGGTCGCGCGGCTCGTCGAAGGCGATGTCGCGTCGTCCGCCGAGGGGCATCCGGCCGCTTTCCCGGATTCGGGCGACGAGCCGGTCCGCTTCGTCGGGGTCGATCCGGTCCGGCCTGCGCCCGGCGAGGCCGAGCAGGATGGCGCGGTCGGTGGCGTGGCCCTTGCCGGTCAGCGCCAGCGAGCCGTAGAGGTCGACCTCTACCCGGTCGGTGCGCTCGATCAGCGCCTTGTCGGCCAGCATCCCGACGAAGCGGCACGCCGCCGTCATCGGGCCCATCGTGTGGGAGCTGGACGGTCCGACCCCGATCTTGAAAAGGTCGAAAACGCTGGAAACCACGCACTCTTCTCCTGACGCGGGCGGAGATGGGCCTCTCGCCCGTTTCTGGCAAGCGGGCGCTCCATTCGTCCTGCTCGACGATGCGCGGCCGGGCGGACGGTCGCTGCTCTATCGCTCGCCGGAGGCGGTTCTGGAGGCGCGGTCGCCGGAAGACGTGCAAGCCTGCCTCGCCAGCCTCCGCGCCGGGACCCGCCACGTCGCCGGCTTCCTCGCCTACGAAGCGGGGCTCGCGCTGGAGCCCAAGCTCGCGCCGCTCGCCCGAACGGCGCCTCGGGGCGAGCTGCCGCTCCTTTGGTTCGGCCTGTTCGGCGAGCCTGAGGCCGTCGAGATGGAGAAGCTGCTGCCCGACGGCGCGAGTGCGTGGGCTTCGGCGCCGAGGCCGCGGATCGACCGCGAGGCCTATCTCGAAGCGGTCGCGCGGGTGCGCGAGCATATCCTCGACGGCGACGTCTATCAGGCCAACCTCACCTTCCGCGCCGAGGTCGCGACCGCCGGCCATCCGCTCGCCCTTTACGCGGCGCTGCGGCCCCGCGCCCGCGCCGGCTGGGGCGGGATCGTCTTCACCGGCACCCACTGGATCCTCTCCTTCTCGCCCGAGCTTTTCTTCACGCTCGAGGACGGGCGGGTGACGGCCCGCCCGATGAAGGGGACGGCGCCGGCCGGCAGCGATGCCGCGCGGCTCCGCGACGATCCCAAGCAGCGCGCCGAGAATCTCATGATCGTCGACCTCATCCGCAACGACCTCTCGCGTGTCGCCAGGCCGGGGACGGTCAAGGTCCCCGAGCTCTTCGCCATCGAAACCTATCCGACCGTGCTTCAGATGACCTCCACCGTCACCGCCGAGATCGAGGAAGGGCTCGGCCCGGTCGACCTGATCGAGGCGGCCTTTCCCTGCGGATCGGTCACCGGCGCGCCCAAGATCCGCGCCATGGAGCTGATCGCCGAGCTCGAGCCGGACGCGCGCGGCGTCTATACCGGTAGTATCGGCAGGGTTGCGCCCGGCGGCGAAGCCGCGTTCAATGTCGCGATCCGCACGCTCGTCCTCGGCGCGGGAGAGACGGACGCGACTTTGGGCCTCGGCTCGGGGATCGTCGCCGACAGCATCCCCGAGGACGAGTGGCGGGAGTGCCTCGCCAAGGGAGCCTTCGTGGAGACCGGACGCCGCTTCGACCTCATCGAGACGATGCGCTTCGATCCCGAGGAGGGCGTGGCCGAGATCGAGCGCCACCTCGCCCGGATGAAGCGCAGCGCCGAGGCGCTCGGCTTCGCCTTCGACCGCCACGATGCCCGCAACGAGCTTCAGGCCGCGACCTTCTACCTCAAGGCGCCCCGGCGCCTGCGGCTGCTCCTCTCGCGCAGCGGCGCCCTCGCCATCGAGACCCGGCCGCTCGACGAAGCGCCGGCCGGGCCGGTCCCGGTGCGGATCGCGTCGCTGCCCGTGGAGCCGGAGGATTTCCGGCTTCGCCACAAGACCAGCGACCGCGCCTTTTACGAGGAGGCACGGATCGCTTCGGGCGCGTTCGAGCTGCTGTTCGAGGACCAAGACGGCTTCCTCACCGAAGGCAGCTTCACCACCCTGTTCGCCGAGCGGGACGGCCGCCTGGTGACTCCGCCGCTGGCCCGGGGGCTGCTTCCCGGCGTGCTGCGCGAGCGATTGATCGATGAAGGTCGCGCCCTTGAAGGCGAGCTGCGACGCAACGATCTTGAAGGCGGCTTCTACATCGGCAATTCGCTGCGCGGGCTGGTTCCGGCGCGGCTGGCGGAGGAATGACCATGGATTGGACGAGGATGGCGGCGGTCGCGGGAGGCGGCGTGGCGCTGGCGGCGGGGCTGCTGGTCCTGATGCATCCAAACGGAACGGCCGCGGAAGCCGCCGCGCCGCCTCAGCCCCGGCTGGATGTGCCGGCGAGCGGCCCCACCCAGGTCGCCGTCTTCGCCGGCGGTTGCTTCTGGGGCATGGAGGGCGTGTTCGAGCATGTGAAGGGCGTCCGCCAGGCGACGGCCGGCTATGCCGGCGGCAGCCGCGCCGATGCGAGCTACGAAAGGGTCGGCACGGAAACGACCGGCCACGCCGAATCGGTGCGCATCGTCTACGACCCGAAGGTGGTGAGCTACGGGCAGTTGCTGCGGGTCTTCTTCGCCTCGCACGATCCCACCGAGATCGACCGGCAGACGCCCGACGTCGGACCGAGCTACCGTTCCGCGATCTTCCCCCAGAACGCCGCCCAGCGCCGCGCCGCGACTGCCTACATTGCTCAGCTCAACGGGTCCCACGCCTACACCCGGCCGGTAGCCACGAAGATCGAGACCGGCGCTTTCTTTCCGGCCGAGGACTACCACCAGGGCTTCGAGCGCAAGCACCCGGACCATCCCTATATCCGCCGCTGGGACCTCCCAAAGCTCGCCGCTCTCAAGGCGAACTTTCCTTCGCTCTACCGAAGCTAGGCGGCGATCGGGAAACGGAGCAGGCGGTCGGCGACCGGAACCAGCGCCTCGGCGCGCGGCCCGACCGCACGGACGATCTCCGGGTGCGCCGCGTCGAGACCGCCGGTGAGGGAGCCGAAGGCGGGGAGGATCAGCTTGCGTTGGGTCGCGATGAAGCAACGCCGCGAAACCAGGCGGCCGCGGTGGCTGACCCGCAATTTGGGGTGGAAATGCCCGGACAGCTCCGGGCGCGGCTCGGCGGGATCGGCCTCGTGGCGAAGCAGCAGGCCGTCCACTTCGGCTTCCTCCGCGATCCGTCCGCCGCAATGGTCGAGCAGCCCCGCGTCGTGGTTGCCGGTGATCCAGGTCCAGCGCGTCGCGGCCGTGAGCGCTGTCAGCATCTCGCGCGCCCGCTCGGGCAGCCGCTCGCAGCCGAAGCGGTCGTGGAAGCTGTCGCCCAGGCACCAAATCTCGTCGGCGCCGGTCGAGACGCTGAGCGCCGCCAGATCGGCGAGCGTGGCGACGCTGTCATAGGGCGGCAGCATCTGTCCCAGGCGGGCGAACCAGCTTGCTTTTTCGAGATGTAGATCGGCGATCAGCAGGGCCCGGCGCGAGGGCCAGAACAGCGCCCCTTCGGGCAGAGCCATCAACTCGTGACCGCCGAACGAAAAGCGAACCATCCCCGTTGCTATAAACGGGCTCCGGCGGCGATCAAGCCGTCGCGGTCAGCGGTTGAGGCTGCGCTCCAGCGCCGTCGCGTCGGGCGACAGGCGGGGCCGGGCGTCGAGCAGATGCGGGTTGGCCGCGACGAAGGCGATGGCACCGACGATGAAACCCTGCGCGACGAGGGCGAGCGGATGGCCGAGGCGGGAGCGGAATTTCATGATGGCCGCGAGCTACGCTTCGCCGGGGCCCGGCGGGAGTGGAAAGAACAGGAAAAGTGGGGACAGTTGCGTAACTGTCCCCACATTTTTACGGATCAGGCGTGAGCGGGCTCGTCCCGGCGCTCGCCCTCGGGCTCCGCGTCGGCGGCGAGGGTGGTCGGCGCGGCGCCGTTGATCGCGATCTTGCGCGGCTTCATCGCGTCCGGGATCTCGCGGACCAGCTCGATCGAGAGCAGCCCGTCCTTCATGTCGGCATTCTCGACCCGGACGAAGTCGGCGAGCTCGAAGCGCCGCTCGAACGCTCGGGTGGCGATTCCCATATGGACGTAATTGCCGTCGCGGTTGCGGGTCTCCGCCTTGCGGCCGGTGACCGTCAGCAGGTTCTGCCGAGCGGTGATGTCGATGTCGTTGGGGCTGAAGCCCGCCACGGCGAGCGTGATCCGGTAGCGGTCGTCGCTCAGCTTCTCGATGTCGTAAGGCGGGTAATTGTCCGCCTGTTCGCGGCTGGAGCTCTCCAGGAATTCGAACAGACGGTCGAAGCCGATCGTGGACCGGCGATAGGGCGTGAAATCGAAGCTTCTCATGATCCTTGTCCTCCTGTGAGCAACATGGGCACGAGAGGTCCGGCACGAGGCCGGAGCCCCCGCGGGTTACAGGCCGGACACCGCGAACTGGTCGTCCGACGAGCCGAATCTAGGTGGGCGAAAAGCGGCTTCAAGAGCCGGGATTGAGGTTCGCCTCGACCGCCTCCTGCAGCTCAGCCACGGTGAACGGCTTGCGCAGGACCTGGACGCCGTCGCCGAGCGCGTCGATCTGCTCGCTCTCGGCGTAGCCGGTGACGAAGACGATCGGCAGGTGCGGTTTCGCGAGCCGGGCGGCGCGGGCCACTTCGGCGCCATGCATGTTGGGCATCGCATAATCGATGAGGGCGAGGTCTGCGTCCCACTCGCGCAGCCGTTCCAGCCCTTCCTCGCCCGATTCGCAGGCGGAGACGTCGTGGCCGAGGCCGGCGAGGGAATCGACGAGGAAGCTGCGCACGTCGCTGTCGTCGTCGATGACCAGGATGCGGCCGCGCCGTCTTGCGTCGGCCGGCGCAGCGGCCTCGCCCTCGCCTTCCTCCGGGCCGTCGGCGGGCGCCGCCGCGACCGGCAGGAAGAGCCGGACCTCGGTGCCGCGTCCCGTCTCGCTGTCTATCTTGAGCGTGCCCCCCGATTGCTGGACGATGCCGTAGACCTGGGCGAGGCCGAGGCCGGTGCCCTTGCCGAGCGGCTTGGTCGAATAGAAGGGCTCGGTCGCGCGGGCCAGCACTTCGGGCGGCATCCCCTCGCCGGTATCGGCAACCGAGACGTACACATAGCTGCCCGGCTCGAGGCCCGAGCCGGCAGGGAATTCTTCCCGGCCGGTCGAAATGGTGAGCCTGCCGCCGTCGGGCATCGCATCGCGCGCGTTGATCGCCAGATTGAGGACGGCGTTCTCGAGCTGGTTCGCATCGCACCGGCCGTGACCGGCGGCGGGGTCGAGCCGGGTCTCCAGAGTGACCGCCCGGCCGATCGCGTGGCGCAGCAGGGTTTGCATCCGTTCGATCACGTCGTTGACGTCGACCGGCGCCATGCTGATCCGCTGGATGCGCGAGAAAGCCAGCAGCTGGCCGGTCAGCTTGGCCCCGCGCCGCGCCGAATCGAGGCCGGTTTCGGCGATGCGGCGGAGGCGCGGATCTTCAACGCGCGCGGCGATGAGCTCGAGGCCGCCCATGATGGGGGTGAGCAAATTGTTGAAATCGTGGGCGATTCCACCCGTCAGCTGGCCCACCGCCTCCATCTTCTGGGCCTGCCGAAGCGCCTCCTCCGCGCGCAAACGTTCGCCGACTTCGGCCTGAAGCCGGTTCAAAGCCTCGCTGAGATCGGCCGTCCGCTCCGCAACGCGGCGCTCCAGCGTCTCGTTGACCTCGCGAAGCACCGCCTCGCCCTGCTTCAGCTCGGTGATGTCGTGCGCGACTCCGATGAAGCCGGCATGCTCGCCGTTGGGACCCCAGCGCGGCTGCGAGGTCGAGCGCAGCCAGCGCCACTCCCCGCGGCTCTTGTAGCGGCCGACCAGCTCGAACCGCTCGAG
>JAXDPL010000024.1:0-8080 GCA_034668385.1 Sphingomonadales bacterium | reverse complement strand
GCCTCAACCTCGCCGGCTATCTGATGGACCGCAAGGGCACCCAGATGGACTTCGACAATGTCGACACCGATCCTTCGAGCCCGACCTTCAACCTCCACACCGAGGAGACCCGCAACGCGCCGGGCACCTCGAAGATTCGCGGCTTCGAAGCGGATCTGACGGTGAAGCCGGTCGAAAGCCTCACGCTCGGCGCGTCCTATGCCTACACCGATACGAAGGTGCCCCCGACGCCGAACCCCTTCCTGCCCGGCAATCCCCTGTTCCAGGTGTTCGTCGTGTTCACGCCCAGGCACGCCGCCGCGGGCTTCGTCGATTACGAACGCCCCGTCGGCCTCGGCGAGGCGCGGCTGAGACTCCACCTCGACGCCAATTATGCGAGCCGCCAGCACAGCTTCCAGGCCGAGCCGGTGAAGACGGAGGCGAGCTTCATCGTCAACGCGCGCCTGGCGCTCGCGGACATCGCGCTGGGGAGCGGCGACACCAAGCTGACCGTCTCGGTCTGGAGCCGCAATCTGTTCAACGACGCCCACATCTACCGCCGCTCGGCGGCCAATGCCGCGGTGCTCGGCGATTATGCCAATTTCAACGCGCCGCGGACGTTCGGGCTGGAGGGCAGCGTCAGCTTCTAGGGGCCGGCGGCGACCGCCGGAGGTCCTCAGAAATCGGTATCGGCGTCCAGCGCATAGCCTGCCGAACGCACCGTTCGGATGAGATCCGGTCGGTTCCCCTCGTTCAGCGCCTTGCGCAGGCGCCGGACGTGCACGTCGACGGTCCTCAGCTCGATGTCGGTGTCATGGGTCCAGACGCCGTCGAGCAGGCGCTCGCGCGAAAAGACCCGGCCCGGATGCTCGAGGAAATGGCGCAGCAGCCGGAACTCCGTCGGCCCGAGCGGCACCGGCCTGCCGTCGCGCCGCACCTTGTGCGCCGCCACGTCCATTTCGACATCGGCATAGCGCAGCACCTCGCCCGCCAGCGCCGGCCGAACCCGGCGAAGCACCGCGGAGAGGCGGGCGAGGAGTTCTCGGGGGCTGAACGGTTTGGTCAGGTAATCGTCGGCGCCGGTCTCGAGTCCGCGGACCCGATCGCTCTCCTCGCCGCGCGCGGTCAGCATGATAATCGGAACGTTGGCCGTATTCATCGACCTTCTGAGGCGACGACACACCTCGATTCCGGACAGCCCCTCGATCATCCAGTCGAGGACGACGACGTCGGGCACCCGCTCCTCGGCGAGCAGCAGGGCCTCCTCGCCGTCGGTGGTCCAGTGCACCTCGTAACGCTGCCGCTCGAAATGCCAGAGCAGGAGATCGGCGAGGATCCTGTCGTCCTCGACCAGCAGCAGCCGCGGCCGGCTCACCCCGCGCCGCCGGAATCGCCGCCGCGCGGCCGCTCGGGGAGCCGCTCGCCGGTCGCGGCGAAATAGACCATCTCGGCGACGTTGGTGGCGTGGTCGCCGATCCGCTCGATATTCTTGGCGACGAACAGCAGATGGGCCGAACGCCCGATATTCTGCGGATCCTCCATCATGAAGGTGAGCAGGGCGCGGAAGATCGAATCGTAGAAATCGTCGACGATGCGGTCGCGCTCGCACACCGCGCGCGCCTTGCCGGGGTCGCGCTCGACATAGGCGTTCAGCGCGTCGTGGACCATCTCCCCGGCGATCCGCGCCATCTCGGCGAGCAGCGACAGAGAGTCTATCCTGTCCGCGCCGGCCAGCTCGGGCGCGCGCCTGGCGATGTTCTTGGCATAATCGCCGATCCGCTCGACGACTCCGACGATCTTCAGGGCCGCGACGACGTCGCGCAAATCTTCGGCATGGGGCGCACGATGCGCGATCAGCCGCAAGGCCCGCTCCTCCGCCTGCGCTTCGAGCGCGTCGAGCTTGCGGTCGTCCTCGACGACCTGGCGCGCACCCTCGAGATCGCGCTGCATCAGGCAGCGCAGCGACTCCCGAAGCGCATGCTCGGCGAGGCCGCCCATCTCGCTGATCAACGCGCGAAGCTGGTCGAGATCGCGGTCGAAGGGCTTGAGCGCGTGCGTCGCCATATCACGTTCCTCAGACGATCTTTGTGTGACACTATCATGACAGAGACGGCTGGCCACGCCAGCCGCCGGCCGAGTTCCGCGCGAAGGGGAGGGGCATGGGGATTCTGAAACGCGGCACGGCGCTGCTGCTTTTGCTGGTCGCGGCCTGCGCGGCGCCGGCGACTCCGCCGCGGGCCATGCCGCCGGCGGCCGTCGAGGACGTCCACGCCCATTGGTGGGCCGAGCAGAGGTGGCGCTACGCCTCCGACGCGGCGGCCGAAGAGGCCTACCGGGCGCTCGTCACCCGCCAGTCGGCCTGGCCAGAATGGCACCAGAAGGACATCGTCACGCTTCCCGTGGGGCTGCGCTTCCAGATGGCTTTGTCGCCGGGCCAGCCGGTCGAGCGGCCGGGCGCGTTCGGAACGTTCGACCTGATCCCGGACGTCGCCTGGGTTCGGCGCGTTCTGGCGGTCAAGGTCGCCTGGAAGCCGGCGATCGACCGGGTCGTCACCTACGAGGTCGCGGCGCCGCTTCCCGCCGACGTCGGCACGGTCGGTCCGCAGATCGACGAGACCGCGCGCGAATATCTTCCCGGCGGCGGCTCGCAGCTCGAGATGCAGGTCCCGGCGGCCGAGCGCTTCGCGCACCTCAAGGTGATCGAGGTTCGGGAAATCCGATGAGGCGGGTCGATCCGATGACCGGCTTGGTCCTGGTGCTGGAGGGGGAGGGGAACCTCCACGTCCGCTCGCCGCGCGGCGAACCGGTCCGCGACATCGCGCCTCCGCCAGGCTTCGCTTTCTCCCATTTCGCCGGCCCCGGCGCGGTCCTCGTCTGCCGCGGCGAGCGGGAGATCGAGGGCTGGCGCGACTGGCAATTCGAAATCGACGCCGCCGCGGGGACGCTGCGGCGGGTGGCGCCGGCCTGGTAGCCGCTGGGCTGGGGCGTGTAGCCCCGTCATGCCGGACTTGATCCGGCATCCATCTGGTTCCTTTCCCTCCGCGGCCAAAGAAGGTGGACCCGGATCAAGTCCGGGGTGACGGCTCCGCCTTGCCTGTATCGCTCGCTTCGATGGCCGAGTCGAAGGCCTGGGCGAGGGTTTCGAGGCGGTAGGGTTTGTAGACGACGGGGAGGCCGCCGGCGCCCTGGCGGGCGATCTCGTCGGAGAAGCCGGTGGCGAGGATGACGGGCAGGCCGGGCGCCAGCTCGCGTAGCGCGTCGGCGAGCTCGAGGCCGCTCATGCCGGGCATCACGACGTCGGTGAAGATGGCGTCGAAGCGAGTCGAGTCGGCCGCCGCCAGCGCCTCGGCGCCCGAGCGGACGCGCGAGACGCGGTAGCCGAGCTCGGCGCAGAGCGCCTCGGCGAGCAGGCCGACCTCGTCATTGTCGTCGACGACCAGGATGTGGCCGCTACGCCCGCCTTTTATCGCCTCCGGGCTGGCCGCCGGCTCGTCGGGCACGGAGTCGGCGCTGCAGGGGAGGAGCAGGGTGACGGTGGTTCCGGCGCCGGGCTCGCTCGCTACCTTCGCCTCGCCGCCCGATTGCGCGGCAAAGCCGTAGACCTGACTGAGGCCGAGGCCGGTGCCCTTGCCGACCGACTTGGTGGTGAAGAAGGGCTCGAACACGCGGGCCAGCACCTCCGGCTCGATGCCGCTGCCGCTGTCGGTAACGGCGAGCGCGACCGCGCGCCGCCCGTCGGCCAGCATGGCGTCGCTGGTTGCGATGGTGAGGGTGCCGCCGTCCGGCATGGCGTCGCGGGCGTTGACGCAGATATTGAGGATCGCCGCCTCGAGCTGCGCCGGATCCACCTCGATTCGGCACAGGCCGGGAGCGAGGTCGGTGCACACCGCGACCCGCTCGCCGATCGTCCGGTCGAGCAGATCGGCCATGCCTTCGATCTGCGCGTTGAGATCGATCGATCGGGGCTTGAGCGGCTGGCGGCGGGCGAAGCTCAGCAACTGGCCCGTGAGCGCGGCGGCCCGCGCGGCCGTCTTGACGATCGCCTCGGCGAAGCGCAGCCGCTTCGCCTCGTCGAGCCCGGGCCGCCGCAGGATGTCGGCGCTGCCCTGAATGACGGTCAGCAGATTGTTGAAATCGTGGGCGATTCCGCCGGTCAGCTGGCCCAGAGCCTGCATCTTCTGGGCCTGCCGCAATTCCTCCTCGGCGCGGGCCCGCTCTTCCACCTGGACCTGGAGTTCGGCATAGGCCCGGCTGAGAGCCTCGGCCCGTTCCTCGAGCTCTCGGTTGGCCCGACGCAGAGCGCTCTGGGCGATGCCGAGGATGAGAACGACGAGGGCGGCCATGACCGTCAGCAAGCCGATCAGGCTGAAGCGGGCGAGGCGGCGGGAGACGGGCTCGCGCTCCACTCTCAGATAGACGCTGCCGATGCGCGTCCCCCCGCGCTCGACCGGCGCCGAGGCCTCGAGCATGTTCGCGCCGCGACGGGAGGGAGCGCCGAAGCGCGGCGGCAGCAGACCGAGCCCGCGCGAATAGCCGGCGAACAGATTGCCCTGCTTGTCGTAGACGCCCGCCGCGGCGACCTGGCGGTTTACGCCCAGAGCGTCGACCGACTGACGCGCCGTCACGACGTCGCCGAAATCGAGCGGGGCGGTCACGTTGGCGGCGAGGATCTGGGCCTGCACCTGGGTTTCCTGCCGCTTCAAGGCGACATTGTTGCGCGCGCTGAGGAAAATAACCCCAACGCCCGCGAGCAGCAGAAGCAAGGCGAGCAGGGCGCCGGCGATCGGCATGTTGGGCCAGCGGCCGGCGAGGCGGGTGAGCGGGCGCATCAGCGGGCGGTCCTTACCGAAAGGGCGATGGCGAGGAGCCGCGAGCTGAGCCCGAGCCCGCTCTGCTGCGCCGCCGCCTGGTCGATATGGAAGCGCACCCGGCCGCCGTCGATCACGAACGTGATCATGCCGCGCGTGGACCCGGCACGGGAATCGGTGACGGTGAGCACCGGCTTGCCGCGCAGCGCCTGGAGAATCTGCCCGGTCCTGGCGTCGCTTGGACCCTGGACGAAGGCGACGTGACACGAATCCGCGCCCTCGGCGCCGGTCAGCCGCCGCACGGCTATCGGCCGCCCGTCGACCTGCTGGCCGCGCGCCGCCGAATCGATCAGGGCGCCGAACGGATCGGCGCCGATCAGGCAAAGGTTGAGCGTTCCGCCCGCCGGCGGACGCGGCCAGCTTACATAAGCGGGGAATTTGGTGAGGAAGGCTGCCTTGACCGCCATGTCGCTCGGCTGGCCGGCGGCGGGCGCGCACGCGAGGACGGCGACCGCGAGGCCTGCCGCGCCTTTCGCGATGAGCCCCCCGCCGCGCATCAGAAGCGGACCCTGATCCCGGCGTAGAGGCTGCGCCGGCTGAGCTGCGCGCGCTTCGCGTCGTTGCTCTCGGCGTGGGTCCGGTGGAGCAGGTTGGCGCCGGCCGCATAGAGCTCGAATCCGTCGCGAAAGCGCCAGCCCAGCCTCGCCTCCGCCTCGGCATAGCCCGGGATGTGAGGATTCTCGAGAGCATCGACGGCGCGCAAGCCGAGGTCGAGCTCGAGCCTCTTCGCCAGCGTTAGGCTGGACCGGGCGATCGCCTGCCAAGCGGGATCGGCGCCGAGCGAGGCTCGGGCGGCGAGATCGACGGCATTGTTCTTGAGCCGGAAATCCTTGTGCAGGGTCGAAAGGCCGAGGCTGGCCCGCCACCAGGGCGCGAGCTGCTGGGTCGCCCAGGCCTCGACCCCGTAAGTGCTTCCCTTCAAGCTGTTGCGGAGGCGAATCGGCAATGGGTTGCCGGTGAATTCGGTGGTTCGGATGTCGTCGTAGAGATTGTAGAACAGGTTTACCGACAGCGTCGTGCTCGGCGAGGGCTGGCCGCGATAGCCCGCCTCGAAGGCGACCAGTTTCTCGGAGCGGAAATCGTTCGCCTGGGCGAGGAGGGGCAGGAAGACCAGCTCGCGGTCGATCCGAGACGGCGTACGCACCGCTCGCGACACCGCCGCCCAGAACAAGGTCCTGTCGCCGGGGTGCCAGGCGAGGCGCAGGTTCGGAAGCAATTGCGCCCCCAAGAAGGAGGATCGCTCCACCTTGATGCCGGCGGTGACGTCGAAGACCGGTGACAGCGCGAATCGATCCTGCGCGAAGGCGTTTACCATCCAGAGCCGCTTGCTCTCAGGGTCGAGGTGGAAACCGTTGAGGTTGTTCAGGAAGTCGTCTCGGGTCGTGCGCATGCCGGCGCCCGCGACGAAATGATGGGGACCGGCGCGGAAATTATATTGGGCCTCGCCGTCGAAGGTCTGAAGCCGATCGTTCACGAGGATGAAGCGGCGCCAGTAATCGTCGTAATAGACCTGCAGCTGAAGGGCGCTCTGGTCCCCGGTCTGGTGGGACCAGCGGCCGAGCAAATTCTGCCCGTGGTCGCCGTCGCCGGGAAGCCCGCCCGTGTCGGTGCGGAAGATGTCGCCCTGCACGGTGAGGCGATCCGCGCCGGCGCCGAAATCGCCGCGGAAGCCCGCTTGCCACCCCTTGAACGAATCGTCGCCGTCCGCGGCGGCGCCGGCGGGAAGGTCGTCGCGATGAAAGGCATCGGCGTAGACCCGAAGCGCGCCGCTCTTCCCGATGCCGAAGCCGTAGCGGAGCGCCGCGCTCTGCTCGCGGTCGCCGGCGGTGGCGCGGACGAGGCCGCCCAGCGTTTCGTGGGCGTCCTTGCTGGTGACGCTGACCACCCCGTTGACCGCGTTGGGGCCGTAGAGCGTGCCGCCCGGACCGCTGATCACCTCGATCTGCTCCAGATCCTCGAGCAGGGGGGAGTGAAGCTCCCAGAACACCCCCGAATGGAGGGTCGAATAGACGCTGCGTCCGTCGATCAGCACGAGCAATTTGTTCGAGCTTTCCGCGCCGTTGAAGCCGCGCGCGCTGATCGCATATTGGCGCGCATCGAGCCGCTGGACCTGGAGGTTCGGCGCCATCCGCAGCACCTCGGGAAGCGAGGTGGCGGGCGAGCGGGCGATATCGTCGTCGGTGATCACGTAGAGCGCGGTCGCCGCGCGGCTCAAGGGCTCGGCCTGCTTGGAGGCGGAGCGCACCTCGATCCGCGCGAGCTCCTCGATCGAGAGGTTGCTCAAGTCCTCGACGCTCTTCGGCGCCTCGGCCGCGCGCGCCGGCGCGGCGGCGATGGCGAGCGCCGAACCGAGGGCGAGCGACAGGGGGGCGCGCGTCATCGGCCTTCCTCTTTCATTGCTTCCCCGCAACGTCTTTCGCTTGGCGTGCGGGCGGCGTCAACAAGGGAGGTCAGGGCTTCGGCGGGCGGTGGGCGATGGGCTCGGGGGCGTTGGCGACGAGGGCGACCATCGCCGCCCACGCGGCGACGTTCTGGCGCAATTGCTCGGGGTCGACCTTGTCGAGCGTGTCGTCGGGCGTGTGGTGGAAGTCGAAATAGCGGGTGCCGTCCTGGCTGAGATCGGCGCCGGGCGAGCCGGCCTTGACCCAGGCGCCGAGGTCCGCGCCGGCCTCGACCTCGCCCTCGCGGCGGACGATGCCGAGCGGGAACAAGGCGGCGGCGATCCGGTCGGCCAGCGGCTTGTTGCCTTCCGCGAAGCCGGGGACGAAGCGCCACACCCGGTCGGCGCCGAAATCGGATTCGCCGACGAAGACGACGTTGTCGTCCTTGTGCGAGGCGAAATAGGCCTTGGAGCCGGCGCCGCCGGTCTCTTCGTCGCCGAACCAGATCACCCGGATGGTGCGGCGGGGGCGGCCCGAGTCCATGATGCGCTTGGCCGCGGCGGTGACGATGGCGACTCCCGAGGCGTCGTCGATCGCGCCGGTGCCGAGATCCCAGCTGTCGAGATGGCCGCCGACGAGGACGATCCCGGCCGAGGGGTCGGTGCCGGGGACTTCGGCGACGACGTTGCCGGTCGGCTGGTCGCCGAGGAAGCGGGGTGTGAGGGTGAGGCGCATCAGCACCTTGCGGGAGCGCTTGAGCATGCGCTGCAGATTCTCCGCATCCGGCAGGCTGAGCGCGCCGGCGGGAATGGGGGCGACACCGGCCCAGTTGGTGAGGCCGGTATGGGGATT
>JAXDPL010000023.1:0-3342 GCA_034668385.1 Sphingomonadales bacterium | reverse complement strand
AAGAAGCCAAGCTCGACTATGGTTTAGCCCTGAAGTCTCGGGGGAGGGAAGACGAGATGGCCGACGCAGGAACGATCAGGCGGGTCGACGCCGGTACTTTGACGCGCGCGGACCTCGCCGACGTCGTCCATCGCGAGATCGGCCTGTCCCGCGCCGAATCGGCGGGGATCGTCGAGCGGATCCTCCATCATATGTGCGCCGCTTTGTCGGACGGCCACAACGTGAAGATCTCGGGCTTCGGCAGCTTTATCCTCCGCGACAAGGGCGAACGGGTCGGCCGCAACCCCAAGACCGGCGTCGAAGTGCCGATCGCGCCGCGCCGAGTGCTCACCTTCCGCGCCAGTCAGATCATGCGCGAGCGGATCGCCAAGGGCGGCTGAGGCCGGCCATGGCGGACGCATCCGGCAAGAGCGAACAGGCCTTCCGAACGATCGGGGAGCTGGCCAGCGACCTCGGCGTTCCGCAGCATATCCTGCGCTATTGGGAAACCCGCTTCCCCCAGTTGAAGCCGCTGCAGCGTGCGGGCAACCGCCGCTATTACCGCGCCGCCGACGTCCAGCTCGCCCACCGCATCCACCGCCTGCTCAACCAGGACGGCTATACGATCCGCGGAGTCCAGCAGCTCCTCCAGAGCGGCGGCGCCGACGTCCGCGAGGGTCACGGCGGCAGCGAGGTGGCTCCGCCGGCAGCCGCTAACGAATCCGGAGCCCTTCCCGTCGAAGCGCTGCGTGCGATTCGCCGGACCCTGGTCGAGGCGCTGGAGGCGACCGCCGCCTGAGCGGCCGCCCCCGCTCGGCTTATTGCTTAAGCGCCTTGTAGCTCCAGGTCGTGCCCTGGACGCGGTCGACGACCCCGACGTGCATCGCCTTGCCGCCCGGGAGCGCGGTCATGGTGATGATCTGCACGACCTTCCCGCCGCGGGTGTCGGTCTCGACATAGGTTCGCGCATTGGTCCGTTTCATCGCCGCCATCGTATGGGCCGGATCGCCGTTGACCGGGACCGGCGGTCCGCCGAGCCGCGCCGTGTAGGAAATGCCGGTCGGCGTCGAGACGTGGACGGCATTGCCCTCGGTCCGCATGCTGACGATCAGGCCCGCGTCCGTCATGTCGCCCATACTGGTGTTGCGCCAGGATCCGGAAAGGGCGTGCGCTCCGGGAATGGGGCGGCCGATCCGCTCCTCGGTTCCGCTGCCGGTGACGATCTTGCCGTTGGGGCTGCTGGTGTCGCGGAACGTGTAGGTCATCGTCCGGCCGTCGGCGGAGACCGTGTCGGTCGCCTCGCCCATCGCCTTGCCGCCCTTGCGCTGGGCGAAGGTGACGGTGCGCGCGTCGACGATCTTCACCGCCTGCTCGTCATAATAAGGATGGCCGCTGACGCGGTGGAACGCGCCGTCGGCACGGATCGTGACCGGCGGCACGCAGGAGCGGCAGGTATAGGTGCCGTCCCGGATCACGTAGACGTCCGGCTTGCTCGGCCATTTGACCGAGGCGAGATCGGCCTTCCAGGTGCCGTCGAGCGGGCTTGCCGCGAAAGCGGGGCCGGCGGCGAAGGCCGAGACGAGCAAGGCCGCGATGAGCTTGTTCATGGATCTTCTCCCCAACAGGTACGCAGACTCTGAAGCGGGACACGGGCCGCGAGGGCGGCTCTTGTTGCCGCGGCGCAACGACCGGAGTCAAGCGGAGGGGGCTCAGTCTTCGGGCCCGAGCTCCGGATCGAGATCGCGGGGCCGGACGAACCGCCGGAGCTCGCCCCCGCCGGAGCGGACTTCGCCCCAGCTCTCGACTGGGAAGGCGATCTCGGCGAGGGTCGAAGTGGGGTATTTGAGTTCGACCTCCGATCGCAGCGGCACCGGGCCGGACAGCAGCAGAGCCAGGCTCTCCAGCCCGGGATTGTGGCCGATGAGGAGCAGCCGCCGCGCGCCGGCCGGCGTTTCGTGCACCACGTCGAGCAGCGTCTGTGGGGAGGCCAGATACAGGCGCTCGTCATAGTCCGCCGGAAGCGGGCCCAACTCGGCGGCGACTTCGGCGATCGTCTCGACCACGCGCCGAGCCGGGGAGGCGAGGACGAGGTCGAAGCCGAGGCCGAGGCGGCGCATCTCCTGCGCCACCGTGCGCGCGGCGCGGCGGCCGCGGGGGTTGAGCGGGCGATCGAAATCCCGAGTGACCGGATCATCCCAGCCCGATTTGGCGTGCCGAAGCAGGGTCAGGATCTTCATTCCGCCTCGTCGACCAGCCTCTCCGGCTCGGTCTGATGCCGTAATGCGCCGGCGGTTGAAAGGCGCGATCTCACCCGCTCGAGCGCCAGATCGAGCGGCAGCCGGTGGACGGAGACGCCCGGCGGGAATGCGGTGAGCAGCCGGCTCGGAGTCGCGGGGGAGAGCAGGACGAAGACGCCCCGGTCGCCCTCCCGCCGGATCAGGCGGCCGAACGCCTGGGCGAGGCGGGCGCGGACCACCCGGTCGTCATAGGCGCTGCCGCCGCCCGCCGCGCGCCGGGCGGCGTGGAGCACGGTCGGCCTCGGCCAGGGCACGCCCTCCATCACCACCAGCCGAAGCGATTCGCCGGGCACGTCGACGCCGTCCCGAAGCGCGTCGGTGCCGAGCAAGGAGGCGCGCGGATCGTCGCGGAAGATGTCGACCAAGGTGCCCGTGTCGATCGGGTCGACATGCTGGGCGTAGAGCGGAAGGCCGATTCGGGCGAGACGGTCGGCGATCCGGGCGTGGACGGCCTTCAGCCGCTGGATCGCGGTGAACAGGCCGAGAGTCCCGCCCTCGGCCGCCTCGATCAGCCGGGCATAGGCGCCGGCCAGCTGCGGCACGTCGCCCCGCTTGACGTCGGTGACGACGATCACCTCGGCACTGGCGCGATAGTCGAACGGGCTCGCCGCCTCGAACCGCGCCGCGCCGCCGACATGGGCGGCACCGGTGCGGGCCTCCGCCGCTTCCCACCCTTCGCCGACGCGCAGCGTGGCCGAAGTGACGACGACGCTGTGCGCCGGCTTCAGCACCGTCTCGGCGAGCGGACGGGTCGGGTCGAGCCAGCGGCGGTGGAGGCCGATGTCATATTCGCGGCCGTCGATCCGCTCGACCGCCAGCCAGTCGACGAAATCGACGTCGCCGCGGCCGCCGATGCGGCCGGCGAGCCCGATCCAGGCGGCGAGAATCTGGGTGCGACAGGCCAAGCCGCCGAGCGCGCCCTCGATCCGCGCCCGGGCGGCGCCGTCGAGCCAGTCCGGCGCGTCCTCCAGCACGGCCTGCAACCGGTTGCCGAGCGCGACCAGCGGGCGCATCAGAAGCTCCAGGGCCTCGACCGCGGGCGCGGCCGCCTCGACGATGGCGCCGT
>JAXDPL010000022.1:0-6776 GCA_034668385.1 Sphingomonadales bacterium | reverse complement strand
GTGTCGTACATGTGCCAGGTCCAATGGTCCGGCCCCATGTTGCCGAGGCTGGCGGCGATCCCGCCCTGGGCGGCGACGGTGTGGCTGCGCGTCGGGAACACCTTGGTGATGCAGGCCGTCTTCAGCCCCGCCCCGGCCGCCCCCATCGTCGCCCGAAGCCCCGACCCGCCCGCGCCGACGACGACGACGTCGTAGGCGTGGTCGACGATCTTGTAGGCGGAGGGTGTGGTGGCCATCGGGACGCTCGCGGCGTGAGGGTGTCGCGGGCGCTTTTAGGCCGAAGGCGGGGGGATGCAAGGGTGGGGCTCGGGTCTGGCTTCACGCGGAGGCGCGGAGGCGCGGAGGCCGCGGAGGTTGGCCGCGGTGCTGGGGTCGATCGGTGGACGCAATCGAACGAAACCGCACCGACGAGGGACAGTAGCTACCGTCCCCCAGTCCCATACGGCTGGCGATCGCCGCGGTCGGCTCCTCGCTCCCCTAGCGCGCGCCGCGCAGGCAGGTGGTCGGCAGCGGGCCGAGCATCGCGACGACGGCATTGTTCGCGCCGTGGATGCGGACGCCCTTCACGCTTTTGGGCGCGTTCGGCCAGACCTTGAAGGCGCGCACGATGGTCAGCCCCTGCGTCACGATCCCCGAGGGCGGAGTCGCGTCGAAGTCGAAATCGTAGATGCCGTCGGTCGGCGCATGGACGTAGACGAGCGGCGTCAGCGTGGGCTTCGTCCAGCCCCCGGTCGGCACCGTGCCGACGGCACAGAGGCGCAGGCCGTGCGCGGATTTGACCACCATCACGGACGCGGCGTTCACCTTCATCACCAATTTCGGCGCCATCGCCTTCGCGTCGGCGGCCGTGCCGGCCACGGCCAGGGCGGCCGACGCCGCCATGCAAATCATGCTCGCCACGATTTTCATCTTTCCCCTCCTCATTTGGCGACTCGAAGTCGAGTCGCCCGTGCGCCTGGCGAATAGCTTATGCCTTCTTTGGTATTGAGCAAGAAGAATAGCCAAGCGCGCAGTCGTCACTTCAGGTAAACTTGGCCTCCGGCCAAGGCGCGGTGGCGCGGACGGTGTCGCGGGCGAGCCTCGAATGACTGTCCGGTTCAAGGCCCGTTACGGCTGCCGCGCCGGCAATCCCTTCCTTCGGAACACGAACGCGCGCGCGCCCATCGGCAGCTGGATCGCGCGCGGCTGCGGGAGGCGGTCGAGGCGGAGCTTTTGGGCGGGCTGGGTGCCGTCGACCTCGAAGCCCTGGTCCTCGAGCGCGCCGACATAGGTGTGCGGCAGGAGGTAGGGGCCGCTTGCGTCGCGGGCGACGTCGTAGCCGATCGACGGACCGCCGTTGAGGGCGAGGCGGCCCCTGGCGAGGGTGACGGTGCCGCAGCAATCGTTCTCGAACACACCCTCCTCGCCCTGCGAGGGCGGCGGGCCGCGCAGCAGCAGCCAGCCCCCGCCGCCCAGCGCCGCGAGCGCGGCCGCGCCGGCGAGAACCCACAGCTTGCTCATGCCGGCTCCTCCCGCGCCCTTCCTAGACCGGGCGGGCGGCGCCGCGCAAAGGGCCCCTCGCCCCGCGCGGGCGGACGCTGTCGCGGCGCTTCCACCCCTCGCGCGGGGGATGCAAGGTGGGAAGCGGAAGGGGGTCGGTTCGCGCGGAGGCGCGGAGGGCGCGGAGGAGGGGAGGCGCGCAGTCACGAAAAGTAACGGACCAGGTTCGTTCCTTCATCGAAATTGGAACGGCGTCCGCAATAGGGCCTCGGCGGACCGGAGCGCGCTCAGCGGCGGAGCTGGCCGGTGGCGGCGGCCCGGAGCAGGAAGGCCTGGCGCCTCTTGTCCTGGGCGACGAGGTCGTCGAGCTCGGCGGGCGTGGCGCGCGTCTCGACCCGGGCATAGGCCGCTCGGAGCGCCGCCTCCTCGCGCGGGCAGGCCGCCCAGCCGCGCTGAATCGCCACCTCGGCATCCGCGCCCGCGGCCCCGGCCCGCGCCGCCGCGTCGACCGCGCACTCCATCCAGGCGACATGGGCGTTGTCGAGCGCGACGAACGGCGGCACCGGTTCGGGCGAAGCGGCGGCGAGCAGGAGGGGGAGGAGGAGAGTCATCGGGGTCCGTAAGCGTCAGGCGCCTGTAGCGTAGGATTCGAGGTAGCCGCATTTCCGGCAGCGCCAGGCGGCGATCTCGAGCTGGGCGCGGCCCTTCACCTTGAGGCCGAACCAGAGGCTCTTCTCGGGGACGCCGGCGACCCAGCTCGACACGCCGACGCCGCCGTGGGTCCGGTCGAGGACGAAGCCCTCCTCCATCGCGCCGCCGCATCTGGGGCACGGGCCGGGCATGTCAGTGGGCGGGGGCCCCGGCGATTGCGGCGCCGGCCGCCAACGCGATCCTCAGCACCGAGAACAGGGCCAAAGCCGCGCCGGCGGCGCTGGCGAAGTTGAGCAGCAGAAGGGCGAAGAAGCGGTTGCCCTCGTCGTGGACATAATCGTCGACGACGACCTGGAGGCCGTCGCGCAGGTGGCGGAAGGTGACGAGGATGAGGAGCAGCATCGGCACCGCCGCCCAGGGATCGGCGAGCCATTCGCGGACGGTCGCGTAATCGAGCCGGCCGAGGCGGAGCACCGAGACGAGCAGCCAGGCGTAGAGGATGAGCGCGGCGATCGCGCTCGCCCGCTCGTGCCACCAATGCTCGGCGCCCTCGCGGGCCGAGCCGAGGCCGCGCACCCGCGCGATCGGGGTCTCCATCGGAGTTTCGGTCTCCATCAGTGACTCCCCTTCGCGATCCACAGCCACATCAGGGCGGTGAGGACGATCGACCCGGCCAGAGTCATCAGCGCCCAGAATTTGTTGCGGCCGAGCTCGAAGCCGGCGCCGGAATCCATCACCAGGTGGCGAAGGCCCGACAAAGTGTGCTGCCAGAAGGCCCAGGTGAGGCCGATCCCGACGATTATGCCGAGCCAGCTCGTCGCCCAGCCCAGGAAGGTGGCGTAGGCCTGAGGCGAGGCGGCGGTGGCGGCGAGCCACCAGACCAGCACGGCGGCGCCGACGGTCGCCAGCGCTCCGCCGGTCACCCGGTGGAGGATCGAGACCAGCATGTGCGGCCCCCATTTCCACACGGTGAGGTGCGGCGCGAGCGGTCGGTTCGGGTTGCGGGACAAAAGCCTCTCCTCGTCGAACCCGCGCTTTTAGGCCCGGCGGCGGGGGATGCAAGGGCGGCCGCGCGGCCCTTTCCCAGGGGCGATGCGTTCCTCGACCAAGATCGTTTCAGCTGATCAGCCTGAAACGTGAATCTTGGTCTCAATATGGTCGAGAGCCTGATTCACGCCGTAGGCCGAAGCGCAAAGCGCTTCGACCTACGACGATCAGGCTCTAGAGAGGCGCGACAGGAGGATCAGATGGCCGACACCAGGACGAGCGAGCGGACCGGGGCCGACGCCGAGGCCGCGCCATTGCCCTCGCTCGAGGAGCTGCAGCAATGGACCTGGGTGATGGGCCGGGCGCAGCAGATGATGCTCGAACATGTCGCCAAGGCGATGGGCGAGGCGCCGGCGCCGGATCCCAAGGCCGCCGCGCACCTCCCTTGGATGACCCTGTTCGGCGATCCGGCCAAGCTCGCCGAGGCCCAAATCGGGCTGTGGACCGAGGGGCTGAACATCTGGCAGCGGGCGCTGGGCATGGAGAGCGCGCCCGGCCGGCTCGAGGAGAAAGCCGACAAGGACCGGCGCTTCGCCGCGAAGGCGTGGAAGGACAATCCGCTGTTCGACATGATCCGCCAATCCTATCTCCTCGTCGCCGAGCGGCTGCTCGGCGGGGTCGACGCGATCGAGGGGCTGGACGAGAAGCAGCGCGAGCGGCTGCGCTTCATGACCCGCAATTTCGTCGACGCGATGAGCCCGTCCAACTTCGTCGCGACCAACCCGGTGGTGCTCGAGCGGGCGGTCGAGACCAAGGGCGAGAGCCTGCTCAATGGCCTCCAGCACATGCTGGACGATCTGACGAAGGGCCAGCTCACCCACACCGACCCGGAAGCCTTCGAGGTCGGGCGCAACATAGCGATGACGCCCGGAAAGGTGGTCAAGCGGACGCCGCTCTACGAGCTGATCCAGTACAGCCCCACGACGGACGCGGTGCTGGAGACGCCGCTGATCATCTTCCCGCCGTGGATCAACCGCTTCTACATCCTCGATTTGAACCCGAAAAAGAGCTTCATCCGCTGGGCGGTGGAGCAGGGCCTCACCGTGTTCATGGTGAGCTGGAAGTCGGCCGACGAATCGATGAAGGACACGGTGCTCGACGATTATGTCCTGCGCGGCCAGGTCGACGCGATCGACACGGTGCGCGACCTGCTCGGCGTGCCGGCGGTCCACGCCATCGGCTATTGCGTCGCCGGGACGACGCTGGCCGCGACCCTGGCGCTGCTGGAGGCGCGGGGGGAGGCGGACAAGGTCGCCAGCGCCACCTTCTTCACCGCCCAGGTCGATTTCTCCGAAGCGGGCGACCTCAATTTGTTCGTCGGCGACGAGACTTTGCAGCTGGTCGACCAGCTCGCCGCCGAGAAGGGCTATCTCGACGGGCGCTACATGGCGGCGACGTTCAACATGCTGCGCGGCCGCGACTTGATATGGAGCTACGTCACCAACAATTACCTGCTCGGCGAGGATTATCCGCCGTTCGACCTGCTCCACTGGAACTCGGACACGACCAACCTGCCGGCGACCTGGCACCGCGCCTATCTTCGCGACTTCTACCGCGACAACAAATTGGTGCTGGCCGGCGAACTGAAGGTCGACGGAACCCCGATCGACATCCACCAGGTGAGGACTCCGACCTACGTTCAGGCCGGCCGCGAGGACCATATCGCCCCGGCGGCGAGCGTCTGGAAGATCACCCATTATTTCGAGGGGCCGCTGCGCTTCGTTCTGGCCGGGAGCGGCCATATCGCCGGGGTGGTCAACCCGCCCGAGGCCCAGAAATACCAGTATTGGACCAACGAAAAGAAGGTCGCGACGCTCGACGAATTCGTCGCCGGCGCGACCGAGCACAAGGGCAGCTGGTGGCCCGACTGGCGCGCCTGGATCGAGGCGCAGGCGGACGCAAAGGTGCCTGCCAAGGGCGCCCGCGTGCCGGGCCGCGGCAAGCTGAAGGCGATCGAAGACGCGCCCGGAAGCTACGTCAGGGCGCGGTAATCGGCCCCACCGTTCGGCCTGAGCTTGTCGAAGGCCATTTCTTCTCCTCGAGGAAAGAGAGGGCTTCGACAGGCTCAGCCCGAACGGAAATTCCTACGTCCAGCTCTTCCCCCTCACCCGCATTGCGCGCGGTGGAGGAGCTTGTGGTCGGCGAGGACCAGGGCGACCATCGCTTCGACGACGGGGGCGCCGCGCAGGCCGACGCAGGGGTCGTGGCGGCCTTTCACGCCGAGCGCGGCGACCGACGAGGTCGGCTTGAAGGCGGCTCGGACGGTGATCGGCTCGCCGGTCGAGATGCCGCCGGTGATCCCGCCGGCCAGCGCCGGATCGGCATTGTCCTCGCCGCGCAGGCGCGCGGCTTCGAAGCCGGCGCCGATCTCCACCGCCTTGACCGCGTTGATCGACATGAGCGCTCCGGCGAGCTCGGCGTCGAGCTTGGCGTAGACCGGCGCCCCCCAGCCGGCGGGGACGCCGGCCGCGACGCATTCGATCAGGGCGCCGAGCGAGCTTCCCGCGGCGCGGGCCGCATCGAGCATCGCCTGCCATTGCGATTCCTCGGCCGAGCCGCCGACCTCGGCGACCCGGGCGGCGATCCGCACTTCCGGAATGACGAGGCGGGCGATCGCGCCCGCGGCAACCCGCATCGCCGTCTCGCGCGCGGAGGCGCGGCCGCCGCCGCGCGGGTCGCGGAGACCGTATTTGGCCTCGTAGGCGGCGTCGGCATGGCCGGCGCGGGGCGGCATGTCGGCATAATCCTTTGGCCGGGCGTCGACATTGTCGATGACCAGGGCGATCGGAGTGCCGGTCGTGCGGCCCTCGTAGGTGCCCGAGAGGATTCGGACGCGGTCCGGCTCCTGGCGGGGCGAGGTGTTGGGGGACAGGCCCGGCCGGCGCTTGTCGAGCCAAAGCTGGATCCCCGCCTCGGAGAGCGCGAGCCCGGGCGGGCAGCCGTCCACCACGCAGCCGATCGCGGGCCCATGGCTCTCGCCCCAGGTGGTGAAGCGGAAGACGCGGCCGAAGCTGTTGAAGCTCACGAGCCTATCCTAGCGTCGCGAAAGCCGGAGCGTAATCGGCCCGTCCCGACACGGGGAGCGACACGTCGCCCAGCCGCAGCGCCATGAAATGGGGCCCGGCATAAGGCGAGGCGAAGGGCGCGGCCTCCTCGGCGCGAAAGCCGAACCGTCGATAAAAAGCCGGCGCCCCGAGCAGGAAGACGAGCTCTTCTCCCCGCTGCGCCGCGCGCTTTAAGGCGTTTCGGATGAGGGCGGAGCCTAAGCCGGCGCCCTGCCGCGACGCGATGACTCCGACCGGCGCCAGGCCCAGAGCGCGATAGTCCCGCCCGTCGCCCGCGACCCGCATCCGGCTGAGCAGCACGTGCCCCACCACCGCGCCGTCTTCCTCGGCGACCAGCGAGAGGACGGCATCGCCGTCGGCCTGGAGGCGCTCGACCAGGTCCGCTTCCGCCGAGGTCGGGAAAGCGCTGAGATGGACCGCGCGAATCGCGGCGGCGTCCCCGTCGAGGCCGTCGCGGATCGCCATCACGCCACCGAGATGCCGTGTCCTCACCCTGCCGAGCCTTTCGGCTCGGCTGTCCCTCTCCCTGAAGGG
>JAXDPL010000021.1:0-23852 GCA_034668385.1 Sphingomonadales bacterium | reverse complement strand
GTGTCCCCTCCCCCGCGCGGGCGATTGCGGGGACACCAAATTGGGTGACCCCGATTCCGGAAGCCGGATCCGCCGGATCGAGATAGACCAGGCCCTCGGCGAGCTTCAGCGCGGTCTCCAGCGAATCCGCCAGCCGAGTCTCGATCCCCTCGCGGACGACCAGGCGGTCGACCACCACTTCGATGTCGTGCTTGTACTTCTTGTCGAGGGCCGGGGCCTCCTCGATGTCGTAAAACTTCCCGTCGATGCGCACGCGGGTGAAGCCGGCTTTCTGCCACTCGGCCAGCTCCTTCCTGTACTCGCCCTTGCGGCCGCGGACGACCGGGGCGAGGAGGTAGAGACGGGTGCCCTCGGGAAGCGCCATCACCCGGTCGACCATCTGGCTGACCGTCTGGGCGGAGATGGGGAGGCCGGTGACCGGGCTGTAGGGCACGCCGACGCGGGCCCAGAGCAGGCGCATGTAATCGTAGATCTCGGTGACGGTGGCGACGGTCGAGCGCGGGTTGCGGCTGGTCGTCTTCTGCTCGATCGAGATGGCGGGGGAGAGGCCTTCGATATGGTCGACGTCGGGCTTCTGCATCATCTCGAGGAACTGGCGCGCATAGGCGCTCAAGGACTCGACGTAGCGGCGCTGCCCTTCGGCGTAGATGGTGTCGAAGGCGAGCGAGGATTTGCCGGAGCCGGAGAGGCCGGTGATGACGGTCAGGGTCTCGCGCGGAATGTCGACGTCGACATTCTTCAGATTGTGCTCGCGCGCGCCGCGGACGGAGATGTGAGTCAGCATGGCCGATCGTGTTCCGAATATGTTCTGTGGTCAAGTGGGACGCGCGACAGCTCAACGCGAGCCGCCGAAATGGGTGCCGCGCGGGCGGAAGGCAAGGGATCATCGTCGCCTGCCGGACGATCCCGCCTAGGGCTGCGGCGGCGAATGCGCCTCGGTGCAGCGCGGCGGCGGGAAGTTGGCGTCCGGAATCGTCGGGAAGTGTTGCGGCGGCTGTCCCGCGGTGCGGCGCAGGACCTTGGTGATCATCACCCGGGCGTTGCCGCAATTGTTGTCGTAGAGCGAGCGGCCCCCGCCGAACGGCAGCTGCGAATCGTTGGCGAAGAAATGGAGGCTGCCGGACTCCGGCGCCTTGAAGCGGACCCGCCAGAGCTCGGGCCATTCCGGGTCCTGCTGAAGATCGAGGGCACGCTCGTCGACCCGGTCGACGTTCGGAAACAATCCCCTCAGCCAGCGGCCGAGCCTACCCGGATTGTCCCTGCGGGTGACGGTGATCTGCGCCACCGGCTGCAGATAGCGGGCGGTGATCACGCGCCGCATCGGCACGCCGAGGAAATGCGCCAGGCCGGCCGCGCGTATGCCGGTGGGCTTCCCGCCCGCGCCTCTCCCGTCATACCATTCGGCGGGGTCGCCGGTCTGGGTGACCGGAAGCTGGAAGACGATGTCGTAAACCTGGCCCTTGTCGACGCGCAGGCCCGTGGCGACGCACGGCGAGCGCGTGTTGAACTTGCGCCTGGCGAAAACGAAGGGCTTGAGGCTGGCGGGCGCCTCGGCGGCGCAGAAATGATGGTCGACCTCTTCCACGGCGAGCGAGGCCTGGGTCAGCGCGACGAGCGGCAGATAGAGAATCATGAGCATCATCAGCAGGCCGAACAACCCGGGCAGCACGTACCATTTCAGCGCTCGGAAGAGCTGCTGATAGCCGAGGCTTTCGCGCCAGTTGCGCAGCCGACTGGGGGTGCAGCGCTGCGGTTCCGGAACCTGGCCGTCGATCGCCGAGCGCCACAACCGGTGCGATGAATCGCCGAGCCGGGCTTCCAGCGACTGGCCCCAGCGCCAAATCCACCAAATCGCGACGGCGAGGGCGATCGCGGTCACCGGATAGAGCGCGAAGGCTTCGATCCAGCGGTCCGCGAAACCGGGGACGAGCATCTTCGCCGATCGGATGATGTTCGGCAGCACGCAACGGCCGTCGGAGCAGGATTGCTCGAGGAACGGGAATGGATTGCCGAGCGGCAGGGCGACCAGCAGCAGCGTCGCGCCGACCGTCAGGAAGTAAGAGAGGCGTCGCTTCCAGACCAGGTCCCACAGATTCTCCTGGCAGGCGAAGCGTTCGTCTTCCGACGCCTTGAGCCGCGAACGCACCTGCGGCGCGATCAGCGGTTCCGAAGGCGGCGGCCGGTGCAGCGGCTCCTCGGTTTCGCTGGTGGCCTGCTCGACCGTTTCGCCCTCCGTCTGGGGCGGGATGACCTCGAATCGCTCGGGAAGCGCGATCGGGGCGTAGCGGTCCGTGCCCGTATCGATGCGCGCGATCACGCTTTCGTGGACCAGCACGCGGCGCAGCAGCCCCTGTTCGCGACCGCCCGGACCTTCGATGTCGGGGTCCTGGAGCATCAGGTAGCGCTTGTCCAAAGGGTCGAGCCAGGCCGCGATCTTGCGCGGCTGGTAGCGGTAATAGGCGCCCAGCCCCGAGCGGCTGTCGTGCATCGGGCCGTAGCTGTTGGCGAGCGCGAAATAGCGGTCCTTGATGACGTCGAGCGTGCGAAGGCCCGCTTTTTCCGCCTCCTCCAGCATCCACAGCAGCGACACGTAGCTGAGGCTTTCGTCCGGATAGCCGCCGCCGACATCGGCGTGCATTCCGGTGAACCAGACCTGCTGCAGCCGGTCGCGTGCGACGTTGCCCGAGTCGACGAGAGAATCTTCGTGGACCTCGTCCCACAGAAGAGGCTGGAACGCATCCCGCTCGTCGTCGAGCGACAAAGCGTGGCGGGCGCGCTGAACCTTCGCGCTCAACTGGTAGTCGGGCATGCTGAGCGGATAGACCCAATTGTCGATGGCCCGGGTGATCTCCGAGATCGGCCCGCCATAGGCCGCGACGGTGTCCCAGACGCCGACAAAGCGGATGACCGGATCGTAATTCCTGGAGCGGTCGTAGGAATCGTAGCCCTTGCGCGCTTCACGCCAGCGCGAGAGACCGTCGCGGACGCGCCGGAACAGGCGGGTCGGCGCTTTCAGCTTGCGCGGCAGGAAAGCGGCGCGAAAGGCGCGGTAGGCGCAGCGGCTTCGGCGCTGGAGTTCGGCCTCGTCGTCGGAGGGGACGAGCCCCTGCGAGGCGATCAGTGCGATGACCAGCCGCATCGTGAAGGCGCCGCGGCTGAAGCCGAATCCGTAAATATGGTCGCCCGGACGATAATTGCGGCAGGCATAACGGTAGATGTCGAGCACGTTGCGCTTGAGGCCCCAGCCGAAGGCGCCGCCGAGCGCGGCGAGCGGCTTGAACCCGGAGGTGCCGACGCCGTCGTCGTAGAAGGAAATCTGGTCGCGTTTGCCGGAGGGGCTGGGGCCGAGGTCGACGGCCTCGTACATTCGCCAGACGTTGGTCTTGAACAATTTGGCGCTGCTGTTGCCGGTGCCGTCCGAGAACAGCACGATCGACTTTTCCTCAGCCGCCGCGGCGGCCGGCGTCTTGCGCTCCGCCCCTGCGGCGGGCGCCCTCCGCGCCGGCCTGGTTCCCGCTCGCCCCCCCTTTGCCATTCGCACCCCCACGCGAAACGCCAAGGCTGCGCCAGCGCCCGCGCCCCGTCAATCGCGCCGGCCCTTCGGGGTGCCACGGTTCACTCCGAAGTGGAGGAAGTTGTCGCCAAGCTCGATGAAATTGGCTTCAGCCGGCCATGCCCCGTCGATATCGCCCGCCCGGGGTGCGCCGGAGCGAGACGCGGGCGGGCCGGAAAGGCTTGTAAAGACGAGCGTTAACAAGCAGTAATCGCGCCGTCACAGCGAGTCCTTAGGGCGATTCGCGACGGGCCCGGGGGCCGGACAATCGACGCCGCACGAATGCGAGGGGCCGGCACGGGGCCGGGTCCTCCTCTGCGGCGGGCAATGGGGGAATGGAATGACCACCGCTTTCTACAAGCTTTCGCTCGGCACCTTTTTCCAGAATTGGTCGAACAAGGGGCAGATCACCACCGACGACAATTGGAGCGGCGTGGATTCCATCGTCGGCTATCGCGGCGACGGCCTGACCAGCGGCACCGGCAAGGATCCCACGACCGTGCTCGGCAACGGCGCCGGGCCGGTGATCGACGTCAATGCCAACCGAAGCGACCCGAGCGTCTTCGCGACCGGCGGAGTCGCCGAGTTCGACGGAATCGCTGACCCGGTCGTCGCGCTGCAGGGGTCGGGCACGGCCAACGCTCCGAACCTGGTCGTCTATCTCGACGCGACGGCGCGGCAGAACATCGTCTTCTCGACCCGGCTTCGCGACATCGACACCGGCTCGACCGCCACGCAGCCGGTCGCCGTCCAGTACCGCATCGGCGACACCGGCAACTGGACCAACATCGCCTCCGTCGCCAACGCCAATACCGGCGGCGACACGATGCTCACCGTCACCCTCCCGTCAGCCGCCAACAACCAGGCGCAGGTCGAGATAAGGATCATCACCACCGACGCGGTCGGTACCGACGCCTTCATCGGCATCGACGACATCACCGTGACCAGCGATCCGCTGACGGTCGTCATCGACCATCCCGGCAGCTTCGCGATCAACGACCAGAGCGTCAACGAGGGCAATTCCGGGACCACTCCGATCACCTTCACCGTGTCGCGCGAGGCGGGGAGCAACGTCGCCGCTTCCGTCCATTATCAGGTGAACCTGCCCGGCGGCCCGACCGGCGCCGCCGCTTCCGATTTCTCGTCGCCGACTCTGAGCGGCGACCTCAATTTCGCGGCCAACGAGCTGACCAAGACGATCACGCTCAACGTCGTCGGCGACCATGTCAACGAAGCCAACGAGACCTTCACAATCACTCTGTCGGCGCCGACCAACGGCGCCGCCATCGCCGACGGCAGCGGCGCGGGCACGATCGTCAACGACGACGCCTTCGTCTCGGGCGGAACCGCCTTCATCAACGAGTTCCACTACGACAATAGCGGCACCGACAGCGGCGAGGCGATCGAGATCGCCGGGCCGGCCGGAACCGACCTCACCGGCTGGACGATCGTCCTCTACAACGGCTCGAACACGCCCGGAGCGGCGCCGGTCTACGGCACCCTCACGCTCAGCGGAATCATCCCCAACCAGGACGACGGCTACGGCACGGTCAGCGTCCTCGCGCCCAACCTGCAGAACGGCCCGCAGGACGGCTTCGCTTTGGTCGACGCGCAGGGCCACGTCGTCCAGTTCGTCTCCTACGAAGGCGT
This sequence comes from Sphingomonadales bacterium, assembly GCA_034668385.1. Classification (GTDB taxonomy): domain Bacteria; phylum Pseudomonadota; class Alphaproteobacteria; order Sphingomonadales; family Sphingomonadaceae; genus Allosphingosinicella. The sequence continues at coordinate 18,649 of JAXDPL010000021.1, read as the reverse complement.
GATCACCGGCGCCCCGGGCACGCCCGCCGCCGGGCTCACCAGCACCGACGTCGGAGTCTCCGAGGAGCCGGCGCCGGGCGCGGGCCTGACCCTCCAGCTGATCGGCTCGGGCGCGAGCTACGCCGACTTCACCTGGCAGGCGGCGGTCCCGCAGACCTTCGGCGCGGTCAATGCGGGGCAGAACTTCATCGCGGGGAACGCGACGGGCCTGGTCTCGATCGCCGACGCGTCGATCGCCGAGGGCAATAGCGGCACCACCCAGTTGCTCCTCACCGTCCACCGCGCCGGCGGGCTCGACCAGAGCGCCGGGGTCGACTGGACGATCAACCTCGATGGCACCGCCAACGCGGCCGACATCGGCGCCGGCCAGCCTTTCTCGGGCCATGTCGATTTCGCGCCGGGCGTCTCGCAGGTGCAGATCGCGATCGGCATCGCCACCGACACTGTCGGCGAGGGCAACGACACTTTCCACGTCGTCCTCTCCAACCCCGCCGGCAACATTTCGATCACCGACGCGAGCGCGGTGGCGACGATCCTCAACGACGATCCGATCGCGCTCACCATCATGGAGATCCAGGGTCTCGGCCACACGTCCGCTTATGTCGGCCAGGACGTGACGACGACGGGGATCGTCACCCAGGTCGGTCCGAACGGCTATTACGTTCAGGACGCGCAGGGCGACGGCAACGACGCCACCTCGGACGCGGTGTTCGTCTTCACCCATACGCTCCCCGCCGTCGCGGTCGGCGATTCGGTGCAGGTCAGCGGCAAGGTCGCCGAATTTTCGGCGGACCCGGGCGTCGGCCTTACCGTCACCGAGATCGATTCGCCGACCACCACCGTGCTCAGCTCCGGCAACCCGCTGCCCGACGCGGTGCTGATCGGCGCCGGCGGCCGGCTGCCGCCGCCCAACGTCATCGATGACGACGGCCTCACCAGCTACGATCCCGCCCACGACGGCATCGACTTCTACGAATCGATGGAAGGGATGCGCGTCACCGTCCAGAACCCGCTGGTCATCCAGTCGACCAACGGCTTCGGCGAGACCTATGTCGTCGCCTCCGACGGAGTGGGCGCGACCGGGGTCGCGGCGCGCGGCGGCCTCACCCTGTCCGCCGGAGACTACAATCCCGAGCGGATCCAGATCGACAGCCTGAACGCCAGCCCGACGTCGTTCACCGAGGGCGACCACATCACCAGCGTCACCGGCATCCTCAATTACAGCCACGACGAATATGAGGTTCTGACCTCGGTCGAGCCGACGCTGCGCCAGGCCGGCGACCTCGCCCGCGAGACGACCAGCCTGATCGCCGACGCGGACCATCTCTCGATCGCCACCTACAATGTCGAGAACATGGATCCGTCGGACAACAAGTACGACATCCTGGCGCACGACATCGTCTACAATCTCGGCGCTCCGGACATCGTCTCGCTCCAGGAGGTGCAGGACGATAACGGCCCGGGCACCGGCGTGCTCAGCGCCAACCAGAACCTCCAGAACCTGGTCGATGCCCTGAACTCGGCCGACCCGACGGCGCATTATGTCTATGCCGATATCGACCCGACGTCGGAGAATTCGACCGGCGGCGAGCCCAACGGCAACATCCGCAACGCCTTCGTCTACGACATGAACCGCGTCAGCCTCGTCAACATGGAGCTGATCCCCGGCGACGCCTTCCACAACAGCCGCAATCCCTTGGTCGGGACCTTCAGCTTCAACGGCCAGAACGTCACCGTCATCGACATCCATAGCTACTCGCGCGGCGGCAGCGATCCCGATTTCGGCGCCGTCCAGCCGCCGGCCCAGTCGGGCGACGACCGCCGCACCGCGATGGCGGACACGGTCAAGGCCTATGTCGACGACCATCTCGCCACCAACCCGAACCTCCAGTTCGCGGTGATGGGCGACTTCAACGGCTTCTATTACGAGACCGCGCTCCAGCACCTCGCCGCCGGCGGCGTGCTGACCAATCTGAACGGCCTGCTCGCCCCCGAGGAGCGTTACTCCTACCAGTTCGACGCCAACCTCCAGATGTTCGACAACATCCTGGTGACCGGCGGCCTGCTCTCCGGCGCGCAATATGATTCGGTCCACATCAACGCCGAATTCTCGGCCGCGACCCGGCCGACCGACCACGACCCGCAGGTCGCTTTGTTCTCGATCCCGGCGCCGAACCAGGCGCCGACCAACCTCGTCCTCGACCACCAGGCGGTCGACGAGAACCGGGCGGCCGGGACGGTGGTCGGAAAGCTGTCGGCGACCGACAAGGCGACCGACACCCTGACCTACGCGCTGAGCAACGACGCCGGCGGCCGCTTCACGGTCGATCCCCACACTGGCGTGGTGACCACCACCGCGGCGTTCGACCACGAGGCCAATGCGAGCTTCGCGATCACCGCCACCGTCACCGACCAGGGCGGGCTCTCGACCCAGCAGAGCTTCACCATCGCGGTCGGCGACGTCAACGAGGCTCCGACCGGTCTCTCCGTCGACCATGCGTCGGTGGACGAGAACCAGCCGGCGGGCACCCTTGTCGGCAATGCGTCGGCGAGCGACCCCGACGGCAACACGCTGGCTTACAGCCTCGTGGACGATGCCGGCGGCCGCTTCGCGATCGACTCGGCGACCGGGGCGATCACCACGACGCAGGCGTTCGATTACGAAGCGTCGCACGGTTATTCGGTCACCGTCCGCGCCAGCGACGGCGGCGGTCTGTTCGTCGACAAGACGTTCGCGATTGCGGTCGGCGACGTCAACGAGGCGCCGACCGGCCTCGCGCTCGACCACGCCGCCGTGGACGAGAACCAGGCCGCCGGCACGCTCGTCGGCAACGCCTCGGCGAGCGACCCCGACGGCAACACTTTGGCTTACAGCCTCGTGGACAATGCCGGCGGCCGCTTCGCGATCGACTCCGCGACCGGTGCGATCACCACCACCCAGGCCTTCGATTATGAAGCGTCGCACGGTTATTCCGTGACTGTTCGCGCCTCCGACGGCGGCGGGCTGTTCGTCGACAAGGCCTTCGCCATCGCGATCGGCGACGTCAACGAGGCGCCGACCGGCCTCGCGCTCGACCACGCGGCGGTGGACGAGAACCAGGCGGCCGGCACGCTCGTCGGCAACGCCTCGGCGTCCGATCCCGACGGCAACACTCTGGCTTACAGCCTCGTGGACAATGCCGGCGGCCGGTTCGCGATCGACTCTGCGACCGGGGCGATCACCACGACCCAGGCGTTCGATTACGAGGCGTCGCACGGTTATTCGGTGACCGTCCGCGCGAGCGACGGCGGTGGCCTGTTCGTCGACAAGGCGTTCGCGATCGCGATCGGCGACGTCAACGAGACGCCGTTCGGCCTCGCCCTCGACCACGCGGCGGTGGATGAGAACCAGGCGGCCGGCACGCTCGTCGGCAACGCCTCGGCAAGCGACCCTGACGGCAACACGCTGGCTTACAGCCTCGTGGACGATGCCGGCGGCCGCTTCGCGATCGACGCGGCGACCGGCGCCATCACGACCACCCAGGCGTTCGACTACGAGGCGTCGCACGGCTACTCGGTGACGGTGCGCGCCAGCGACGGCGGCGGGCTCCACGTCGACAGGGTCTTCGCCATCGCGGTCGGCGACGTCAACGAGGCGCCGACCGGCCTCGCCCTCGACCATGCCGCGGTGGACGAGAACCGGCCCGCCGGAACGCTCGTCGGCAACGCCTCGGCGTCCGATCCGGACGGCAACACGCTCGTATACAGCCTCACCGACGATGCCGGCGGCCGCTTCGCGATCGACGCGGCGACCGGCGCCATCACGACCACCCAGGCGTTCGACTATGAGACGGCGCACGGCTACTCGGTCACCGTCCGCGCCAGCGACGGCGGCGGCCTCCACGTCGACAAGGCCTTCGCCATCGCGGTCGGCGACGTCAACGAGGCGCCGAGCGCCCACGGCGACGCCGTCGCGGTCAACGAGGACGCGACGACTCCCAACCTCTGGGCGACCCTGCTCGGCAACGACAGCGATCCGGACGCCGGCAACCAGCTCTCGATCCAGAGCGTCGACACGACGGGCACGCTCGGCCACGTCATCTTCGACTCGGCCACCCAGTCGCTGCGCTACGTCGCCGACAACGACGCGTTCGACGCTTTGCCCACCGGCGCGACCGCGGTCGACCACTTCACCTACACGGTGACCGACGGCCATGGCCTCACCAGCACCGCCACGGTCGACGTGACGGTGACCGGAATCGCCGACGGCGTGTCGCTTTCCGGCGGCAACGGCAACGACACGCTGACCGGCACCGGCGGCGAGGACCGGCTGGACGGCGGCAACGGCAACGACATCCTCTACGGGATGGACGGCCATGATCTGCTCTACGGCGGCAACGGCACCGACAGCCTCTACGGCGGCGCCGGCAACGACCGGCTGGCGGGCGGCAACGGCGACGACCTGCTTTCGGGCGGCAGCGGCAACGACCTGTTCGTATTCGGCCGCGGCGGCGGCTCCGACACGGTGCTCGACTTCGACACGGCGCACGACCGGATCGGCCTCGAGGACGGGATCGGCGTCAGGAGCTGGACGGTGAGCGACGTCAACCACGACGGCCACCTCGACCTGACGCTGGCTTTCTCGAACGGCGGCGGCTCGGCCGTGCTGCTCGGGGTCAGCGACTTCTCGGCCGTCCACTTCGACACGATCGCCGCCGCGGCGGCGACCGGGGTCGGCGGCCAGACGGTGCCGTTCGCCTAAGGGAGGCGGCGTTCCGGCCAGGACGCCGCCGCGATGGTCGCCTTCGGGTTCAGCCGGTCTTCGGCGCCGCAGCCGCGGTGGCCTCCTGCACGGCCTTGCTAACGGCGGCGGCGGCGTCGTTCGTTGATCTGCCTCCGAAGTAGAAGCCGATCATCATGGTGAGCGCGCTCAGCAGCGCGGTGAGGACCTGTTTGGCGAGCTCCAGTTCGTCGGCGGAGCGAATCTTCACTTTCCCATAGATTTCGATCCGGGTGCTGCCGGCCGGTTTGTCATAGTCTTTGACGATAACGGTCAGGCCCTCATTGCGATGGAGGGTTACCCATTGATCCGCGTTCGCCGTGGGCACGACGATCGATGAGACGGGGGCGGTGGTTAGGCGTGCCTCGCTCGCCGGGAGGGGCGACACGGCGGGAAGTCCGAATACTACGAAGAGCACCATCACGGCGATCGCCAGCACGGCGCGGATGGAACCCGACGGCAGGCCAAATGCCTCGGATTGATTTTGCATCTGGAGCCAGACGAACACGCCGGCGGCGGCGGTGAGCGTCGCCACCACGATGACGAGAAGCGTGATGAAGCGGAAGGTTTCGCTGCCGCCGCTGCCGTTCGGCCATGATACATAAGTGAGCGCGACCGCGACCAAGACGAGCAGGGCAACTCCAGCGAACGCGAAGGCAATTTCGCCCTTGGTGAAAGTGCGAGGTTCCGGTGGGGGCACCAATGCCATCGGGGCTGCTCCTTCCAAGTGTGAGAGCGTCAAAAAATAGCGACCCAAGAGAATCGATGGCGTGACGCCCGTCACGCCGGCCCTGCGCCGATCGGGACTAAAAACAGGGAATTCACTTCCGGGGGAGGAAGATCATGAGCTCAGCTCTTGCATTTCAATTGGCGGGCGACGCGATCGAAGAATACGTCGCCGAGCACCATTCGGCCGACAGCGGCGTCTGGCAGAATATCGTTCCGGAAACCGATTGGGACTATGAGGATCGGGACTGGCAGGCAGCAGCTTCGGATATCGTCAATCGGTTCAACCAACGGTTGCCAGCGGGCCAGGACATTGAGGTCCCCACATCGGCGAAAAGAGCCTCGCGCTCCAAACGCCTAATCGAATTCCAGGTCTACCTCGCCGCCAAGGCGACCTCTCTCGGCGTTTCGGGAGAGATCAGCGCCATGGAGGAATGAAATGACACGGCCTGCATTCCGAGCCGTGCCCGTCTGTCTCGCGGCGGCTACCGCGCTGATCGGCACGTCCGCCGCCGCCGCGACGGCCAACGGCGCTGACGTGGTCGCCCGCGCCTGCCAAGGCAATCGGGGGCATGAGATTAGTGTTCTCCACCTGGCCGAGGCCCTGCTCGCCGAGTCGGGACGGAGCCCCTCCGAGTTCGTCGCCGCCGAGATGGCAATCCCAGATCCCTCGCGCACGCCATACGATGTCTATGCCCAAGCTATTATTCGTCGGCTCAACGACAGCGAGGTTCCTGGTCCGGCTTTCGATCCGGAGCTGGCTGGCGGAATCAGCTCGCTCAAGGCGATGCTGGTCAAGGCCGCTCAGGCCGGCGATCACCCTCTGATCTTCAGTACGCCTTCCGGAGCGCTGCCGGTGGACTTGTTCAAACCTGGCCGCCCCGATTTCACGATCACGTGCAAGCCGGGCAAGCCCGAAGCCACGATCGTCAGCGGGTTCGAGGACTTCGATCCTCCGCCCGCATTCTCCGTTCGCGAGAAGCCGGAAGAGCTGCCATTGTTGGGCGACGATCGCCGAAGTGCCGGTTCCTTTGCCCTCGGTGCGGAACGGGAACGGAAGATCAAGGACGATGGTTCGACGAAGACCGACTCCAGCTTGAAGATCGACGGCACCGTCGGGACACGGCTTACCGCTGCGAGCTCCCAGGACGCCACCGCCTATCTGTTCGGCCGTTACAATCTTGAGCGAAAGCGCACGCGTCCCGCGCCCGCAGCGGGCCAGGGAAGCGACGACACCAACGCATTGGAACTCGGCCTTCTCGTTCAGGCTCAGCTGACCCCAAGTGAGGCGGCGAAGAAGTGGTTTCTCGATCTTGAGGGGGGCATCGTCTTCGACTTCACTCACGATGCACGGCGGCTAAAGCTCCGAGCCTTACTACAGCCCGCCATCGATTTTTCCCTTGGCATCTGCGGACTTGGCCACGCTGAGATTATCGTGAAAGCGATAAGCCTGAAAGCGCGCTGCAAAATCCAGGCCGACGTCGAGGCGGCGCAAGTGTTGAATCGCGGGACCCTGGCAATGAGCCAGTACAACAATTTCCTCGCGGCTGGAGTCCGCGGCCGTTACGAACTCATCCTGCCCACCGGGAAGAAGATGGGCGTAGCGGGGACGGTGGAGTATCGAATCCTCCCCACCTTGTCGGGGAGTTTCAATCGTCTCGAGCGCTTGGAAGCCAGCCTGAAATATCGAATCTGGGCGGACGAAAAGGTCGGCTTCGATGTCGGCTTCACCTACGCTGACGGCAACAATGAGCTGTCGTTCGAGCAGGAGCACAAGATCACCTTCGGGATTGGCATCATTTACTGAAGCGAGGGTGCCGGGGTCCGTCGCACTGGCTGCCGTCCTTGTCGAAAAAGCGTGCCCCCAATGCGCAAATCGCCTAGTTTCCCCCGATCACCAATAGGACGAGGGGAGAGGTATGATGCGCAGGTTCGTACTGGCCGTCGCGACCGCCGCGCTGATGGTGTCGGCTGCCGGCGCGGGCCATGCCAAGCCGGCCCACCGCACGGCAATCTCCGCCCCCGATTTCGCGGCCGCCGTCGCGGCGCCGGGCCGCCCTGCCGACATGGTCAAGCTCGACGCGGTGCGCCATCCGGCCGAGATCCTCGCCTTCGAGGGCCTCAAGCGCGGGGACATGGTGCTCGATCTGTTCGCGGGCGGGGGTTATTATACCGAGATCATGGCGCGGGCGGTCGGCCCGACCGGCGGCGTGCTTGCCTGGGATCCGGCCAATTTCGTCAACGACAAGAGCCGCGCCGCCTTCGCCGCGCTGAAGGAGCGGGCGCCCAATACCGGCATCTTCGTGACTCCCGCCAACGCCTTGTCGCTGCCGCCCAATGCGTTCGACTTCGTGATGATCCATCTCAATTATCACGATTTCTACTGGGAGAGCCGGAAATACGGCTTCCCCCGGGTCGACCCGCAGGCGGTGCTCGCGAGCGTCTACCAGGCGGTGAAGCCGGGCGGCATCGTCGCGGTGATCGACCATGTCGGCCCGGCCGGCGACACCCGCGCCCTGGTCGATAGGCTCCACCGCATCGACCCGGCGGTGATCCGCGCCGATTTCGACCGCGCCGGCTTCAAACTCGAGGCCGAATCGAACCTGCTGCGCAACCCGGCCGACGACCACAGCAAACTGGTCTTCGACCCCTCGATCCGCGGCGTGACCGACCGCGTCGTCTACCGCTTCAGGAAGCCGCGGAAGTAGCGCCGCCGCCCAGGCGAGCGAGCGCCGCCGCCCGCGCTTCGGCGAGAAGCGTTGAGAGCCGGGGATCCCCGGTCGCCTCTTCGTCCGCCACCACGACGTAGCGATGCACCTTGCCTGTCCCCTCCAGAAGCCGGTCAGGGTCGGGGAGCACCGCCCCGTGGGGGACACCCAGCTTCACGCCCGATTTCGACAGCATGATAGTGCAGACGAGACCCTTATAGCCCGAGCCGAAGCCGTAGCCGATCACATTTCCGCTCTCGTCCGGCTGCTCCGCGGTATCGGGCAGCTCGGCCCGTAGGCGCTGCCTGAGCCCGCTGGCGGTGGCTGCGACTTTTGGGTCCAGCCGATCGATCATGGCTTGTGCTTCCACGAGCGCCTCCTTCCGCCAACCTAGCCGATCCCGTCCGGCCTGTCAGCGCGCCGTCGATCGACGAAAGCACCGCTTTCTTCGACGAAGGGACTTGCGCGCTGCTACATTTGTGGCATGCTACAGGTGTAGCAGCATGAGGTGCCGCGAGTCGTGCCGTCGATAGAGAGCCTGCCGCGCCGCGAGCGCGAGATATTCGAGATCGTCGCCAGCGCCGGCGAGGCGACCGCGGCCGCGGTGCGCGCCGCGATGGCCGACCCGCCGAGCCATTCGGCGGTCCGCACCCTGCTGGCCCGGCTCGAGGCGCGGGGCCTGCTCCGCCACCGCCTCGCCGACCAGACCTACGTCTACGCGACGGTTCCGCAGCCGGCGAAGGTGCGCGAATCGGCGCTCCGCCAGCTGGTGAAGACCTTCTTCAACGGCTCCGCGGCGAGCGCGGCGACGGCCCTGCTCGGCCTGTCCAAGGACCTGGAGCCCGAAGAGCTCGCCGCGCTGCAGCGGGCGATCGATCAAGCGAGGGAGCGTCAGTCATGAGTTTCGATTTTCTCGTGGAAATGGCCTGGAAGTCGGCCCTGATCAGCGGCTCGGCGCTCCTGCTCGCCTCCGTGCTGAGTCGGCGCAGCGCCAGCGAGCGGGCCGCCCTGCTCGCCACCGCGGCCGTCCTCATCGTCGCCTTGCCCCTTGTCGCTCTGCTGCTTCCCGCTTTGCCGGTGGTGACTTCGACGGTGCATGAGGCGCCGCTTCCCATCCTTACGCCGGAGCAACTCGCCGCCGTCGCCGCGGCGGCGACGGGGCCGGCCCCGACGCCGGGCGTCCTCGACGATCCCACGCCGCTGATCGAGCTGCTCTGGGCCGGCGGCGCGGCGGTGCTGCTGGGCCGCCTGCTCGGCGGCCTCGCGACGCTCCGTCGCTGGACGGAGGCGGGCAGCGAGATCGCCGACCCCGCCTGGCGCAACGCCGTCGCCCGGGCGGTCGACCGAAGCGGCTGCCGCCGGCCGGTGCGGCTGCTCGTCGCCGACGTGCCTTCCCCGATGAGCTGGGGCGCGCTTCGGCCGGTCATCCTGATCGACCCCGATACCGCGCGCGATTCCGACGGGGCCGAGGCGGTGGTGGCGCACGAGATGGCGCACATCGTGCGGGGCGACTGGGCGGTGCTGATCCTGTCGCGGCTCGCCGTCGCCGGCTTCTGGTTCAATCCTTTGATGTGGCTGCTCGAGCGGCGCATCCGCGGCGAGGCCGAGGAGGCCGCCGACGCCCGGGCGCTCGAGCATGTCGAGCCGGGGCGCTACGCCCAGACCTTGCTCAGCTGCGCCCAGAGCCAGGCGGGGCTCGGCCTCCCGGCCAGCGCGATGGCCGACACGTCGCTGCGCCGGCGGGTGAAGGCGATCCTCGAGCGGCGCCTCGGCGCCGGCGCGCCCAAGCCGCGCTGGGTCCGCGCCGCGATCCTGCTCGCGGCCCTGGTCGCGGCGCCGATCGCGGCGCTGAAGCCGGTCCAGGCCGTCGTCCGGGCGGCGTCGCCGGCCCCGGCCGCGCCGCCCGCGCCGCGGGCGGTCGCCCAGCCGGCCGCCGCGCCGCAGGCTCCGGCCTCGCCCCGCGCCCCGGGCGCGCCGCCTTCGCCCGCCGCCGCTCCGGCCGCGCCGGCTTTGCTCGCCCTGGCTGACGATGGCGACGATTCGGCCCCGCCCGCGCCTCCGGCTCCCCCGGTCCCGCCCGTACCGGCAGCGCCGCCCGCGCCGCCGCCTCCGGTCGACGGCGCCGCCATCGCCCGCGAAGTCGAGGCCGCCGTCGCCGCCAGCGCACAGGCGCGCGAGGAGGCGATGCGCGGCGCCGAGCAGGCTCAGGCCGAGGCGATGCGCGCCGCCGGCCGCGCGCAGGGCGAGGCGATGCGGCGGGCCCAGGACGCCGCCGCGCATGCCCAGGAAACGATGCGGCTCGGCATGGCGCGCGGCGCCGAGGGCATGATGCGCGGCGCCGACGGCATGGAGCGCGGCGCCCGCCACATGGAGGAGGAGGCCGAGCGGCTGACCTCGCCCGCCTATCGCCAGCAGCGTATCGCCGAGGAGGCGCGGCGCGGCCACGACGTCACCGACCGCCAGCTGCTCGACGCCATCCCGCAGCTTCGGGACGGCGCCAAGGGCATGCGCGAAGGCGCCGCCGAGATGCGCCGCCAGGCCGAACGCATGCGGCGCGGGGAGGGGTAACGACCAGGGAGGACAAGCAGGTTCTCCCTCGCTAAGGCTCCTCCGCCAAACGGAGGAGCCTGATGCGTTTCAAATCCTGGCTTGCGATCGGCGCCTCCGCTCTCCTCTGCGGCTGCGCGGGAGTGGTGCCGGAGGCGCAGTCCGACGTCGTGCTGCGCGGCGGTACGATCGTCGACGGCGGCGGCGGGGCGCCGTTCACCGGCGACGTGGCGCTGCGCGGCGACCGCATCCTCTACGTAGGGCCGCATTTCGCCGGCCGCGGCGCGCGCGAGGTCGACGCGCGCGGCCTCGCCGTGGCGCCGGGCTTCATCAACATGCTGAGCTGGTCGAATGAGAGCCTGATCGCCGACCCGAAGAGCCAGAGCGAGATCCGCGAGGGCGTGACCCTCGAAGTGATGGGCGAGGGCGATTCGATGGGCCCCTGGTCCGACGCGATGAAGCAGCGCGCGCTCGCCCGGCAGAGCGACATCAAGTTCCCGATCGAATGGACGACGCTCGGCGACTATCTCGGCTGGCTCGAGCGGCGCGGAGTCTCGCCGAACGTCGCGAGCTTCGTCGGCGCCGCCACCGTCCGGGTGCACGAGCTCGGCGAGGACGACGTCGACCCGAGCCCGGCCCAGCTCGACCGGATGCGCGCGCTCGTCCGGCAGGCGATGGACGAGGGCGCGATGGGCGTCGGCTCCTCGCTCATCTACGCGCCCGACAATTTCGCCGAGACGCCCGAGCTCGCCGCTCTGGCGACCGAATCGGCGAAGTGCGGCGGCATGTATATCAGCCACATTCGCGACGAGGGGCCGAAGCTGCTGCAGGCGATCGACGAGCTGGTCGAGATCGCCCGCGAATCCCACGGGCCGGCCGAGATCTACCATTTCAAGCAGTCGGGCAAATCGAACTGGGGGAAGGTCGGCGACGCGATCGCCCGGGTCGAGGCGGCGCGCGCGAGCGGCCTCAGGATTACCGCCGACATGTACACCTATGCGGCGAGCTCGACCGGCCTCGACGCGGCCATGCCGCTGTGGATCCAGGCGGGCGGGATCGAGAAATGGGTCGCGCGCCTCAAGGACCCGGCGCAGCGGGCGCGGGCGCTGGCCGAGATGCGCGCCGGCACCGTCTCCGAGAATGGCGACCTGGTGGTGCGCGAGCCTTCCAAGGTTCTGTTGCTCGGCTTCAAGAACCCGGCGCTGAAGCCGCTCACCGGCAAGACGCTCGAAGAGGTCGCGCGCGAGCGGGGCAAGAGCCCCGAGGAGACGGCGGCCGACCTGATCGTCGAGGACGACAGCCGGATCCAGGTCGCCTATTTCTCGATGAGCGAGGACAATGTCCGGCGCGAGGTGCAGCTGCCATGGATGAGCTTCGGCTCCGACGCGTCGAGCCAGGCGCCGGAGGGCGTGTTCCTGAAGTCGAGCACGCATCCGCGCGCCTACGGCAATTTCGCGCGGATGCTGGCGCGGTACGTTCGCGACGAGCCTCTCGTGCCGCTTCAGGAGGCGGTTCGGCGACTGGCGGCGCTGCCGGCGCACAATCTCGGCCTCCGCGACCGCGGGCTGCTCCGGCCCGGCTTTTATGCCGACGTCGTCGCGTTCGATCCGGCGGCCATCCAGGACAATGCGACCTTCGCGGAACCGCAGGTCTATGCGACCGGGATGCGCGACGTCTTCGTCAACGGCGTGCAGGTGCTGAAGGACGGCGCGCATACCGGCGCGACCCCGGGGCGGTTCGTGAAGGGGCCGGGCTGGAACAAGTGCCACTGAACGTCATTGGGGCCGCGTCCCTCTCGGACGCGGAGCCGCCCCATGAAGCTTCCTTCCGTCCTCCTGCCGCTCGCCTTGCTCGCCGGGTGCGCGACCGCCCCCGCGCCGCGCGCCGTGGCGCCGACCGACCCCGCTTCATGGGCGCCGATCCAGCCGGAACGGATGTCGGCGATCGTCCGCACGCTCGCCTCGGACGCGTTCGAGGGGCGCGGGCCGGGGACGCCGGGCGAGGCCAAGACGATCGCCTATTTGACCGAGCAGTTCCGCTCGCTGGGCCTCGAGCCGGGCGGGCCGGACGGCAGCTGGACCCAGACGGTGCCGCTGATCCGGACCCAGGTCGACAAGGCCGGGACGGCGTCGCTCAACGTCCACGGCCAGGCGGTGCCGCTCAAATTCCCGTCCGACATCTATCTCAGCACGGTGCGCGAGACCGACCGGGCCCGGATCGCGAACGCGCCGGTCGTGTTCGTCGGCTACGGAGTCAACGCGACCGAGCGCGGCTGGGACGATTTCAAGGGCGTCGACCTGCGCGGCAAGGTCGCCTTGTTCCTGGTCAACGATCCCGATTTCGAGGCGGCGCCGGGCGAGCCGTCCGCCGGCAAGTTCGCCGGCCAGGCGATGACCTATTACGGCCGCTGGACCTACAAATATGAGGAAGCGGCGCGGCGCGGGGCGATCGGCGCGCTGATCGTCCACGAAAGCGCGGGCGCCGGCTATGGCTGGGCGACGGTGCAGGCGCCCGGCGGCGAGAATTACAACATCGTGCTCGGCCCCGGCGCGCAGCAGCCTCTGCTGCTCCAGGGCTGGATCCAGCGGTCCGTCGCCGAGGATCTGTTCCGCCGCGCCGGTCTCGACTTCGAGACCGTGAAAAGGCAGGCGCGCACGCCCGATTTCCGGCCGGTCGACCTCGGCACGACCTTCTCCGCCGATTTCGGCGTAACCACGCAAAGGGTGGAGAGCCACAACGTCATCGCCAAGCTGACCGGCGCGAGACGCCCCAACGAGACCATCATGTTCTCCGGCCATTGGGACGCCTACGGGATCGGCGCGCCGGACGCGCGGGGGCGCACGATTCGGCCCGGTGCCGCCGACGACGGGCTCGGCATCGCCGGCGTGCTCGAGATCGCCCGCGCCTTCAAGGCGGGACCCCCGCCGGACCGCACCTTGCTGTTCGCCGCCTGGACGGCCGAGGAGAGGGGCCTGCTCGGCTCCGAATATTTCGCCTCGAACCCGATCTACTCGCCCGAGAGGATGGTGGCCAACATCACCCTCGACACGTTGGAGCCCTTGGGCCCGTCGCGCGACGTCATCCTGATCGGCCGCGGCCAGAGCGAGCTCGAGGACAGGATGGCGCGATTGGCGGCGGTACAGGGCCGCTACGTGACGCCGGATTCCCACCCCGAGCGCGGCCTGTTCTACCGCGCCGACCATTTCCCGATGGCCAAGCGCGGAGTGCCCGTATTGCTGCTGATGGCGCTCGGCGCGGGGCCGGACCTGGTCGACGGCGGCCGCGCCGCCGGCGACGCCTGGGTCAGCGACTACACCGCCCATTGCTACCACCAGACCTGCGACGAATGGCGCTCCGACTGGGACCTGCGCGGCGCCGCCCAGGACGTCGCTCTGGCCTATGCGATCGGGCGCGAGCTCGCCTTCGGGCGCGACTGGCCGCAGTGGAAGCCGACGTCCGAGTTCCGCCCGATCCGCGAGAAGAGCGCGGCGGCGCGGCGCTAGCGCGCCGGGTCGGCGATCCAGCGGCCGGAAGTGGCGAATTCCGGCTTCACCTGGGACTGGGGCAGGCGGTCGTCGGCGGCGGATTCGGGCGCGGCGGGGGCGGCCCGCGGTGCATCGGCCGAGGCCAGCTGCGGCAGGGTCGCCGTGAGGGTCGGCGCGGCCTTGGGGATGAAGACGGGCAAACGGGCGGCGATCACCGCGGAAGGCGCGGGCTCGCGGCCCGCATAACGCCGGGTGAAGGCGGCGGGTTCGCCCCAGGCGCCGGGCATCCGGTAGAAGATGTGGTTGCCGATCACCTCCGACTTGGCGAGCCTGAACGCCCAGACCGGGAGGACCTGCTGGGTGTGGTAATGGGTGGCGAGGCCGACCGGGGCGTAGACCGACCCCGCGAGCGCCTCGGCGGCGATGCGGCGGGCGCGAAGCCTGGCCTCGCCGACCGGCGGCGCGGCGAGCGAGCCGTCGCAGGTGAAGGTGAACTGGCAGCCGCCGCCGGCCCTGAGCGGTCCCTGGTAGACCACCCCGCAGACGCTGGCCGGATAGGCCGGGTGGCGAACCCGGTTGAGCACGACCTGGGCGACGGCGCGCTGGCCGTCCTCGCCCTCGGAGCGCGCCTCGTAATAAACGGCCTGGGCGAGGCAATCGAGCGAGCGGACCTGGTCGAGCGCGGTGGCGGCGCGGAAGATGGTCGAGGGCGCCCGGACGTTGGGGCCCTCGGCGATCGGGATGGTGGCGTTGATCGCGGCGGCGTCGAACGGCGAGACGTCCTTCAGAACCATCGGCTCGGGCTCGGGCGGAAGCGAGGCCTGTGCGGCGGCGCGCGCGGCCGACGGCGTATCGGCGATCGCGACATCGAACCCGGCCGCCGTGGCGGGGACGCAGGAAGCGCTCGTCAGGAGCAGCGCAAGGCACGCGATCTCGCGGCCGCGCGCGCGGAGCGCCTCTTCGATAGCCTTGAACGCGAGTGAATCGAGCGCCGCCATGCCTGTCCCGAGGCGCCGATCTGGAAGGCGCCGAGGCTGGGATAGACACGAAATGCCGCGCTATTCTGCCCCCCATTTCCCGCTGTCCCGGAACGGCACGGCTGGCGACCGGCGGTAAACTCGCACCTGCTCGGATCGGAAACGCCTCGGGGGGCGTTGAGCAGCACCGATCCAGGACAGGAAATCCTTGCGTATGCGTAAGCTTGTTGTGTGCGTCTCGCTGGCGGCCCTGCTCGCCGGCGGCTGTAACGTGGTCGGCGGCGGCAACGGCCAGGCGCTCCAGACCGACGTCAAGAACGTCAGCGCGGCCGACCTCCAGGCGGCGGTCAAGGACCCGCGGGTCAAGCGCTTCTACGAGGCCAGGGGCTGGGCGGCCGTCTGGACCACGGACCTGGTCAAGGACCTGAGCGGCGCGTTCGCGGATGCGGAGCACCACGCCTTGCAAGGTGCGGCCTACGTGCGCGAGGTCAAAGAGGGGACGACTCCGGCCGAGCGGGAAGCGGCGCTGACTCTCAACGCGCTCGATTATGCCGACGCGCTCGCCAACGGCGCGGTCGATCCCAGGAAGGTGTTCGATCCCTATGCGGTCGAGCGCAACAAGGTGGACGTGGTCGCCGGCCTCCAGCAGGCGGTGCAGGGCGGGAAGGTGCGCGAGTGGCTGGCGAGCCTGGCGCCGCAGGACGACGAATATCGCGCCCTGTCCGACGCCTATGTGCGCTACGCCGCCCAGGCCAAGGGACCGAAGCGCGAGCCGATCCCGCCGGGCAAGGGCATCAAGCCGGGCGGGAAGGACCCGCGAGTCCCCGCCATCGCCGCCGCTCTCAAGGCCGAGGGATTCATGCTGGAACCCGCCGGCGACGCGCCCGCAGGGCCGCAGCCCAAGGCGGCCAGGCCGGCCGATCCGACGCTCTACACCAAGGCGATGGCCTCGGCCGTCGAGCGGGTCCAGCTCGATTACGGAATCGCGCCGGACGGCGTGATCGGCAATTCGACCCTGGAGGCTCTGAACAACGGCGCCGGCGAGCGGGCGCGGATCCTCGCCGTCAACCTCGAGCGCCGCCGCTGGCTCAACCGCCAGCCGCCCGCGACCCGGATCGACGTCAACACCGCGGCGACCTTGCTGACCTATTGGCGCGACGGCGCCGTCCGCGACAGAAGGGCGGTGGTGACCGGCCAACCCGACTGGGAGACGCCCGAGCTTTCCGCGCCAATGCGCGCGCTCGTCGCCAACCCGGACTGGACCATCCCCGACAAGATCGCCGAGGAGGAGATCATCCCCAAGGGCCAGGCCTATATGGCGGCCCAGCAGATCAGCGAGAAGAACGGCCGGCTGGTCCAGGCCTCCGGCGACAAATCGGCGCTGGGCATGGTCAAGTTCGACCTCGACGACCCCTATGCCATCTATCTCCACGACACGCCGGCCAAGGCGATGTTCGCCAATCCCGAGCGCCACCAGAGCCACGGCTGCGTCCGGGTCGCCGACGCGCTCGGCTTCGCCCGGATGCTGGCCGGGGACGAAGGCGTGACCGACCAATTCGAGAAGGCGCTGGCCACCGGCAAGGAGACCAATGTGTCGCTTCCGACCAAGATCCCCGTGCGCCTCCTCTACCACACCGCCTATTTCGACGGCGGCCGGGTGGTGTTCCGCGGCGACCCGTACGGCTGGGACGACCGCCTCGCCCTCGCGCTCGGCCTCGGCGGCGCGCTCCGCCACCGGATCGTCCAGCACGTCCACGAGATCGGGCCGTAAAACAGGCGGCCGAGGTCCCGTCATTCCCGCGAAAGCGGGAATCCCGCTTCGCCTTCTCCTCCTTCCTGCCCAAGCGGGACTCCCGCTTTCGCGGGACTGACGGTATCGGAGTGGCGGAGGTGCCTCGATGAAGAAGCTCGCGCTGCTCGGAATCCTGCTCCTCGGCGCGGCGCCCGCGCCGCCGCCGGGCGCTCCCGCCCCGAAATTCGCGCCGGCCGACCAGGCGTTCGTCGCCTATCCGGGCGGCGACCTGCTGATCGAGCATGTCCAGCTGGTCGACGGGACGGGCGCTCCGCCGCGCCCGGACGTCTCGGTGCTGGTCCGCGGCGGGCGGATCGCGGCGATCGGCAACATCGCCGCAGCCGGGGCGACCGTCATCGACGGGCGGGGCAAGACCCTGCTGCCCGGCTTCGTCATGGTCCACGAGCACTTCTTCTATCCCTCGCCCAAAAGCGGCGAATATGAGGAATATCCGTACAGCTTCTCCCGCCTCTACCTCGCCGGCGGAACGACGACGCTGCGGACCGCCGGGTCGATGGCGCCTTATGCCGACATCAACACCGCCCGAGCCATCGCCCGCGGCGAGCAGCCGGGTCCCGACATGGACGCCACCGGGCCCTATCTCGAAGGCACGACACTGCTGTCGAAGAAAATGGCCGGCCTCAGGGACCCGGCCGAGGCGACCCGCACCGTCGACTTCTGGGCGGGCGCCGGGGCGACCTCGTTCAAGGCGTATAATTTCCTCACCCGCGCCGAGCTTCGCGCCGCGATCGTCGCCGCGCACCGGCACGGTCTGAAGCTCACCGGCCATCTCTGCTCGGTGACCTATGCCGAAGCCGCCGGCATGGGCATCGACAATCTCGAGCACAGCTTCGCCGTCGCCACCGACTTCGTGAAGGGAAAGAAGCCGGACGTCTGCCCGGCCCAGAGCGAGACCTTCGCCGCCCTCGCCGCGCTCGATCCCGACGGGCCGGAGATCGGCGCGCTGATGCGCCTCCTCATCCGAGACCGGGTGGCGCTGACCTCGACGCTCACCATCTTCGAGACCTTCACTTCGGGCCGCCCGGAGGCGCCGGAGGCGGCGCGGGCTTTGCTCACGCCGCAGCTCCGCGACGCCTACGAGAAGCGCTGGACGGCGATCCAGGCCGCGCCGCAGGCGGCCTTGTGGCGCGCCTTCCTGCCGAAGCTGATGCGGATGGAAAGGCGCTTCGTCGAGATGGGCGGCACCCTCCTCGCCGGCACCGACCCGACCGGTTATGGCGGAGTCGTCCCCGGCTGGTCGGCGCGGCGGCAGGTGCAATTGCTCCTCGAAGATGGCTTTTCCTTCCCCGAGGCCGTGCGGATCTCGACACTGAACGGCGCCCGCTATCTCGGCCGCGACCGCGAGGTCGGCTCGATCGAGCCGGGCAAGCGCGCCGACCTGATCCTGGTCGACGGCGACCCGGTCCGCGACCCGCGCGCGCTCGACCGCATCCCCTACGTCTTCAAGGCGGGCGTCGGCTACGACACGGCCAGGATCTTCGCCGCGATGAAGGGGGTCGTGGGGCTGTATTGAGAAATCCTCCCCCGGATTTCCGGGGGAGGGGGACCACGCGCAGCGTGGTGGAGGGGCCTCTTGCGATCGATAAGAAGCCCTCCACCGCCTTCGGCGGTCCCCCTCCCCTGCAAATGCAGGG
>JAXDPL010000020.1:0-13052 GCA_034668385.1 Sphingomonadales bacterium | reverse complement strand
GAAAAGGCGATGGCAGCGGAATAAGCCCTACCCCCTCTCCCCTTGCGGGAGAGGGGGGTCAGTCAGGCATCCACCGCGTAGTCGTCGCCGTAGAATTTGCTGGTGCTGCGGGTGTGGAACGCCAGGGCCTTGATCGGCTCGTAGCGCGGCGGGCCGAGGCCAGGGAGCACTTCGAGTATCTCGTCCTCCCACACGTAGACGGCGATCGGGAAGGAGACTCGCGCTTGCGCCCGGTGCGAGCCGTCGCGGGGCTTGCCGACCCGGTGGGTGGTCGACGGCAGCAGGTCGTTGGAGATGCGCTGCATGTAGTCGCCGGTGTTGATGATGATCGAGCCCTGCGGCGCGTTCAGCCGCACCCACTTGCCGCTCCTGTGGTTCCACACCTGAAGCCCCTCGACCCGGGTCGCCGGCAGGATCGTGAACAGGTCGACATCCTCGTGGCCGAGCAGGCGGCCGGCGCCCGAGCGGTCCTGCGCTTCGCTGAGCGGCGGGTAGTAATTGGCCCTGAGCCCGAAATTCGTGCGGGTGAGCTTCCCGTCATAGACATGCGGATCGCACCCGATCCCCTGCAGCATCGCCCGGGCGATCGGCTTGAACAGGGCTTCGTGGGCGAGCGCGAGACGGCGGAATTCGCGTTCGTATTCGGCCCGCGGCCAATAACCCTCCGCGCGAAACGGCCCGTCCCGTTCCTGCGGGATGTCGAAGGCGCGGCGGCACCAGACCCAGCCCTCGACCAGATCGGGATGGATGTCGCTGGTCTCCTCGATCGGGAAATAGCCCTGGTTGACCGAGCCGTAGCGCCGCGCCCGGAACCGCATTTTCTCGTCGAGCGGAGTCGTCGTGAACAGCTCGAGGACATTGTCGTGCATCGCGTCGTAAAGGGAGGGGTCGACGCCGTGGCCGACGAGCACGGCAAAGCCGATCTCCCGGAGCGCCGCCGCGAATTCATTGGCGAAGCCTGATCTGTCCCGCCCATCCCCACGCAGGAACCGCCCGAAGTCCAAGGTGGCGATCTCGTAATTCTCGTCGAAGGCGTCGCCCGGATGCTCGGCCAGGCGATAGGTGTGCGTTTTGCGCACCTGGTCGTAACGGCTGAAGTCCTGGTTGAGCGCGGACTCGGCGAGGGGCGGGGTCAAGCCTTCGCCTCCGCTTCCTCCTCGATGACGAGCGGAGCGGCCGCCGCCTCGATATTGCCCTCTCGCCGGCCTTGGTAGGACGCTCGCGCCATCACCGCCGCGGCATAGACCACGACGGCGAAGACCAGCCAGCGCAGTGCGTCGATCGGCATGGTCTTGACGATGAAGGCGGCGACCAGGACTCCGGGGATGCCGCCGATGGCGAGCCCGAGCACCACCCGCATGTCCACCGCTCCGACGCCGATATGCTTCACGCTCGCCCCGGCCCCCATCAAGCAGGCGCCGCCCGCCATGATCGGGAAGCACAGCCTTGGGTCCATCCCCATCAGGCTCAGCATCACCAGGGTCGGCGCGTAATTGCCGACTCCGAAATTGGCGAGGATTCCGAAGCCGAAATTGGCGGCGATCGCGACGATCATCAGCACCAGCGGCAGGCTGGTCGCCGTGCCGCCGCCCGGGAAGAGATGAAGGTTGGTCATCGCGTAGGCGGCGGCGGCGAGGACGAGGCCGATGGCGACGATCATTTGGACGACCCAGACTCGCGCCCGATTGACCAGCCGAACGCCGACCAGGCCGCCGATAAAGACCGCGATCACGCAGCTGGACAGCAAGACCGGATCGACCAGCACTCCGAGCAGGATGAGATAGATCACGCTCTCGGTCATCGCCGGCGGCGTGAGGCCGCAGAGCAGGGTCTGCGGAATCAGCCGGTCGGGCACCATGCGCCGGAACTTGAACCAGGCCGTGGTCGGCGCGAACGAGCCGATGCCGAGCGTATCGAGGAAGTTGACGATCGCGCCGAGCGCCAGCGCCTCGGGGCTCGGCCCAACGCCTCTGGCGAGCGCGGCGCGGGCGAGCGCGAACCCATAAGCGAGGATCGCCAGGGCAAAAAGGACCAGAAGCGCGGTCAGCATGACTCATCCTTGGACGCCGCCGGCCCGGCGCGCAACCGTCGCACGGCGCAGTGGCTCGCTCGCCGATCCGGCGCTAGGCTGAGCCATGGCCCAGCCCCCCGACGAGATCGAGCTGATCTGCGCCGACTTCAATCCGGCGCTGGATCTGCTGCGCCGCCTCGGGCCGCGGCTCGAAAGCCTGTATCCGGCCGACGACCCGCACACCGCCTTGCTGACCTACCAGGGCATGAGGCTGCGCCTGACCTCGCGTCCGGATGCGCCCTCGCCCGCCGCCGATTTGCCCGAATTCCAGCCCGAATTCGTGGTGACGCGGGCCGCCAACGACCCGATCGAGGGCCGCGCCGGCATGCTCTATCGCGACCTGATGCCGGGCCGGCTGGGCGGCCGCTACATCGCCTCGCACATCATCATCGCCGAGGGCGGCCCGGTCGCCGACTGGGTGCATTTCCACCGCATCGGCTTCCAGCTGATCTGCGTCCGGCGGGGCTGGGTGCGGGTCGTCTATCAGGATCAGGGCGAGCCGTTCGTCATGGTGGCCGGCGACATGGTGCTTCAGCCACCGGGCATCCGGCACCGCGTCCTCGAAAGCTCGGCCGGCCTGGAAGTGGTCGAGATAAGCTGCCCGGCGCTGCACGAAACGCTTGCCGACCACGACATGGTGCTGCCCAATGGCCGCTCCGCGGAGCCAAGGTCCTATGGCGGACAGCTTTTTCTGCATCACGTCGCCGCTCGGTCGGCCTGGACGGAATGGCGCGGCGCGCGCGCGCAGGCGACCGGGGTGGAGGAGGCCACCGGCGGCCTCGCCCAGGCGCGCATCCTGGGGCCCGGCCCTTCGCCGACGATCGAAGTGCCTCCGCACGAAGGCGAGCTGGTGTTCGGCTTCGTCCTCGAAGGCTCGGCCCGGCTCGATCGCAGCGAGGACCGTGCGCTCGGCCCGGCCGACGCGTTCGTGATCCCTCCTGGAGAGCCGTGGCGGATCGACCAGGCGTCCGACGATTTCCGGCTGCTGCACGTAACGACGGCCGTTCTGGGACAATCGCCGCGCATTTCTTGCTTGCGCTCTGGACACTTGCGTCGCCGCCAGTCACCTTGACCGTCCAAGCAGCGCCGGGGGGACGAGTCGTTTCGTCAAGAAGAGAGAGCTGGAAACACGTTGTTCCGCTCTTTCGGGTACAAGCGGTTCTGCACAACAGGATTAGATCGGGAGCCGCCGCGCCAGCATCATAGCTATTTTGTTCAGCTCTTTTGCGCGGAAACGCGGGTGTGTGCTGCGCTTGGTCGTCGGATAACGGGGAGGAATTCGACGTGACAACCTATAATGGCGGCAACGGCAAAGACACGATCAACGGGAGCAGCGGCAACGACATCATTCATGGCGGCAATGGTACCGACACTCTGAATGGCGGGGCCGGCAACGACCAGATCTACGGCGACAATGGCAGCGACGATATCACCGGCGGCGGCGGCGACGACCTGATCGACGGCGGCAACGGCCCCGACACCGCTTATTATTCGGGCCCGATCGACGAATATACCTTCTTCACCAGCGCCGGCTATCTCAACATCGTGCACCTGGGCGGGGCGGGCGCCGACGGCCACGACCGGGTGATCAACGTCGAGCGGCTGGTCTTCGCCGACCGCGTCATCAACATCGGCAGCGGCAAGAACGTGCCCGTCGCCGGCGACGACCATGTCTTCACCAATGAGAATGCCGGCACCGTGACCAGCGGCCCGCCGGGCGTGCTCGCCAACGATTTCGATTTCGACGGCGACCCGCTGCACACGAACGCGGGGACCTTCGTCGGCACCTACGGCACTCTGACCCTCAACGCCAACGGCAGCTACAGCTACACGCTCTCCGCCTCCGCGCAGGCGCTCGCCCAGGGCGAGAATGTCGTGGACAGCTTCAACTACACCGTCACCGACAATGACGGCAGCGATACTGGCGCTCTCGTGTTCCACATCGCCGGCGTGAACGACGGCCCGACCGCCAACGCCGACACGGCGACCGCCGACGAGAACCAGGTGATCACGGTCAACGTGCTCGCCAACGACACCGATCCCGACCACGGCGCGAGCCTCACCGTGACCGTCGCGTCGGCGCCGTCCGGCCAGGGCACCGCCTCGGTCGCCGGCAACCAGGTCCAGTTCGATCCGGGCACCGATTTCGACTACCTCAACGTCGGCGAGACGGCGACCGTCGTCGTCAGCTACACGATCAACGACGAGTTCGGCGCCGCGTCCTCCTCCACGGTCACGATCACGGTCACCGGCGAGGCGGACGCCGGAATCACACTCACCGGCACCGACAACGGCGAGACCCTGACCGGCACGCCCGGCGACGACACGATCAACGCGCTCGGCGGCGACGACAGCGTCTACGGCCTCGGCGGCGCCGACACGCTCAACGGCGGCGACGGCAACGATTTCATCGACGGCGGTGCCGGCAACGACACGATCAGCGGCGGCAATGACGACGACCTGTTGATCGGCGGCGACGGCAACGACCAGGTGTCGGGCGACGCCGGCAACGACAGCGTGAACGGCGGCGACGGCAACGACCAGCTCTCGGGCGGCGACGGCAACGACTTCATGAGCGGCGACGCCGGCGACGACGTCGTCGACGGCGGCAATGGCGGCGACTACATGTCCGGCGGCGACGGGAACGATCAGATCAACGGCCAGGGCGGCAACGACACCCTGCTCGGCGATGATGGCAACGACACTCTGTCCGGCGGCGCCGACAACGACTATCTGTCCGGTGGCGCGGGCGATGACAATCTCAACGGCGGCGACGGCGACGATTACCTCTCCGGAGGCACCGGCGCCAACGTGCTGAACGGCGGCCTCGGCGACGACCAGATCGCCGCAGACGCCTCCGACGGGTCTCAGACGATCGACGGCGGCGACGGCAACGACTCGATCAGCCTCGACACGCGAGTCTTCGCGAGCACCATCGCCACCGGAACAGGCAGCGACACGATCGAGCTCCTCCACGCCGACGAGGGGTCCGCGGTGGTCACCGTCAGCGATTTCACGACCGGTGCCGGCGGCGACCTGTTCCAGCTGTCGGGCAATGACGGCGACCTCCTGACCCTGCTCGCGGGCTGGGACGGCGGTTCCAACCCGTTCGGCTCCGGCTTCCTGCGGTTGCAGCAGCAAGGCGCCAACACCGTGCTGCAATGGGACCAGGACGGCACGGCGAACGGCGCGAACTGGTCGACCCTGGTCGTCTTCCAGAACACCAATGTGGGCGACTTCACCGAGGACAATTTCACGCCCGGCTACGCGCCCGACGGTAGCCCGCCTCCGGGCCAGACGATCACCGGCACCGCCGCCGGCGAGACTCTGACCGGCACGATCGGCGACGACACGATCAATGCGCTCGGCGGCAATGACCTGGTCAATGCCGGCGGAGGCGCCGATGTCGTCAATGGCGGCGACGGCAACGACTTCCTCAACGGCCAGGCCGGCAACGACGTCATCGACGGCGGCAATAACGACGATCAGATTTCGGGCGGCGACGGCAACGATCAGCTGCTCGGCCAGGCCGGCAGCGACAGCATCTTCGGCGGCAATGGCGCCGACCAGATTTCAGGCGGCGACGGCACGGACAATCTGAGCGGCGACGACGGCAACGACGTCATCACGGGCGGCAACAACGACGACTTCCTGTCTGGCGGCGCGGGCAATGACAGCCTCGACGGCGGCGACGGCAATGACATCCTGTCCGACTCGCAGGGGACCAACAGCTTTGTCGGCGGCCTCGGCGACGACCAGATCTTCGCCGCGGCGACCGACGGCCCGCAGACCATCGACGCGGGCGATGGCAACGACACGATCAAGCTCGATAATCGCTTGTTCGCGAGCACGATCATCACCGGCACCGGCAGCGATACGATCGAGCTGATCCATGCCGACCTCGGCTCGGCGGCGGTCAATGTTACCGACTTCACGACCGGGACCGGCGGCGACGTGATGCAGCTCTCGGGCGATGACGGATCGCTGCTCAGCCTGCTCTCGGGCTGGGACGGCACTTCGAATCCGTTCGGCTCGGGTTTCTTCCAGCTCGTGCAGAGCGGCGCCAACACCTTGCTCCAGTGGGACCAGGACGGCACCGCCAACGGCGCGAACTGGGAGACTCTGGTCGTCTTCCAGAACACCAATGCCGGCGACTTCACCGACGCCAATTTCGCGCCGGGCTATCCTCCGAGCGGTGGCGAGCCGGCGGGCGAGACGATCACGGGCACCGCGGATGACGATTTTCTGGTCGGCACGGTCGGGGCCGACACGATCGACGCGCTCGGCGGCCAGGATAACGTCTTCGGCCAGGGCGGCGCCGATATCATCTACGGCGGCGACGGTCTGGACAATCTGAATGGCGGCGACGGCGACGATCATATCGACGGCGGCAACGGCGACGATTCGATGTCCGGCGACGCCGGAAACGACCAGCTGTACGGCCAGGCCGGAAGCGACAATCTGTTCGGCGGCGACGGCCACGATCAACTGTTCGGCGGCGACGGCAACGACTTCCTGAGCGGGGAGGCGGGCAACGACGTCATCGCGGGCGGCAATGGCAACGACACGCTTGCGGGCGGGGAAGGCTCCGACACGTTCAGCTTCGGATCGTCCTCGGAAGGGGCGGACGAGATCACCGACTTCGTCTCCGGAACCGACCATATCGGCATCTCGGCGAGCGGCTTCGGCGGCGGATTGAGCGCTGGCGGTTCGATCCTTCTCGTTTCAGGGGCGGACCCGACCGCCTCCGGCACGAGCGGCCAGTTCCTCTACGACACCGACGACGGCAATCTCTACTGGGACTCCGACGGAGGCGGAACCGGTGCGGCCGTGCTGATCGCGACCCTCGACGGCGCCCCGCCGATCACCACGTCGGACTTCATCGTCGGAGGCTGAGGCGCGGCTCAGAGGCGAGAGGCAGGGTGGTCCGCTAGCGAACCACCCTGATCTCGTCGCCCCGCGCCAGCGCCACTTCCTCGCAATTGTCGCCGGGACCGAAGCGGTCGATGACGAGGAAATCGCTTTCCTCGAGGACGAGCAGGAAGTGGTGCCAGACGCCCTTGGCGTAGTGGACGCCCTGGCGGGCTTCGGCGCGGAACAGGCGGATGTGGGCGGGATCGAAGCGGCCCGCGGGGGCGACCGCGACGAGATAAGGGTAGGCGCCTAGCGGCACGAAGGTCTGGCTGCCGAGCGGGTGGCGTTCGAACACTCTGAGCACCGGGTCGTCCAGCGGTTGAGCTCGGAACAGGCTGACCGCGCCGCTGCCGCCCTCGTCGCCGACATCGATCTCGGCCAAGCGGTCGTAGCGGATCGCGTGGCCATGGTTGATGTCGAGCTTCACCGCCGCGTCGGACGCCTCGATCAGCCTGCCGAACGGCGCGAAGGCTTCGGCGGTCAGCGGCTCGGGAGTCATCTCGCGCATCGCTCTCCATAGCGCCGCCCCCTGCAAAAGCTCAATCGTCGCCGCGGGCTTGACCCGGGGTCCACCTTCTCCCTAGCCGTTCGAGAGAAGGTGAATGCCGGTCGAGCCCGGCATGACGAGACATGGAAATTTGACGCAGGACTCCTACCCCCGCGACCTGATCGGCTACGGACGCGAGCCGCCCCATGCGGGTTGGCCCGGCGGAGCGCGCATCGCCGTCCAGCTCGTGCTCAATTACGAGGAAGGCGCCGAGGCCAATGTCCTCGACGGCGATCCCGGCGCCGAGGTCTTCCTTTCCGACATCTCTAACGCGGCGCCGGTGGCCGGCGCGCGGCACATGAGCATGGAGCAGATCTACGAATATGGCTCGCGGGCCGGCGTGTGGCGGCTGTTGCGGCTGTTCGCCCGCTACGAGGTTCCGGTCACCGTGTTTGGAGTGACGCTGGCGATGGAGCGCAACCCGGCGGCGGTCGAGGCCTTCCTCGAGGCCGGGCACGAGATCGCCTCGCACGGCTGGCGCTGGATCAACTATCAGTGGGTCCCCGAGGCCGAGGAGCGCGCCGACCTCGAGCGCGCGATCGAAGTTCACACGCGCCTCACCGGCGAGCGCCCGCTCGGCTGGTATACGGGGCGAACCAGCCCCAACACCCGCCGTCTCGTCGCCGAGGAAGGCGGCTTCCACTACGATTCCGACGATTATTCGGACGACCTTCCCTTCTGGGCGGACGTCGGCGGCAGGAGCCAGCTTATCATCCCTTATTCCCTCGAGACGAACGACATGCGGTTCGCCTCGGCCAACATGCACACTGGAGACCAGTTCTTTTCCTATCTGCGCGACACTTTCGACATCTTGTACGCCGAGGGCGAGGAAAGGCCGAAGATGATGTCGGTGGGCCTACACTGCCGGCTCGCCGGCCGGCCCGGCAAGCTCGCCGGCCTCGAGCGCTTCCTCCGCCACGCGCTCGGCCACCAGGACGTCTGGTTCTGCCGGCGGATCGAGATCGCCCGCCACTGGCGCGCCGCGCACCCGCATGTTTGACGACCTGCGGCGCCATTATGTCGATCTCGCCCAGCCCCGGCTCGGCAGCGAGGTGGTCCATGCGACCGACGATTTCTTCGCCGACAAGGCGCGGCTGATCGACCCCACCGAACCCGTCTTCATCCCCGGCAAATATGACGAGAACGGCAAATGGATGGACGGCTGGGAGAGCCGACGGAAGCGGACGCCGGGCCATGATTGGTGCGTCGTGCGCTTGGGCGTGCCGGGAATCGTCGCCGGCTTCGAGATCGACACAAGGCACTTCACCGGCAACTACCCGCCCGGTGCGGAGATCGAGGTCTGCCGAAGCGACGAGGCGGTCCCCGACGAGGGCTGGATGAGGCTCACGGAACGCCTCGCGCTAAACGGCGACGACCGCCTCTACGTGCCCGTCGAACATGGCGAGCCCGTCACCCATGTTCGCCTCCACATATTCCCCGACGGCGGCGTGGCCCGGCTGCGTGTCTGGGGCCGTGTCGTGCCGCGCCTCGATCCCGATTCGCGCCTCGACCTGCTCGCGATGGAGAATGGCGGGCGCGGCATCATCGCCAATGACGAGCATTATGGCCATATCGAGAATTTGACGGCGCCCGGACGAGGCGTGAACATGGGTGACGGCTGGGAGACAAGGCGGCGGCGCGAGCCCGGCCACGACTGGGCGGTACTGGAACTCGGCGCTCCCGGGCGGATCGAGGAGGTCCAGGTCGACACCGCGCATTTCAAGGGCAATTATCCGGACCGCTGCTTCCTCCAGGCCGCGGCCGAGGCGAACGGAGCTCCCGGGGAGATCGCGGCGCAATCGGAAGGCTGGCCGGTGCTGCTGCCGGAAGTGAAGCTGGAGGCGGACAAATTCCATGTCTTCCGCGACGGCATCGCCGATCTCGGCCCCGTCCGCTTCGTCCGGCTGAACATCATTCCGGACGGCGGAGTCAGCCGGCTGCGGCTCGTCGGGCGGGTCGCGCGATGACTGCCTTGTTCGAACATTCTCCCTGGGTGGAAGCCCGCGCCGACGCCCGCCCGTCGTCCGGCGACCGGCACGCCGACCTGATGGCGGTCGTCCGCGACGCGACCCCGGAAGAGCAGCTCGCCTTGATCAGGGCCCATCCCGAGCTCGCCGGCAAGGCCGCGGTCGCCCTCACCGAAGCCAGCGCAGCGGAGCAGGCCAGCGCCGGCCTCGACCGGCTGAGCCAGGCCGAATTCGACCGCTTCCATGCGCTCAACGCGGCCTACCGCGAAAAATTCGGCTTCCCCTTCATCATTTGCGTGCGCCTGACCGACAAGGCGGGCATCCTCGCCGGGATGGAACGCCGCCTGACGAACGACCGCGACGCCGAGATCGCCACTGCGCTCGACGAGATCGGCAAGATCGTCCGGCTGCGGCTGGAGGATTAGGCATGAGCACGCTCTCCACCCACGTCCTCGACACCATGCACGGCCGGCCCGCCGCCGGGGTCGCGGTCGCGCTCACCGGTCCGAACGGCGAGATCGCGCGCGGCTCGACCAACGCCGACGGCCGCTGCCCCGAGCTCGCGCAGGATGCGCTCGCGCCCGGCCGCTACGCGTTACGCTTTGCGGTCGGGGATTATTTCCGAGCCCAAGGGGTGTCCCTCCCCGATCCGCCTTTCCTCGACGAAGTGACGGTGAAGTTCGGCATCGCCGCCGACGGCGGCCATTATCATGTGCCCCTGCTCGTCTCGCCCTACGGCTATTCGACCTACCGGGGCAGCTGATCGATGCAGGTCGACTGGTCCGAATGGCTGAACCTCGCTCTGCGGTGGCTCCACCTCACCGCCGGCATCGCCTGGATCGGGTCCAGCTTCTATTTCGTCTGGCTCAACAATCATCTGGTGGCGCCGGCCGAGGGCGACGCCTCGGGCGAGCTCTGGTCGGTCCACGGCGGCGGCTTCTACCACAACCAGAAATATCAGGTCGCGCCGGCAAAGATGCCCGAGCACCTCCACTGGTTCAAATGGGAGGCCTATTTCACCTGGCTCAGCGGCTTCTCCCTACTGGTGCTGATCTATTATGTCGGCGCTCAGAGCTACCTGATCGATCCGGCCAAGGCGGCGCTGAGCCCCGCCCAGGAGATCGCCATCGGCCTGGGCGCCCTCGCGCTCGGCTGGCTCGTCTATGACGGCCTCTGCCGCTCTCCGGCGGGCAAGAGCAACAAGGTGCTGGGCCTGTTCTGGTTCGCCTTCCTGCTCTGGTCCGCCGCCGTCCTCGATCAATTGTTCAATTCGCGCGCCGCCTACCTGCACGTCGGGGCGATGATCGGCACGGTAATGGTCGCCAACGTGTTCCTCATCATCATCCCCAACCAGCGCAAGGTCGTCGCCGACCTGATCGCCGGGCGAACGCCCGATCCGGCGCTGGGCGCTGCGGCCAAGCAGCGCTCGCTCCACAATAATTACATGACCCTGCCGGTGCTGTTCATCATGATCAGCAATCACTACCCTATGACCTACGGCGCCCAGCGTCCCTGGGTCGTGCTGGCCCTGCTCGGCCTCACCGGGGTTGCGGTGCGCCATGTCTTCAATCTGCGCGGCCGCGGCCAGACGACCGGCCCCGCAATCGCGCTGGCAGCCGCCTTGGCGCTGGTCAGTGTCAGCTACGTCACCCTGGAAAAAGGCGGCTCGTCCGCGGCCGGCCCCGCCCGGCCCGTCACCTATGCCGAGATCCAGCCGATCCTCGCGGCCCGCTGCGCAACCTGCCACAGCCCCCACCCGACCAGCCGCGACTTCGCCTCGCCGCCGCTCGGCCTGGTGCTGGACAGCTGGGAGCATGCCAGCGCCGCGGCGGCGAAGATCAAGGCCCGCGCCGTCGATACCGAAACGATGCCGCTCGGCAACCGCACCGGCATGACGAAAGCCGAGCGGCAGACGCTCGGCGCCTGGATCGCGCAGGGCACTCCGCGATGATCCGCTTCCTCCTCGACGGCGAGACGATCGAGATCGCCAATTGCGCGCCGACCGACACGGTGCTCGACTATCTCCGCTACACGCTCCGCCGCACCGGCACCAAGGAAGGCTGCGCCGAGGGCGATTGCGGCGCCTGCACCGTGCTGCTCGGCGAGCTGGACGGCGAAAGGGTGCGCTGGCGGGCGGTCAATGCCTGCATCCTGTTCCTGCCGATGATAGACGGCAAGGGGCTACGGACCGTCGAGAGCCTGGGCGGCTCGCACCCGGTCCAGCGCGAGATGGCGGAACGCCACGGCTCGCAATGCGGCTTCTGCACGCCCGGCTTCGTCATGTCGCTCTACGGCCGGAGCCTCGGCGCTTTGGGAACGGAAGGCGTGCCGGTCGGCGACGTCATCGCCGGCAACCTCTGCCGCTGCACCGGCTACGGCCCGATCCTCGACGCGGGGGAAGCCGTGCCGCCGGCGGAGGCACCGGACGAAGCGACGGTGGCGGCGCTGCGCGCGCTGCAGCCAGCATACGGCCATCCAGCAAGCGCCGACGAGCTGGCCGACCTGCTCTCCGCCCATCCCGAGACCCGAATCGTCGCCGGTGCCACCGACGTCGGCCTGTGGGTCACCAAGCAGCTTCGCGACCTCGGGCCCACCCTGTTCATCGGCGACATCGCCGACCTGAGGCGGATCGAGGAGAGTCCCGATGCGCTGACGCTCGGGGCGGCGGTGCGCTATTCCGAGGCGCACGAGGCGCTGGCCCGGCTTCATCCCGACCTCGGCGAGCTCGTGCGCCGGATCGGCGGAATCCAGGTCCGCAACGCCGGGACGATCGGCGGCAACATCGCCAACGGCTCCCCGATCGGCGACATGCCGCCGGCGCTGATCGCGCTCGGCGCCGAGCTCACGCTCAGGCGGGGGACCGAGCGCCGCACCCTCCCGCTAGAGGATTTCTTCCTGAGCTACGGCAAGCAGGACCGAGCGCCGGGCGAGTTCGTCGAGAGCGTCCGAATGCCCCGCCCCTCCCCCGACATGCTGATCCGCGTCGTCAAGCTTTCGAAGCGGTTCGACAGCGACATTTCCGGCGTCTGCGGCGCCTTCGCGCTGCGCATCCAGGACGGCAGAGTATCGCAAGCGCGCATCGCCTTCGGCGGCATGGCGGGCATTCCCGCACGCGCGGCCGGCTGCGAGGCGGCACTGACCGGCCGGGCCTGGACCAAAGCTACGGTGGAATCCGCTGCCCAGGCGCTGGCGAACGATTACCAGCCCCTCGACGACCTGCGCGGATCCGCCGCCTATCGCCGCACCGTCGCCGCCAACCTGCTGCGCCGCCTCTGGGCCGAGCAGACCGAGCCGGTCAGCGTGCTCCATGGCTGACCGGGCCGTCATCGCCCCGCCCTCCCGGGAAGCCGCCGTCCGCCGGCCGCTGCCGCACGACAGCGCCGACCTCCACGTCGCCGGCGCCGCCACCTATGTCGACGACATCCCCGAGCCGCCGGGCGTGCTCCACCTCGCCTTCGGCCACGCCGCCGACGGCCATGCCAGCCTCGTCTCGCTCGATCTCGACGCCGTCCGGGCCGCGCCCGGGGTCGTCGCGGTTTTCACCGCCGCCGAC
>JAXDPL010000019.1:0-8095 GCA_034668385.1 Sphingomonadales bacterium | reverse complement strand
GAGCGCGGTCCCCCCGCCCCCCGGAGGGGGCTGCTAATTGCGGGGGCAAATGCCCACCGCCTCATCCTCCTTCTCCGGCTCGCGCCAGAGCAGCGAATATTGCGGCTGGCTGGAGACGAACTTGGCGGCATCGGCCATGTCGAGCGCCGCCCGGATCCGCTCCGCCGGCCATTCCGAAAAGCCGATATAGCGTGTCTTGCCGCTCTCGACCGCCCGGGTCAGCGCCGCCATCGTCTCCTCGAGCGGCGTGTCCCAATCGTAGCGGTGGCATTGGTAGAGATCGACATGATCCGTGCGCAGCCGCTTGAGCGAGGCGTCGAGCTGCTTCTCGATCTGCGCCCGCGAAAGCCCGCGGTCGCTGTCCGACATCGGGAAGAAGACCTTGGTCGCCAGCACATAGGACTCGCGCGGCCGGTCCTTCAGCACCTCGCCGAGGAATTCCTCAGCCGCGCCGCGGCCGTAGACGTTGGCGGTGTCGATCAGGTTGATTCCGAGATCGAACGCCGAGTGGACCACCGCCCGCGACCGGTCGGCCTCGACTCCGACCCCGAAGGTCAGCCACGAGCCCAGCGAAATCGCCGAGACCTCCAGGTCGCTCGAACCCAATCGGCGGTAGCGCATGATGATCCTCCCTCGCGTAACGGGCGGGTAATGCCGCGCCGGCGCGCTTCGTTCCAGCCTCAGCGCGGGAAGAAGCGCGGTCCTTCGTCGATATGGCCGACCTCGAGCGACAAAGCGTGGTCGACATGGATCTGGATTCCGGCCGCGGCGAGCTGGCGGCAGAACCAGACATCCTCGCGGTCGCCGCCGAACCACGGCCGCGGCACGCGCTCGAGCGCCTGCGTGCGGATCCGGCACAGGCCGAGGCCGATGCCCTGGACCGGCTCGAGCGCGCCCGCCGCGGCCTTTTCGGAGGTCGTCCAGACCGGCTGGGGCCTGCCGTCCACCATCCGGTACGCCGTCGGCTCGATCGAGGGCGCGCGCCGGTTGGGGTAGTTGGCCGCGACCACATCCGCCTCGTGCCCGACCAGGCGGGTGAAGGCGTCTTCCGGGAAGACGTGATCGTCGTCGCAGAAGATCAGGGCCTCGGCGCCGGAGCGCAACGCCTCCTCGGCCATCGCCTGCCGAGCCCAGGCGAGCGCGGTGTTCTTGAGCCCGTTATAATCGACCTCGTGCCCGGCCTTCCCGGCGTGCTGCACGGCGGCGACCAGCGAGCCGACCCAGTGGAATTTCGGATAGCCGTAGGACGGCACTCGGACGGCGATCTTCACGGCGGCGATGATGGGCCACGACCGAACGGGTTACAGGCCGGCGATTGCTCCGTTTCGGACCCCGTCGGCCGCCGTTTCGGGTGGATCAGGCCTCGGCCGAGTCGATGTCGAAGGCGACCGAGACACGTTCCAGGTCGCTTTCGGTCGGTAGAGTTTCGTGGGGAACGAAGGAGGGGAAGAGAAGCAGCGTGCCGGGCTCGGGCGCGATGTCGCACACGGGCCAGGGCGGCGCCGCTCCGGCCCAGTCGGGCAGGCGGCCGATGCGGATCGCCCCGGGCCGCGGGCTCCCCTCGGGGGCATCGACGTAATAGACGCCGGTCAGCCACGGCCGTGGATGGTGGTGCAGCAACTGGCGCCCGCGGCCGCGCAGCACGATCGCCCAGGCGGTCAGCGCCGCCCGCGCCGGCCGCGCCCGGACGAACGGATGGTCTCCGGCCAGCGCCGCCGCATAGTCCCCGACCGCTCCGCGGATCCGATCGAGCAAGGCCGTGGAAGCGATGTCGCCCGCGGCCGGAAAGGCGATCGTGCGCAGGCCGTGGCGGGTGGCGTGGCCGGCCGGGTCGGGCCGCAGCGTCGGGTTGGCGATTATCTCCGCTTTCAGCCGCGCCCGGAACGGCCCGGGACCGAGCCGCGAGCGTGCGAGGAAGCGGTCGACGTCCATGATCTCGGCGGCGTCGCCCGACCGGCCCAGCCCGGCCAGGGCGACGGCGCGGTAGTAGAGCGCGTGGCTTGCGCCGGGATCGACCGCCAGCGCCGCCTCGGCCAGCCGCAGCAAGGCCGCCGGGTCGCCGCGCGCCCGGCGGGCGCGGCATTCGAGCAGGTCCGGATCGGCCGGCGCCGCGGCCGCTACCGCCTCCTCCCACGCCGCCGCTTCGTCGAACCGGCCGCGCTCGGCGAGCAGGTGCAAGGCGAGGCGCGCCGCCCAGGGCCGCTCGCGCCATCGCGTGGCCAGGGACAGCGCCGTCTCGACCTCGCCGATCCGGGCCGAGGCGGACGCCAGAGCGGCGTCGAGCGGCTCGTCGTCCGGAAAGCCCGCCGCCGCCCTTTTCAGACTCGCCGCGGCCTCGGCCGGCCGTCCGGCCGCCGCCAGCGCCCTCGCCAGCGTCAGCCGCGGCGGCAGCGCATCCGGCCGAGCCGCGACCGCCGCCTCGGCGAGCGCGATCGCCGCGGCGCATTGCGCCGGCGAGGGGCCGATCGCCCAGTCTATCGCCGGCCGAGGCTCAGGAGAAAGTCGACGGGCCGTCGACGTGCGAATCCCCCGGATTGCCCTGCGCCTCGCCGACGAGCAGCCGGGCCAATTCGGGCCGGGTCCATTCGGTCTTGCGCGCGCGCCGCGCGCGCCGGGCTTCGCTTCCAGTCTTGCCTGCAGTCACCTCAGCCACTCCCTCAAGCCGGTCACCGAGGCGGGTGGATATCATGGCCGGCCGAGGCGCGACAAGGGCGCGGCGGACCGGCGATTTCCCCCGGCTCGTCGCACCGGGCGCGCCGGGGCGGATAGAAGCGACCGCCGGCCCGTTTGGACCCCATTCCCGCGCCCTGCGCCCGGCGGCGCCGTTGAGCGCCGCGCCCGCCCGCGGGATCTCTCGAACGAGGAGTAAGCGTAATGAAGACAGCTGCATTCGCCCTGGCGCTGATGTTGAGCGGCGCCGCTCTCGCCCAGGCCCCCGCTTATGACGGCGACGGCCTCGCCAGCGCCGCCTGGGAGCAGGACAATGGCGGCACCGCGATGCCGGCCGACGTCCAGCCGGGCGTCACCCTCGCCACGGCGGTGAACGCCACGGATGCGGTCGTCCAGCCGAGCAACGCCAGCCCCGAGCGCGACGCGCGCGGCATCCCGGTCATCTCTGCCTCGGCCGTCGTCCCGGCCGGCTGGAACGGAGTCGCCGGCGGCGGCGAGGCAATGGGCGGACCCTTGCTCGATCCGGCGACCGGCGAGCCGATGGCCGACACCGCCAACTATCCGGCCTGCACCCGCACGATCACCGACCACTGCCTGCAGACCTACGAACGCCGCCGCGCCCGCTAGGGGCGCGTAAATCGGGGACAGCTACCGATTTCCCCTCGCGAGGATCCGGCTTGACGGAAACCGGTAGCTGTCCCTGATTTCGCCGGCCTTCACCGGGATGCCTGTGCGTACGAGCCGCCCTCCATCCGCCCGCCTCCCTTGCCCCCGTCGTCGACCCTGCTATATCCGCCGCCGACCGGCGGCCCGGCGGGCGTGGCGGAACTGGTAGACGCGCTGGACTTAGAATCCAGTATCGAAAGATGTGGGGGTTCGAGCCCCTCCGCCCGCACTCCCGAGCGCAAGCGAGGGTGGTGCCGCCAGGACACGCCGCCGAGCCGCCATCCGAAGAGACGAAAGTAGCCAGCAAGATCATGCAGACCGTCGAGACGTTGAACCAGGGCCTGAAGCGCGCCTACCGGATCACCATTCCCCGCCGCGACATCGACGCCCGGGTCGACGGCGAATTGAAGAAGGTCGCGCCGCAGATCCGCATGCCCGGCTTCCGCCCCGGCAAGGTGCCGCCGAACCTCGTGCGCAAGATGCACGGCCCGGCGCTCGAGCAGGAGGCGCTGAACAGCGCCGTCCAGGAAGGCGTCCAGCAATTGATGGCCGAGCAGAAGCTGCGCCCGGCGATGCAGCCCTCGGTCGAGCTCGAGGAGGGCGGCCCCGGCAAGGACGCCATCGTCAAGGTCGAGCTCGAGACCCTTCCCGAAGTGCCCGAGCCGAAGATCGACGGCCTCAAGCTCGAGCGGCTGATCGCCGAGCCGACCGAGGCCGAGGTCGACGCTCAGCTGAGCCGGATCGCCGGCGGCCAGAAGGCGTTCGAGCCGGCCGGGAAGGGCCGGGCGGCCGCGCCCGGCGACCTCGTCGTCATCGATTACGAGGGCAGGGTCGACGGCGAGCCGTTCGAGGGCGGCAAGGGCGAGGCGATGCGGGTCGAGCTCGGGTCGGGCCGGCTGATCCCGGGCTTCGAGGACCAGTTGGTCGGCGCGAAGGCGAACGACCAGCGCACCGTCACCGTCACCTTCCCCGCCGACTATCCGGTCGCGTATCTGAAGGGCCGCGAGGCGGTGTTCGACGTCACCGTCGGCGAGGTGCAGGTGGCGAAGGAGACGGCGCTCGACGACGGCTTCGCCCAGTCGATGGGGCTCGAGAGCCTCGACCAGCTGAAGGGCCTGCTGCGCGGCCAGGTCGAGCAGGAGCTCAGCGGCCTCACCCGAACCCACATGAAGCGCAAGCTTCTCGACCAGCTCGCCGCCAGCCACGATTTCGAGGTGCCCGCGTCGATGGTCGAGGCCGAGTTCGCCCAGATCTGGCAGCAGCTCGAGCAGGAGGCGAGCCGCGAGGCGGATCCGGCCGCGGCGCGCGCCGAGATGGAGGCGGAGCGCGAGGATTACCGCAAGATCGCCGAGCGGCGGGTGCGGCTCGGCCTTTTGCTCTCCGAGATCGGCCAGCGCGAGGGAGTCACGGTCAGCGAGGCCGAGATGAACCAGCTCGTCATGCAGGCCGCCCAGCAATACCGCCCCGAGGACCGGCAAAAATTCGTGGAATATGTCCGGGCCGAGCCGATGGCGGCAGCGCAACTCCGCGCGCCTTTGTTCGAGGACAAGGTCGTCGACCTGCTGTTCGCCAGGGCCGAGGTGACCGACCGCAAGGTGACCCGCGAGGCGCTGGAGGCGGAGATCGAGTCGACCGACACCGGCGAGGGCGGCCACGTCCACGGCCCGGGCTGCGGCCACGACCACGAGGCCAAGCCCAAGGCGAAGAAGCCGGCGGCGAAGAAGGCCGCGGCGAAGGCTGAGGCGGCCGACACGAAGCCGGCGAAGAAGAAAGCGGCGGCGAAGGCCGACGCACCGGCCGAGAAGCCCGCAAAGAAGCCGGCTGCCAAAAAGCCGTCGGGGAAAAAGGGCGCCTGAGCCGTTCGCGCTGATGGCCGAGCCGCCATGCCCCCGGCATGGCTGCGAATGTCCGGGGGACATTCGCACTCGGCCATTGTCGAAGCGCTCGCTTTCTTTCACTAAGGAGGGAAGGGGCCTTCGACAGGCTCAGGCCGAACGGGGGGTGCGGTGTCCGAGTTGAAATCGCAGCCGCGCATTGCCGTGCTCCTCCCCTGCTTCAATGAGGCGGCGGCGGTGGCTCGGACGGTGGCGGCGTTCCGCGCCGCGCTGCCCGACGCGGCCATCTACGTCTACGACAACAACAGCACCGACCGCACCGCCGAGGCGGCCGCGGCGGCCGGCGCGATCGTGCGCGCCGAGCGCATGCAGGGCAAGGGCAACGTCGTCCGCCGCATGTTCGCCGACGTCGAGGCCGACATCTACGTCATGGCCGACGGCGACGCGACCTACGACGCCGCCGCCGCGCCCGAGCTGGTTCGCCGCCTGCTCGCCGAGCGGCTCGACATGGTGGTCGGCGCCCGCAAGTCGGAGATCGAGGAGGCTTACCGGCGCGGGCACCGGCTCGGGAACCGGATGTTCAGCGGCCTCCTCGCCCGCCTGTTCGGCCGCAGCTTCACCGACATCTTCTCCGGCTATCGGGTCTTCTCCCGCCGCTTCGTGAAAAGCTTCCCGGCTTTGTCGCGCGGCTTCGAGACCGAGACCGAGATCAGCGTCCACGCGCTCGAGCTCGCCATGCCGGTGGCCGAGGTGACGACCGCCTACGGGGCCCGTCCGGAAGGCTCCCACTCCAAGCTCTCCACCTACCGCGACGGCTGGCGGATCGCCCGAACCATTCTCCACCTGTTCCGGATCGAGCGTCCGGTCCTTTTCTATGGCGGCTTCGCGGCCCTGCTCGCGCTCGTCGCTTTGGTGCTCGCCGCCCCGCTCGTCGTCACCTTCGTCGAGACCCACAAGGTGCCGCGCTTCCCGACCGCGATCCTCGCCACCGGGCTGATGATCGTCGCTTTCCTGAGCTTCGGAGTCGGCCTCATCCTCGACACGGTGGTGCGTGGCCGCCGCGAGATGCGCCGGCTCGCCTACCTGGCCCTGCCGGCGCCGGGCGAGCGGAGCTGAGCGTTCGCGGAAGTTTGCGAAAATCACGCACATCGCGATTCACTGTCGCGCGGGTGCAACGATGCGACGAAATCGGCCCCCGCGGCTGCAAGGGAGGTTCATTTCGCGCCCGTTACCGGCGATAATGATCGGTATCAGCCGCGATACCGTGGTCCGGCTGACGCAAACAGGGGACATGACATGGCCGTTCTTTCGCGTGCGATCCGCTCCGGCGCCGCCACCCTGGCGCTTGCCGCCGCTTCCTCGGCCTGGGCCCAGCCCCCGGTCGGCCAGCCCGACCAGCCCAGTCCCAACGCGCCGACCGCCGCGGCTCAGGACACCCAGACCGGCGACGCCATCGTCATCACCGGCTCTCGAATCCGCCGCGATCCCCTCTCCCAGGACCAGCCGGTCACCTTCGTCGACCGCGCCGACATCGACCGCACCGGCCTCACCTCGACCGCCGACGTCCTCCAGCGCCTGCCGAGTTCGGGCGGAGCGCTCAACAGCCGGTTCAACAATTCGGGCAATTTCGGCAACCCGCCGGACGGCGGCGGAGTCGGCGCCGGCGCGGCCGAGGTCGATTTGCGCTATCTGGGCTCGAAGCGCGTGCTCGTCCTCGTCGACGGCCTGCGCTACGTCAACGGCGCCTCGGCGAGCGGAGTCCCCGGCTCGACCGACATCAACTCGATCCCCGAGAGCATGATCGACCGGGTCGAGGTGCTTCAGGACGGCGCCTCGGCCGTCTACGGCTCGGACGCGATCGCCGGCGTGGTCAACATCATCACCCGCAAGAAGCAGCAGGGCCTGCGCCTCTCTGCCCAGGAGGGCGTGTTCGGCCAGGGCGACGGCGCCTCGACCAACCTGCAGGCGAGCTGGGGCTCGAGCTTCGGCAGCGGCACCGACTTGGTCGTCGGCGCCAATTACGTCCGCCAGGATTCGATCAGCTCGGGCGCCCGCTCGATCTCGCTGTTCCCGACGCCCGGAACCACCGCCTGCGACTCCTCGTGCAGCTCGGGCACGCCGCTCGGTCGATTCATCGTCCTCGGCCAGAATCTGACGCTGCGCCACCCCGTGCTCACCGGCCGGCCGGTCTACAATCCGGCCAACCCGACGGATCCGAACAGCGACTTCAAGGCGTTCACGACGGCGGACCGGTTCAACTTTGCGCCGTTCAACTTCATCCAGACGCCGCTCGAGCGCTACGGCGCCTTCATCAACCTGCACCAGCGGCTCGGCGACAACCTTAATTTCTCGGTGAAGGGCGTGTTCAACCGGCGCAACTCGAAGAACCAGGCGGCACCGCTGCCTTTGTTCGTCGGGCCGGACGCCGGCAACGGCAACCTCCTCGACACGATCAGCATTTCGGCGACCAACCCGTTCAACCCGTTCGGGGTGACGCTCGACTCCTCCAATTACGCCTTCATTGGCCGCCGCTTCGTCGAGAATGGGCCGCGCCGCTACAGCCAAAGGGTCGACACCTATTACGGCACCGCCACGCTCGACGGGAAGTTCGAGCTCGCCGGCCACGATTGGTATTGGGACATCAACGGCCTGATGGGCCACAACAAGGCGAAGCAGACGGTGCTCG
This sequence comes from Sphingomonadales bacterium, assembly GCA_034668385.1. Lineage (GTDB taxonomy): Bacteria > Pseudomonadota > Alphaproteobacteria > Sphingomonadales > Sphingomonadaceae > Allosphingosinicella. The sequence continues at coordinate 238 of JAXDPL010000019.1, read as the reverse complement.
GCAATGTCAACGCCGCCAACGTCGCCCGCGCCCTCGGCCCGGTCGCCCTCTGCACCGCGCCCTGCGTGCCGTTCAACATCTTCGGCGGCCAGGGGTCGATCACCCAGGCGATGATCAACTATGTCGCCTTCACCCAGCGCGACAGCAGCAGCCAGCGGGTCTGGGACGTCAGCGCCACCGTCACCGGCGGTCTGTTCGACCTGCCCGGCGGCCCGCTCGGAATCGCGCTCGGCGTCGA
>JAXDPL010000018.1:0-4904 GCA_034668385.1 Sphingomonadales bacterium | reverse complement strand
AAACCTGCAGGGTCCGCTCAAGGCGATCGACCGGACTGACGCTAAGACCGCGGCGACTTACACTCTCGGACGGCGGCCGAAGCCGACGGTGGAGCTCCGGCTCGCCGGCCCCGTGCCCACCGGCTACACTAAGGTTTGCGAGGGTCCGGCATGGATATTGAGCCAGCCGCAAACGATCATGGCGATCCGCAAGAGCTGATCCCCGAGATCAACGGCCGCCCGCCCGCCAGAAACGGCCTGGGGTCGCCTCGAGCTGGTTTCAGCTTGCCCGCGCCCGCTCGGCCTCGACCGCCAGGGCGCCAGGCTCGCGCTCGGGGACCATCCAGCGGCTTTCGTAAATTTCCACCGTCTCGAAGATCGGGGTTGTGAAATAGGGGTCCTCGGCCAGGTAGGCGTCGAGCACCGCCCGGTTGGGCAGGTCGAAGACGAAGAGGCTGCCGACCATATCGCCTTGTTCGAGAAGCGGGCCGGCGTAGACGATGCCCTGCTGGCGGCCGGCAACGAAATCGAGATGCGCGGCACGGCAGCGGCGGCGCGGCTCGCCGCCCGGCTTATCCCTGCCGATGACGACGAAGTTCACTCAGCTCGCCCGGTCGTGCGCGGCGTCCATGTCGAGGCAGGCGCCGTCGTCGGCGGAGCTGGTCTCGCCGCGGTCGCGGTCGCCGGGCGAGGGCTTCTCTCCCTTCAGCTTGGCATTGCCCGCGATGTCGAATTCCGCGCCGCGCGTCCCAGCCTTGGGCCTGGACCCTCCGCCGCTATTCATCGTCGGTCCGCCTTTATGCCTGGTCATGCTCGAAGCTCCTCTCCCCGTCCCGAACGAGCCGGCGCCCGGAAGGTTCGTCAGATCTTCACCTGGCTGCCCATCTCGACCACCCGGTTGGGCGGCAGACCGAAGAATTCCATCGGGCTTTCCGCGTTGCGCATCATCCAGGCGAACAGTTTCTCCCGCCAGATCGCCATGCCGCGCACGTTGGAGGCGAGCGGGGTCTGGCGGGAAAGGAAGAAGCTCGTCTCCATCATCTTGAACGGGAAGCCGCAGGAGTGGATGCGGGCCAGCGCGCCCGGCACGTTCATCTCCTGCATGAAGCCGACATGCAGGACGATCCGGTAGAAGCCGTGGCCGAGCTCCTGGACCTCGATCTGCCGGTCCTCCTCGACATAGGGCACTTCCTCGATAGCGACCTTCAAAAAGATCGAGCGGTCGTGGAGCACCTTGTTGTGCTTGAGATTGTGGAGGAGGGCGTGGGGCACGCCGTCGGCCTGGCTGGTCATGAACACGGCGGTGCCGGGGACCCGGGCGGCGGAGCCGGTCGCCGACTTGATAAACAATTCGAGCGGGATCTCGCCCTGCTTGAGCTGCCGGGCGAGCAGGCTGCGGCCCTTCGCCCAGGTGGTGAGGAACGTGAAGGCGATGAAGCCGATCATCAGCGGGAACCAGCCGCCGCTCGGCACCTTCAAGAGGTTGGCCGAGAAGTAGCCGGCGTCGACGATGAAGAAGAGCGCGAGCAGAGCGCCGGCCGCCCATTTCTGCCAGTGCCAGAGAGTGTAGAGGACGACCGCGAGCAGGCAGGTGTCGATGAACATCGCCCCGGTGACCGCGATCCCGTAGGCGGCGGTGAGGTTGGAGGAGTTGCGGAAGACCAGGACGAGGATGATCACCATGATCATCAGCGCCCAGTTGATCGCCGGGATGTAGATCTGGGCGGCGGTCGCCTCGCTGGTATGCTGGATCTTGATCCGGGGCACGAAGCCGAGATGGATCGCCTGCTGGGTCACCGAAAAGGCGCCCGAGATCACCGCCTGGCTGGCGATCACCGTCGCCGCCGTGGCGATGAGGACAAGCGGCAGGCGGAACCATTCGGGGGCGAGCAGGAAGAAGGGATTCCCGATCGCTCCGGCGTTGCGGATCAGCAGCGCCCCCTGGCCCAGATAATTGATCATCAAGGCGGGAAGGACGATGTAGAGCCACGCCGCCTTGATCGGGCGGCGCCCGAAATGCCCCATGTCCGCATAGAGCGCCTCGGCGCCGGTGACCGCCAGGACCACCGAGCCCAAAGCGACGAAGGCGTGGAAGCCCTCGGTCAGGAAGAAGCGTAAGGCCCAGAGCGGGTTGAGCGCCGCGGCGATCGAGGGATTGGCCGCGATGCTGATCCCGCCGAGCACTGCCAGCGTGCCGAAATAGACGCTGACCACCGGCCCGAACAGCGAGCCGACCGCGGCGGTGCCGTGGCGCTGGATCATGAACAGGCCGACGAGGATTCCGACCGCGATCGGCAGAACGAACGGCTGAAGCCCGGCCTGGACGACGACGAGGCCCTCGACCGCCGAGAGCACCGAGACGGCCGGAGTGATCATGCTGTCGCCGTAGAAGAGCGCGCAGGCGAAGACTCCGAGAAGGACGATGCTCTTTCCCCATCGCGCGTCCTCCGTCTTGCGCGCGATCAGAGCGAGCAGGGCTAGGCTCCCGCCTTCTCCCTTGTTGTCGGCGCGCATCAGGATGAAGACGTATTTCAGCGTCACCACGATCATCATCGACCAGAAGATCAGGCTTAGAACGCCGTAGACGTGGAGCTTGTCGACCGGCAGCCGGAAGCTGTGGTGGCCCGCGAAGGTCTCGCGGAAGGCGTAGAGCGGCGAAGTACCGATGTCGCCGAAGACGATGCCGATCGCGCCCAGCGTCAGCTTGACGAGGCCGCCGCGCGGAGGGTGGCCGGGGGCCGGATCGCGCACGTCCGGTGCCGTCGCAGCCGCCGTCGTCTCGCTCATCGTGTTCCTCGTGCTCCCCTAACGGAGCGCCTGCCGGGGACAAAGCGCAGGGGCGGCCTTCCGTTCCGCCCGGAGCGGGCGGCGCGCTCCGCTACGCTTTGACGCGGCGGACGGCAAGCCCTTCCGGCGCGGGCCTGGATCCCGCGCCGGAACGATCATCGCCGCCTCAGGGGAAATAAGGCGGATGGGTCAGAGGATCGCCGGTCGCCCCGGTGACGAAGCCGGCGTCGACCCCGCCGGCGAAGAAAGCGCCGCCGCCGTTGGTCAGGATGTTGCCGTGGCCGGCATTGGTGAAGAAGGCGTCGAGATCGTCGCTTGCCGTGCCCGGCGAGGCCGCGAACTCTCCCTCCGACGACCCGGTGTAGCCCGGGAAATAATAATGGGCGTCGGTCGAGAGCTGGTCGAGGACGATCGCATTGTCGCCGTTGATCGCGCCGCTCGCGTCCAGCGTGTTGGTGTGGAGGTCGAGTCCGAGCTGCGAGAAATCGCCGCTGAAGTCGCTTCCCCCCACCAGGGCATAGAGCGCCGTGAAGACGTTCTGGCCCAGTTCGGCGACCGTGTTCCCCGTCACCGTGGCATCCATGGTCGCGTGGTGGGTCGCGTCGCCGCCCGACGAACGCAGCTGGATGCCGCCGGCGCCGGAGGCGATGTCGGTGACCGAATTGTTGGCGATGTTGACGTTGTAATAGGCGTTGCCCGTGCCGGTCGCCTCGAGCCCGACGACGATTCCGCCGCCGCCGCCCGAAGAGCCCGACCCGGTCGCCCCGCCGCCCGCCGTGCCGATCGTGTTGCCGGCGATGTAGCCCTGGATCGTCCCCGAACCGAGCGTGTAGCTGGCGTTGAAGGCGTTGCCCTTGGCGCCGGTCATGCTGTTGTTCTCGACGTCGTAATCGACGTTGACGTTGCCGTTGCCGTCCAGAAGCACGCCGCCGGCGCCGTTGAGGCTGGCCTGGAGATTGTGGAAGTTGTTGCCCTTGATCGTCAGGTCCTGGCTCGACGTGCCGCTCGCCTTGATCTCCAGGAGGTCGCCGCGGGCGCCCTGGAAGTCGACATTCTCGAGGTCGAGGGTGAGGCTCGCCGTCCCGCTCGTCTCGAGGTGGACGCCGTCGCCGGCATTGGCGCTGCTCGTCGTGCCGACGATCGCCTGGTCGCTGGCGCTGTCGCCGATCGTGAGGTTGAGCGAGCCGGCGCTGTTCGAAACGTGGATATTGTCGCCGCTCGACCCGCCGATGACGTTGCCCAGCATGTCGGAGGTGCCGGTGAGGCCCGTGAAATAGACCGCCCCCTCGCTCCCCGACGTGCCGTTGTTGGTCAGCGTCGAATCGGTGAGGTGGAAGCCGCCGACATTGTTGCCGACGATGCCGCCGTTCGAATTGCCGGTGATCGCCATGTTGGCGAGCGACACGTTCGACGTGGCGTCGATATGAACGCCGACGCCCTGGCCCGGACCGACTCCGTCGGCGCCGGTCTTGTTGGCGATGGTGCCGCCCGAGCCGGCGACCGAGCCGATCCCGGTGACGTGGAACCCGTTCGAGCCGGCCGACTGCAGGACGATGCCGTCGGCGCTGCTGCCGATCGACGTCACGCTCTCCAAGGTCACTCCGGCCGCGCCGATGGTAGCAAAGGAGATGTTGACCGCGCTGCCGCCGGCGGTGGTGATCGTATTGCCGCTGCCGGTGACCGTGACGCTGCCGCCGCTTCCGACATTGAGAGCGGTGGCGACCGTCGTTGTGAGATTGAGGCCGTTAATGGCGAGCGTGCTCGCGCCGATGTTGTTGAAGAAATTGACCGCGATCGACGAGCCCGTCGAGGCGGTCAGGCCGCCCTGGAACGAGACCGCGAGGTTGGTGCCCGACGTCGCATCGAGCCCTCCGCCCGTGGCGCCGGCGATGTTGGTCGCGCCGGTGACGGTGAAGAAGCCGTTGACGGCGTTGAGGTCGATCGCCCCGCCGCTCGAGCTGGTCGAGGCGGCGGAGTTCAGGGTGACGTGGATGGTCCCGCCCTGGTCGATGTCGGCGATCTGGCCGCCGCCCGACTTGCCGACGTCGGAGACGTCGAGCGTGCCGACGCTGCCGTTGCTGTCGGCGATGCCCGCGCCCGACGTGCTGCCGATGTCGATGTGGGAGACCTGGTTGTCA
>JAXDPL010000017.1:0-3869 GCA_034668385.1 Sphingomonadales bacterium | reverse complement strand
CCCCCCCCGAGCGCCGAAACCGGGCGGCGTGCCTCAAGCGGCGCTTCGCGCCGCGCTCAATCGCCGAAGGGCGGGGGCGGGGTTCCGCCGCTGGCGATCGACCAGACCTTCTTGAACAAGGTCTTGCGCTCGGGCAGGCCGTTGACTCCGCCGTTGATTACCAGGGTGATATGGCGAATGCGGTTCGCGTCGGCCGCGGCGTTGAGGTGACCGTCATTCCATTCCTCGAGCGCCGGGATGAACGCATGGGCGGGATCGACGATGAGCTCGGGGTGCGCCTCGAGGTCCACGCCGATCCGGTTGCCCATCCGCCGATAGGCGTCGCGGCCGGTCGTCTGAAGCGCGCCGCCGCCGCGATATTTGAAGCCGTCGCCGGGCTGCGTGTTGCCAAGCTCTTTGGCTTTCTTGGGATTTCCCAGCCCGTAGACGCGCTCGGCCAGCTTCGGCCCGTTGCGGAGCAGGCCCGGCGCCTCGGCGGCGGTGACCTTCGCGGAATGATGGCCGACGCCGAAAATCTGGAGAAGCCGCGCCGTCGTCGTGAAGCCCATTTTCTCGAAAAGGACGGTGCCGCGGCCGCACTCATGAAAGACCTGCGCCAGGAAATTGGCGATCCGTATCGGACTGGTGATGCCGAAACTCTGGATCTTGGGCGCGGCCGCCGCCAAGCCCGACGTATAATTCGCCAACGCGTTCGGCGCGGCGGCCGCGAAGATGCGCGAGATATCCATCGCTTCCCCCTTCCGCAGACTGTCCGGGCCGTCTCGACATGGCGGTCAGCGCCAGGTCCGACTCGGACAGCGCCCGACGAGGATTGGCCAGCGACCTTGGCCTGACAAGCGGCGATTCATCGATTTCGGACCCGTGAGGCCCGCCAGCGCCTCAGCCTTCCCGCCAATGCCGGCGGCACCGGGGCATGCTTTTGCGCAAGACGTGCGCGCGATTCGCTCTTAAGCGGGCGCCACAAGGCTTTCGGAGGGATGCATGAAATATCGGGTGACGGCGGCGGTGGCCGCTTTGCTGGCGGCGGGTTCGGGCTGGGCTCAGGCGCCGGTGCCGACCAAGCAGTCGCCGCCGCCCGACAAGCCGGTGCAGGAGACGCAGGCGCCCGAGAACCAGGTGATCAACCCCGAGCAAAGGGTCACCGGCCCGCTGCCGCCCGCCGCCGCGATCGCTCCGGCCGCCAGCCGGCAGGCGACGCCGGACAAGTGGGACGTCAACGCGCCGCCGGGCATGGCGACGCGCGAGATCAGGCTCGACACCAGCGAGGGCAGCTGGATGAACGTCGACGTCTCGCCGGACGGCCGGACGATCGCCTTCGATCTTCTCGGCGACATCTATACGATGCCGATCGCCGGCGGCACGCCGCGGCGGATCGCCGAGGGGCTCGCCTACGAGCACCAACCGCGCTTCTCGCCCGACGGGCGCCGGATCGCGTTCACCTCGGACCGGGGCGGCGGCGACAATATCTGGATCATGAACGCCGACGGCTCCGACAAGCGGCAGCTGACCAGGGAGGATTTCCGGCTCCTCAACCAGCCGAGCTGGAGCCCGGACGGGCGCTTCATCGCGGCGAAGAAGCATTTCACCACCGGCCGTTCGCTCGGCACCGGCGAGGTGTGGCTCTACCACGTCTCGGGCGGCGGCGGCGTGCCTCTGGTCAAGAAGCCGAACGAGCGCTTCCAGAAGGAGCTCGGCGAGCCGATCTACGCGCCCGACGGCAAGGCGATCTACTACACGCGCAACGTCACGCCCGGCGACATCTTCGAATATGCCCAGAATTCGAACCAGGACCTGTTCGACATCCAGCGCTACGACCTCGACACCGGCGATGTGACGACGGTGGTTTCGGGCGCGGGCGGCTCGGTGCGGCCGACGCCTTCGCCGGACGGCAGGAAGATCGCCTTCGTCCGCCGCGAGCGGGCGCGCTCCAAGCTCTACGTCAAGGATCTCGTCTCGGGCGAGGAGCGCAAGGTCTACGACTCGCTCGACCAGGACGTTCAGGAGACCTGGGCGGTGACCGGGGTCTATCCGAACATGGCCTGGACCCCGGATTCGCGGAGCCTGGTCTTCTGGGCCGGCGGCAAGATCCGCCGGGTCGGCGCCGACGGCTCCGGCGCGGCCGAGGTCCCGTTCCACGTCGCCGACACAAGGGTCGTCATCGACGCCACCCACCCGGCGGTCGAGGTGGCGCCGGACCGGTTCCAGACGAAGATGCCGCGCTGGGCCGCGGTGTCGCCGGACGGTCGCCAGGTCGTGTTCGAGACGCTGGGCAAGCTGTGGCTGAAGCCGATGGCGGGCGGCGAGGCGCGCCGGCTGGTCAAAGGCGACGAGAGCGAGCTCGAGCTGTGGCCGTCCTGGTCGCGCGACGGGCGCACCCTCGTCTTCGTCGGCTGGACCGACGCCGGGCTCGGCCACATCCGCACGGTCTCCGCGGCCGGCGGCGCGGCGCGCGACGTCACCGCCCCGCCCGGCCATTACGCCCGGCCGCGCTTCTCGCCCGATGGGAAGACGATCGTGTTCGAGAAAGGCGGCGGCGGCTTTTTGACCTCGCCGCGTTGGTCCGAGGACCAGGGCGTGTTCCGGATCGCCGCGGCGGGCGGCGCGATGACGCGGATCGCGCGCGACGGCGCCGAGCCGCAGTTCGGTGCCTCGAACGACCGGGTGTTCATGATCGGCTCGGCCGCCGGCAAGAGGCAGTTGATCAGCACGGACCTCAACGGCGAGGCGAAGCACGTCCATTCGACCGGCGAGCTGGTCAACGACTACCAGGTTTCGCCCGACGGCCAGTATGTCGCCTTCCGGCAGAATTACGAGGCGTTCGTGATGCCGCTGCTGCCCGGCACCCAGGACGTCGCCGCCGACGAGAAAGGCGGGTCGATGCCGGTCACAAGGGTGAGCGCGGAAGGCGGCGACTTCATCAACTGGTCGGAAGGCGGCCGAAAGGTCCATTGGTCGATGGGGCCGACGCTCTACACCGCCGACCTCGCCCAGCTGTTCGCCACCGCGCCGCAGGGCAAGGACGCGCCCAAATTCCCGGCGCCGCGCACCGGCGTGTCGCTGTCGATGGAGGTGCCGGCCGACAAGCCGACCGGAACCGTCGCACTGACCGGCGCGCGGATCGTCACCATGGCGTCGAAGGATGGGGGGATCATCGACGACGGAATCATCGTCGTGCGCGGCGACCGGATCGCCGCGGTCGGGCGCCGGGGTGAGGTCACGATCCCCGCGGGAGCGAAGGTAATCGACGTCGCCGGCAAGACGATCGTCCCCGGCTTCGTCGACGCCCACGCCCACGGGGCGCAGGGGGAGGACGACCTCGTGCCGCAGCAGAACTGGTCGGCGATGGCCAATCTCGCGCTCGGAACGACGACGATCCACGATCCGTCCGCGCGGGCGGCCGAGATTTTCGTCGCCTCCGAGATGCAGCGCGCGGGCAAGATCCTCAGCCCAAGGATCTTCTCGACCGGGGAGATCATCTACGGCGCCAAGAGCCCCGACGTTTACGCCGAAATCAACAATTTCGACGACGCGCTCCAGCACGTCCGGCGGCTGAAGGCGGAAGGCGCGAGGAGCGTCAAGAACTACAACCAGCCGAGGCGCGAGCAGCGCCAGATGGTGGTCGCCGCCGCCCAGCGCGAAGGGGTCGAGGTGGTCCCCGAGGGCGGCTCGCTGTTCACCATGGACATCACCCTGATCCAGGACGGCGATTCGACGCTCGAGCACAATCTCCCGATCGAGCATTTCTACGACGACGTCGTCCAGTTCTGGACCCAGACCAAGACCAACTACACGCCGACCCTGGTCGTCACCTACGGCGGTCTGGCCGGCGATCCCTATTGGCGCCAGCATATGGACGTGTGGCGGCACCC
>JAXDPL010000016.1:0-13093 GCA_034668385.1 Sphingomonadales bacterium | reverse complement strand
CTGGACGTACAACATGCTGTTGAGGCACGGCGTCCGCTCGTGCCTCGAATATGCCAAGAGCTTCGATCTCGGCCGCGCCCGCGCCTTGTCCAACCCGGCGCTCGCGCCGCATCTCGAGTTCGTGGACCTCGGAGGCCATGGCTATGCGAAGGTGCGCGTGTCGGCGGAGGCGATGCGGACGGAGTTCGTCTGCATCCCACGGCCGATCACGCGCGCCGCGAGCCCCGACGGCGGGCCGCTGCGCTACCGAGTCGTTCACACGGCGAGGCTGTGGCGGCCGGGCGACAGGCCGCGTCTGAAACAGGAAATCCTCGAAGGGGATCCCGGCCTTGCCATCTAGGCCGTTCCTCCCCGAACTGATCGAAGCCGCGCTCGCCGCCGGGGCGGAGATCGAGCGAATCTACGGCGAAGGCTGCGCGGCCGAGGAGAAAGCCGACGGCTCGCCGGTGACGGTTGCCGACCGGATCGCCGAGGAGATCATCCTCCACCGACTCCACGCCGCCTTCCCGGACATCCACATCCTCGCCGAGGAGGAAGCGGCGGCGGGGCGAATCCCGGAATTGGGCACGCGCTTCTTCTGCGTCGATCCGCTCGACGGGACCAAGGGCTTCCTCCAGCGCAACGGCGAGTTCACCGTCAACATCGCGCTGATCGACTCCGGCGTGCCGATGGCAGGAGCCGTCTACGCGCCGGACTCGCGCCTGCTTTATTATGGCGCGCGAGGCGAGGGCGCGTTCCGGGTGCGGGACGGTGGCGAGCCGGAGCCGATCCGGACCCGGCCCAGACCCGCGGGGGGACTCACCGGCATCGGCAGCCGCAACCATGCGGCGCAGGGGACGGAAGAGCGCAACGCGGCGCTCGGCATCGCCCGCTACGTGCCCTCCGGCTCGTCGCTCAAATTCTGCCTGGTCGCCGAAGGCACGGCCGACGTCTACCCGCGCTACGGCCCGACCTGCGAATGGGACACCGCCGCCGGCCAGGCCGTGCTCGAAGCCGCCGGAGGCCGGGTGATGGCGCTCGACGCCGAGGGCCGCGAGGCCGGGCCGCTCGCCTACGGCAAGGTCGAGCGGCGCTTCGAGAATCCGAACTTCATCGCCTGGGGGCGGTAGGGTCGAAACGCCGCTTCCCTCTCCCGCTTGCGGGAGAGGATGAGCAGGCCCGCCATGCCCCCGGCATGACTGCGAATGTCCGGGGGACATTCGCACCTGCTCATGGTGAGGTCTTTCTGACTCTGCGGTACAGACCCTCACCCTCCCGCTTCGCGGCCCCTCCCTCTCCCGCGAGCGGGAGAGGGGAAATGCAAAGCAGCGCGCGAGCCTCAGCTTAGGTTTCCGCCTTTCAGAAGCTGCGCTTGAAGCTGACGAACGGGACGATGTGGCGGTTGCGCATGCGGTGCTCGAGCAGGCTCGGCACCGGATTGGAGCGGTTCGGGAAGTAGAAGGTGCGGTCGCGATAGGCGGGGATCCCGGTGGCGTTGTCGAGGTTGAAGCTGAACGTCGTCTTCTTGTCCGGCCGGTATTCGGCGAAAGCGGTGACGTAGGGCACCTTGCTCTTGTTGCGATCGGTCTCGTCGAGCCGGAAGAAGGTCACCGGCGTGTTGCCGCTCGCCTCGAAGCCCCAGGCGAACTTGCCGAGGTCCTGGCGGAAGCTGACGTCGGCGACGAACTCCGAGCTGCCCGAGAAAGGGCGATCGCGGAAAGTGTAGGGATCCTTGACCGAGGTCTTCACCCAGGAGAGATAGACGGTCAGCCGGCCGCCCTTGATCCCGAAGCGCGACAGCGGCGCGTCGATCGTGCTGCGCAGCAGATAGAGGCTGCCGTCGCCCAGATTGCCCGGCGCGTCGAAGCCCTCGGGGGTCGGAACCCGGTCCTGGACGAGGCTGATGCGGTTGTGGCCCGCCTCGAACTTGACGAGGCCGTCGCCCAGGATCTTGTGCTCGACCGTGAGCAGGCTCTCCCAGGCCCGTTGCGGCACCAGGTCGGCATTGCCGCCGTTGACCCGGTCGTTGGTCAGCTCGGCATTGCTGATGAAATCCTCGAACTGCAGCTGGGCGACGGTCCGCGACAGAGCGAGCTGGAGGTGCCAGGCGGCGCTGGGCCGCCAGTCGAAGGTCGCCTTGGGCTTGAGGAACTTCAATGTCCGTTCCGCGGTCGCGTCGCCGGAGACGGTGAGGCGCGAGGCCTCGTAGGTGAGGCCGAGGTCCACCCTCAGAGTATTCGAAAGCGCCCGGCCGGCGTTGACGAAGGCTTCGCCGCGATATTCCTTGACCACCGCCTGATCGACCGGGAGGTCGATCCGGGTGCGGGCGCCGCCGGCGGCGATCTCGTACAAATTGACGTTGCTGTCGAGCTCGTTGAGCACGCCCTCGGCGCCGGTCTCGACGCTCCAGCCGCCGAGATTGGACCGGTTCCAGACCAGGCGCAGGACGCTCTCGTCGCGCTGGTCCTCGAGGTCCTGGGCGAAGCCGCCGAGCAGGGTCGCGCCGCCGAGCGAGCGGTTGAACGAGACGTCGTGATTGTCGCGGTGGCGGCGGCGGATGAGGCCGATCAGCTTCAGGCCGCCGCCGGCCAGCGGGCGGGTGACGTCGCCGCCTATCTCCAGCTCGCGCAGATGGTAGCGCTCGGTCAGCCGGTCGTCGCGCTCGGCATCGCCAGTCGGGATGACGTGGTTGCTTTGGGTCAGCGAGAAAAGGTCGAGGGCGTAGCGGCCATTGAGGTGGGCGGTACGGTTGGGCCCGCCATTATAATCCCACGATCCGGAGATGGAGCCGTTCGGGTCGCGGGTGGCGTTCACCTTGCGGCGGTATTCGAGCAGCTTGAGGTCGGGCAGGGACTTCAGGGTATCGTAGCCCTCCTCGGTCGTCGCGTTGTTGTTGAAGGTGGCGGCGATGTTGAAGCTCGACTTGCCGCGCCGCACCAGCGCGGAGGCGCTGCCTTCCGGGAAAAGCTTGCCAGTGAAATCCCGGCGCAGCGTGCCGGTGACGGTGCCGGCAAGGCCGCCACCCTCGGTGAGGGTCAGGTTCAGCACCTGCGCCTTGCCGGCATATTCGGACCCGAACAGGTCGCCCGGTCCCACCTCGACCCGCGCCACGCGGCTGGCCGGAATCCGCGCGAGCACGGTCTGCAGCGTGTCGCTCTTGGCGCTCGGCCGCTGACCGTTGATGACGACGTTGCCCGCCGCCTGGCCGAATCCGCGCACCTCCGTGTTGCCGGAATCGAGCGAGAAGCCGGGCACGCGCTGGACGATCTCCAAGGCGCTGGACGGCGAGTAGCGGGCGAAGAAGGCGGCCTCGTAGACGGTTCGCCCGCCCGCGCCGGCGGCCTGCGCCGCAGCCGGCCCTCCCCACGCCAACGCGGCCGCCGCGACTCCCGCCCATAGAGCTTGTCTCACGCAACTCCCCTTCACGTCTCTTTTCAGGCGGTTGCTGCAAGAAGCGCGCCACGGACGTTTGCGAGAGAGGTGCGATTACAAGTGTAGACGAGTTGTCCGGAAGCGGACAGAAAAGTGTCCGGGGGCGGACGCTCAGATGATCGGGTGGCGTTCCCAGTTCGGCTTGTCGGCGCGCTTGGCGAGGGTGGCGTTGAGGCGCTTCACCGTTTCGCTTCCCGCGCGGACGAACAGGAAGGGGAAGATGGCGTGGACCAGGCAGGCGAGGCCGCCGCCGATCATCCGGAAGCCGAAGCCCGCCGCCTTTCCGCAATGTTCCGCATAGCTCTCGCCCACTTCGGCGAGGTGCTGGGTGAGGGGGTTTTCGGCCATGCGCCCGCCATATCGCGACGCACGCGATTGCGCCAGCGCTGGCGAGGTGACAGGCGCGGCGGAGGCGGCTAGCGTCCGGGCCATGAGCGAACTCATCATCCGCGCCGTCGAGGACGCGTCCGACCGCAAGATCTTCGTCGACCTCGCCTTCGCCCTCAACCGGAACGACCCCAATTGGGTGCCGCCCTTAAAGACCGAGGTGCACGGGCTGCTCGACCCCCGCACCAATCCGTGGTTCGAGCATGCCGAGGCCCGGCTGTTCCTCGCCGAGCGGGACGGACGGCCGGTCGGGCGGATTTCGGCCCAGGTCGACCAGCTCGTCCTCCAGCACATGGGCGCCGGCACCGGCCAGTGGGGCATGTTCGAGGCCGAGGACGCGGAGACCGCCGAGGCCCTGATCCACCGCGCAGAGGCGTGGCTGAGAGGCCGCGACATGACCCGCTCGATGGGCCCGTTCAGCCTCTCGATCTGGGACGAGCCGGGGCTTCTGGTCCAGGGCTTCGACCACCCGCCGACGGTAATGATGGGCCACAATTCGGACGCCTATGCGCCGTGGGTGGAGGGCCAGGGCTATCGCAAGGCCAAGGACCTCTACACCTATGACCTCGAGGTCCGGAAGGACTTCCCTCCGCTCGTCCAGCGCATCGTCGCCTCGGGCGAGAAGAACCCCAAGATCCGGATCCGCAACGTCGACAAGAGCCGGTTCGACGAGGAGGCCGCGCTTCTGCTCGGAATCCTCAACGACGCCTGGTCGGACAATTGGGGCTTCATCCCGCTGACCGAGGCGGAGATCGCCTATGCCGGCAAGAAATTGAAGCCGATCGTCTTCGAGGACCTGATCCGGGTCGCCGAATATGAGGGCGAGCCGGTCGCCTTCATGCTGACCCTGCCCGATCTCAATCAGATCACGGCCGATCTCAACGGGCGGCTGTTCCCGTTCGGCTGGGCGAAGCTTCTGTGGCGGCTGAAGCGGGCCCGGTTCCCGGGCGCGCGGGTGCCGCTGATGGGAGTGGTCAAGCGGCTTCACGGCACCCGCCTCGCCAGCCAATTGGCCTTCATGATGATCGAATATATCCGCCGCGCCGGAGTCGCCCGCTACGGCATGGAGCGGGGCGAGATCGGCTGGATCCTCGAGGACAACCAGCCGATGCGCTCGATCGCCGACGCCATCGAATCGAAGATCAACCGGGTCTACCGGATCTACGAGAAAGCGCTGTAGCCTCCTCCCTGTCGGCGATGCCGATGGAGAGGACGGACCTACCGGTTCCGGCGCCCCTCGACTAGGCTGTCGACCAGCGATGGCTCGGCCAGGGTGCTGGTGTCGCCGAGGTTGGAGAAGTCGTTCTCGGCGATCTTGCGGAGGATCCGGCGCATGATCTTGCCGGAGCGGGTCTTGGGCAAAGCGGGCGTGAAGTGGATGAGGTCGGGGGACGCGATCGGGCTGATCTCGGTTCGGACGTGCTGGCGAAGCTCGCGCTCGAGCGCGTCGCTGCCCTCGAGACCCTCCATCAGGGTGACGTAGACGTAGATTCCGGTGCCCTTGATGTCGTGGGGGTAGCCGACCACGGCGGCTTCGGCGACCTTGGGGTGGCTGACGAGCGCGCTCTCGATCTCGGCGGTGCCGAGGCGATGGCCGGAAATGTTGAGGACGTCGTCGACCCGGCCGGTGATCCACCAGTAACCGTCCTCGTCGCGGCGGCAGCCGTCGCCGGTGAAATATTTGCCGCGATAGGTCGAGAAATAGGTCTGAACGAAGCGCTCGTGGTCGCCGTAGACGCCGCGCATCTGGCCGGGCCAGGAGCGGACGAGGCAGAGATTGCCGGAGGCCGGGCCCTCGAGCACCGCACCGTCCGCGTCGACCAGCTGGGGCTCGACCCCGAAGAAGGGGCGGCCGGCGCTGCCCGGCTTCATGTCGTGCGCGCCGGGCAGGGTGGTGATCATCACTCCGCCGGTCTCGGTCTGCCACCAGGTGTCGACGACGGGGCAGCGTTTCTCCCCGACGACCTCCCAATACCAGCGCCACGCCTCGGGGTTGATCGGCTCGCCGACCGAGCCGAGCAGCCGGATCGACGAGCGGTCGTGCTTGCGGACCGGCCCCTCCCCTTCGCGCATCAGGGCTCGGATCGCGGTCGGGGCGGTGTAGAAGATGTTGACCCGGTGGCGCTCGACAACCTCCCAGAAGCGGCTGAAGTCCGGATGATTGGGCACGCCCTCGAAGACCAGGCTGGTCGCGCCGTTGGCGAGCGGACCGTAGACGACGTAGGAGTGGCCGGTCACCCAGCCGACGTCTGCGGTGCACCAGAATATCTCGCCCGGCTTGTAGTCGAATACGTAGTGGAAGGTAGAGGCGGTCCACACCGCATAGCCGCCGGTGGTGTGGAGCACGCCCTTGGGCTTGCCGGTCGAACCCGAGGTATAGAGGATGAAGAGCGGGTCTTCCGCCCCCATCGGCTCGCACGGGCATTCGTCGGGCACCGCCTCGCGCAGGACGTGGAACCAGTGGTCGCGGCCGTCCTGCCAGGCGATTTCGTTGCCGAGATGACGGACGACGAGGACGGCCTCGACCGGGGCGCCCTTGGCGAGGGCCGCGTCGACATTGGCCTTCAGCGGCACGAGCTTGCCGCCCCTCTTGCCGCCGTCGGCGGTGACGACGAAGCGGCTGGCGCAATCCTCGATCCGGCCATGCAGCGCCTCGGGCGAGAAGCCGCCGAACACGACCGAATGGACCGCGCCGATGCGGGCGCAGGCGAGCATCGCCACCGCGGCCTCCGGGATCATCGGCATGTAGATCGTCACCCGGTCGCCCTTGCCGGCGCCGAGCGCCTTCAGGCCGTTCGCCATCGCGACGACCTCGCGGTAGAGCGCGCCATAGCTGACCGACCGTCCCTCGCCCGGCTCGTCGCCCTCGAACAGCAAGGCGACCTGGTCGGCGCGGCTCTCGAGGTGCCGGTCGACGCAATTGTGGCAGAGGTTGAGGATCCCGTCCTCGAACCATTTGATGTCGACCGGATCGAACGACCAGTTCGCGATCCGGGTCGGGAAGCGGACCCAGTCGATCCGCCGAGCTTCGTCCGCCCAGAAGTTGTCGGGATCGTCGAGCGACTGGCGGTAGAGGCGGTCGTAATCCTCGGCGTCGGCGTGGGCCGCGGCGACGAAGGCTTCGGGCGGGGCGATGCGGTCGGCCATCAGGGTCTCTCCTGCACCCCGTCCTTAGCCGGGCCGGAATTCCCGCGCCAGAACCCGCCGTCGCCGGGAGCGCTAACCCTCTCCCTGCAGGGGAGAGGGACAGCCGCGAAGCGGCAGGGTGAGGGCACGCGGCGGCTGTGAACTTGCCCTCACCCTCCCACCGCCTTCGGCGGCGGGCCCCTCCCTCTCCCCTGCAGGGAGAGGGGGTTACGCACTTGAACCGCGTCGCCGCGCGCGGCAGGGGCGGCTTATGGCTTGCGACTTCCTGATCGTCGGCGGCGGCATTGCCGGGCTCTCGGCGGCGGCGCGGCTGGCGCGGCACGGCAAGGTGACCGTGCTCGAGGGCGAGGATTCGCTCGGCTATCACAGCTCCGGGCGCAGCGTGTCGTTCAGCCATTACGGGATCGGCAATTCGGTCGTGCGCGGAATGACGGCGTGGAGCCGGCCCTTCTTCGAGCGCCCGCCGGAGGGCTTCAGCGACGCTCCGGTCAGCCGGCCGATGGACACGCTCTATCTCGCCACCGAGGCGCAGACCCCGGCGCTGCAGGCGCTCTACGCCGAGATGGCGCGCTTCACCGACAAGGTCGAATGGATCGACTCGGCGCGGATGGCGGAGCTGTGCCCGGTGCTTCGGACCGGGCCGGGCGAGGCGGAGCGCGGTCTGCTCGACCCGACCGGGCTCAAGCTCGACGCCAACGCTTTGCTTCACGGCTTCGCACGGGCCGTGCGCGCGGCCGGGGGCGAGGTGCTGACCGGACGGCGCGTGGCGGCGATCGAGCCGGGCTGGACGGTACGCACCGAGGGCGGCGAGGCGTTCACCGCGCCGGTCCTGATCGACGCCGCCGGCGCCTGGGCCGACCGGGTCGCGGCGCTGGCCGGGGTTCGGCCGCTCGGGCTGCAGCCCAAGCGCCGGACGATCATCGTCGTCGACCCGCCGACCGGAATGGACGCGAGCCATTGGCCGTTCGTCCATACCGGCGCCGGCGATTTCTACATGCTGCCCGAAGCCGGCCAGCTGCTCGTCTCGCCGGTCGACGAGGTGGAGGACGAGCCGGGCGACGCGGCGCCCGAGGATTACGACGTCGCCCTCGCCGCCTGGCAGCTCGAGCGCTACACGACCCTCGCCGTGACCCGCATCGCGCACCGCTGGGCCGGGCTGCGCTCGTTCGTCGCCGACCGGACTCCGACCGCCGGCTTCGACCCGGAGACGCCCGGCTTCTTCTGGCTGGTCGGCCAGGGCGGCTACGGCCTCCAGACCTGCCCGGCCATGGCCGCAATCGTCGAGGCGCTGGCCACCGATGGCGCGTGGCCGGACGGGCTGGCGGAGCGGGGCGTCACGCCGGAGGCGGTGCGGCCGGAGCGGCTGCGCGCCGCGGCGATCGGTTCGTCGCATCAATCGCAACCGGATTAACACGGCCTCGTTTCCCGGCTAACCGAAGGGGATGCGCGTGGACCAGACCGCCCAGTGGCAGCCGACGCCCGGCGATTTCCCTTCCGGGCCCGGCCCCGGCGGACCGGCCCAGCCCCCGCCCGAGCCGCCGCGTTCGTGGCGCCGCCGACTGTTCGCCCGGCTTCGCTTCAAGCACATCTTCTTCGGCACATTGGCCCTTTTCATGCTGATCGTCGCCTGGCTGGCGATCACCGCGCCGCTGTCCAAGTCGCTTCAGCCGATCGCGGCGCCGAGCCTCACTCTGGTCTCGGCCGAGGGCGATCCGATCGCGCGGCGGGGCGCCGACATTCGGGCGCCGGTCCAGCTCGCGAAGCTTCCCAAGCACGTGCCGGCCGCCTTCGTCTCGATCGAGGACAGGGGCTTCTACGGCCATTGGGGGATCAGCCTCAGGGGCATCGCCCGCGCCGCCTGGCGCAACCTCGGCGCCGGCGGCGTGCGCGAGGGCGGCTCGACCATCACCCAGCAGCTCGCCAAGACCAGCTTCCTCTCCTCCGAGCGGACGCTCGGCCGCAAGGCGCAGGAAGTGCTGATCGCCTTCTGGATCGAGGCCTGGCTGACCAAGCAGCAGATCCTCGAACGCTATCTCTCCAACGTCTATTTCGGCGACAACGTCTACGGCCTTCGCGCCGCCGCCCACCATTATTTCAGCGTCGAGCCCGAGCAGCTCAGCATCCCGCAGGCGGCGATGCTGGCCGGGATGGTGCGCGCGCCCTCCAAGCTCGCGCCGACCCACAATCTGAAGCTCGCGCAGGCGCGCTCCAGGGTCGTCATGGCGACGATGGTGCGCGACGGGGTGCTGACCGCCCGCCAAGCGAGGAAGCTCCGCCCGGCGACGCTCAAGGTCGAGCAGCAGCGCGCCGTCCCCACCGGCACCTATTTCGCCGACTGGGTGCTCCCCGCCGCGCGGGCGCGCACCGAAGCCGGGGGCGACGACGCCTACGGCCAGCAGACCGTCCAGACCACGCTGGAAAGCCGGCTCCAGCGCCTCGCCTTGCAGACCGTCCGCGGCGCCGGGCTCGGCAAGGCGCAGGTGGCGCTGGTCGCGATGCGGCCGGACGGGCGGGTCGTGGCGATGGTCGGCGGCAAGGATTATTCGAAGAGCCCGTTCAACCGCGCGACGCAGGCGCGGCGCCAGCCGGGTTCGACCTTCAAGCTGTTCGTCTACCTCGCCGCGATGCGCGCCGGGATGAGCCCCGACGACAAGATCGAGGACCGGCCGCTCAGGATCGGCAACTGGCAGCCCAAGAATTACGGCGACCGCTATCGCGGCACGCTCACCCTGCGCGACGCCTTCGCTTTGTCGAGCAACGTCGCCGCGGTGCGGCTGTCCGAGAAGGTCGGCCGGCAGAACGTGATCCGCGCCGCCCGCGACCTCGGAGTGACCAGCCCGCTCAACGACAATCCCAGCCTGCCGCTCGGCACGTCGGGCGCGACCCTCATCGAGATGGTCCAGGCGTATGCGGCGGTCGCCGCCGGCGCCTATCCGGTCCGCGCCCACGGGCTCGACGATCCGGAGAAGCCCTGGTGGCAGCGAATGTGGCAGACCTATGCCGGCAAGACCCGCGACCCCGCGTTCGCGCAGATGAAGGACCTGCTCGGCTCGGTGATCCAGCAGGGCACCGGCCGCGGCGCCGCGCTCCAGGTTCCGGTCTACGGCAAGACCGGGACCAGCCAGGACTATCGCGACGCTCTGTTCATCGGCTTCACCGACGACCTGGTGGTCGGCGTCTGGGTCGGCAATGACGACAATTCGTCGCTCGGCCAGGTGGCGGGCGGCGGGCTTCCGGCGCGCATCTTCCGCGACTTCACGGCGGCGGCCGAGAACACGAGCCCGGCGCAGGTCGCCGCGCCCGTGGACGAACCGCCGGTGGTCGAGGAAGGCGACGCCAACCTCGCCATCCCGATCGGCAACAGCGGTTACGAGGTCGGAGTCGAGGTCGGCAACGACAGCGTCACCCTCTCCGCCCGCCCCGCGCCGCAGGGCCAGAATGCGCCCGGCGGCGACCAGCAGGACCAGGGCGGCCCGCCGGTGCTCAACGGTCCGCCGCCCCCGCCGCCGCCGCGCGACCGAGCCCCGCCGCCCCGCGACCGCCAGCCGCCGCCCGACGACGACGACGGCGGCGGCGGGGCCGACTGACGGGCCCGCCCTCGAACGTCAGATCAGGTCGGAGACGGTGTCGTATTTGTAGACCGCCGAGACGTCGAGCATGTCCTTGATCCTCGGCGGGGTCCCGGAGAACATCGAGGACAGGCGGTCGCTGAGGCGATGGCCGGTGAGGTCCGCCGGCTCGCCGTCGCCGGGAAGATAGGGCGCATTGGGATGCTTGCGCTGCCAGGCGGCCCACATCCGGTCGGCGTTGCAATGGTTGAGGTAGAAGACCGGATCGTTGGGCGACGTGCCCGGCGCCATGTCTCCTCCGACCCACACGTGGACCCGGTTGTGGAGGCCGGGGCCGTTGGGCTGCCATCCCTCGCAGACGTTGCGGAAGGTGTCGTCCGACGACGTGTCCCAGCCCGGCTCGTCATAGGCCGCGAGGCTCACCGCCGCCTTAGCCTGCGGGGTGGTGGGAAGCGTGTCGGTATCCTGTCCGAGCGTTCGGCGGAGGCCGCGGTTGACCAGCACCATCTGCCCGCTCGAATTCGCCGCGACGCGCACCCGGAAGCAATGGGGATCGGCGGCGTTGAAGGCGAAGGGGCCGGTGGTGACCGGATTGCCCGACCCGCCGAGGCAATTGGCCTTCCAGAGCGGCGAGGCGAGCTGCTGCGCCGCGGTCTTGTCGCCGTCGAGGTTCCAGGCCCAATAAGGCAGAGCGAAGGCCGGATCGTTGAGCACGCGCTGGAACTGCCGTTCGAGCGCGATCAGCATGAAGCGGTGCCAGGGCAGGAAGACCGGCCCCCGATGGGCCGCGTTGCGGCTCATCTGGGTCGGCGGGGTCATCTTCATCATCGTGCGCTGGTGCCAAATGACGAAGGCATCCCAGGTGCTGGTATGCTGCGACGCGTTGGCGATCTCGCCCTTCAGCAGCATCACCCCGCGGACATATTTGTCGCGCGCCGTACCGTCCTTAAGGATGTTCGTGCGTGTGTTCGTCATGACCATGCCCCTGCTGGTCCGAGGATGAATCCGCCCCGCCATGATCGTGCCCGGGCTCGTGATCGTCGCACGGGAATTCGTCCGGGAAGGCTTCGATGATCTGCTTCACCAGGTCGACGGCCGAGGTGAAGGCATATTCGGGGAGAGCGTGGGTATGGACCGCGCCGTCGTCGCCGACCGAAAGGTGGGAGGCGAGCGGCTTGCCGTCGATACTGATCTCGTAACAAGTCTTGATCACGATCTCGTGGCCGCAATGGGTCGCGGTCCTGACGCTTTCCATCGCATGGGCATGACCGTCGCCATGGTCGTGCGTCGCCATGTCCGCGCCCGAATGTTCGTGCATGTCCATCCCCGCCGCGCCGGCGTCGAGGTCGGCCAATTTCGGGGCGGTCTTATATTTGTCGGCTTCGGTCGCCTTCATGTCGAATTCCCGGCGATGACTCGTGGAATCGAGCTAGTCTACACCGTTTCTGAGGCGCTACAAAATCAATCGAGGAACAGCTCGGCCGCGGCCTCGACGATCGCCGCGGCGTCGAGCCGATATTCGCGGTAGAGGTCGGGGAGGCTGCCGGTCTGGCCGAACCGCTCGATGCCGAGCGGGCTGACCTTGTGGCCCATCACTCCGCCGAGCCAGGACAGCGAGGCCGGCGCGGCGTCGAGCAGGGTGACCAGGCCGGCCTCGGGAGAGAGCGGCGCGAGCAGATTCTCGACATGGCTGGGCTCGCTCCCTCTTCCGCCCCAGCGCCCGCGCCGCCGCTCACTCCAGCCGCGGTGGAGGAGGTCCGGCGAGGTGATGGCGAGCAGGCCGAGGCCGGGGACGTCGTCCTTGAGCGTCTCCCAGGCGGCGAGCGCCTCGGGGGCGACCGCGCCCGAATAGACCAGGGCCGCCTCGGCGCCGGGCGCCGGCTCGCGCAGCCAGTAGCCGCCGGCGAGGGCGCCCGCCTTCCAGCTTTCGTCCGTCCGCTCGATTTGGCGGATCGTGCGGGTGGTGAGGCGGAGGTAGACGCTCTCGCCGTCCGGCGCCTGGAGGAGGCGGAAGGCGTGCTCCATCATCAAGGCGAGTTCGTCGACGAAGGCGGGCTCGTAATGCCTGAGGCCCGGCTGGCCGAGCGCGATCAGCGGCGGGTTGATCGACTGGTGGGCGCCCCCCTCCGGCCCCAGGGTGACTCCGGACGGCGTGGCGACGAGCAGGAAGCGCGCGTCCTGGTAGCAGGCGTAGTTCAGGGCATCGAGGCCGCGGGCGATGAACGGGTCGTAGACGGTGCCGATCGGGAAAAGCCGCGTTCCGAACAAGTCGCCGGCGAGGCCCAAAGCGGCGAGCATCAGGAAGAGGTTGTTCTCGGCGATGCCCAATTCGATATGCTGGCCCGCCTCGGTCGCACCCCATTTCTGGGCCGAGGGAATCTTCGCGGCGGCGAAGACGTCGGCCAGTTCCCGGCGCCGGAACAGGCCGCGCTGGTTGACCCACGCGCCGAGGTTGGTCGAGACGGTAACGTCCGGCGAGGTGGTGACGATGCGCTCGGCCAGCGGCGTCTTGTCGCGCGCCAGCTCGTTGAGCAGCGCGCCAAAGCCGAACTGCGTCGACATCTCGGGCTGGATCGTCA
>JAXDPL010000015.1:0-5435 GCA_034668385.1 Sphingomonadales bacterium | reverse complement strand
CGTCCCTTAGCGGGGCGCGGCCTCTTCTCGTAATCGAGGCGCCTATTCGGCCTGCAGGATCTTCTCGATCTCCGCGACGGGATGGCCGGTGAGATCCTTGGGGACTTCTCCGGCGAGCCGCTTCTCGACCTCCTTGTGATAATGCTTGCGAAGCTCGCCCAGGGTGCGCGGCGGAGCGACGATGATCAGCGATTCGAACTCGTTCCTGAGCGCCCGCTTGCGCAGCATCTCGGCGGTGTCGGCGGCGAAGCGGTCCTCCTCCAGCTGGTGGAAGTCGACTTCCTCATAGGCGCTCCGGCCGGCGCCGCCGGACGAGTCGAACGCGCGGCCCGGCGCGTCGGTCTTCTGGTCCCGGTCCTTGGCGTCGCTGGTCTCGCGCTTGCGTTCCACCTCGAGCTTGGGGAACTCGGCATCGCCCTGGTTCCTGAAGAACAGCATCTTCTTGCCGTCGGCGACCACCACGAAGCTGTTGTGCGGAACCTGCATTTGCCACTCCTTATGCTTTGGGGAAACGAACGCCCGAGCGGGGGCGCAGTTGCCGGGCGAACCGACGGCTGCTACTGTTCCCTCTCCGTTCCGAGGAGAGGCTGGTGACGAGACGATCGGGCAGCGCGGACCTTCCGCTTCACGGCGGTCGCGTGCCGGCCTGGCTCGGCGAACGCATGACCCGGCTCGGTACCCTGATCGCGGAGACGATCGTCCTCAACGATGGCCGCGATGCCTTCCTCTCCCGCCTCGCCCACCCCTTCTGGTTCCAGTCGTTCGGCGCGGTGATGGGGATGGACTGGCATTCGTCGGGCATCACCACCAGCGTGATCGGCGCCCTGAAGCGGGGCCTCAACCCGCGCGCCGGCGAGCTCGGCATCCGGGTCTGCGGCGGGCGCGGCCGGCATTCGCGCCGGACTCCGGAGGAGCTGGCGCTCGCCGGCGACGCCGCGGGCTTCGACGGCGCCGAGCTGGCACGGGCCAGCCGCCTCGTCGCGAAGGTCGACAGCGCCGCGCTGCAGGACGGCTTCGACCTCTATCTGCACGGCTTCTTCGTCACCGACGACGGCAAATGGGCGGTGGTCCAGCAGGGCATGAACGGCGCCAGCAAGACGGCGCGGCGCTACCACTGGTTGTCCGAAGGCCTGACCAGCTTCGTCGACAGCCCCCACGCGGCGATCGAGGGTCGCCGCCAGGGCGAGATCGTCAACCTCGCCGACGCCCGCGCCGACGGTTCGCGGCGCGCGCAGCTGGAGCTGCTGTCGGACTGGGGACCGGACAAGCTCGCGCGCGAAGCCGCGGCGCTGGAAAGAGCGCCCTCGCCCGAGCCGCTTCTCCCCCACCTCGTCATGCCGGACCATCACGACGTGCGGGCCGGCGACGTGGTGCTGCGGCGGCTCCACGGCACCCTTGCCGCCGCGGCCGAGGCGGGGCCGAAGGACTTTCCCGAGCTCCTTCTCGTCCCCGGGATCGGCGCCCGCACCGTCCGCTCGCTGGCGATGGTGGCGGAGGTGATCCATGGCGCCCCCTGCCGCTTCTCCGACCCGGCGCGCTTCTCCCTCGCGCACGGCGGCAAGGACCGCCATCCCTTCCCGGTGCCGATCAAGGTCTACGACAAGACGATCGGCGTGCTGAAGGCCGCGGTCGAGCAGGCGAAGCTGGGCCGCGACGAGAAATTGGGCGCCATCCGCCGCCTCGACGAGCAGTCGCGGCGGCTCGAGACCTACGTCTTCGGCCCGGGCTTCGAGGCGGTGATGGCCGAGGAGCGCCGGCGCTCGCACGCATATGGCGGCCGCTCGGTGATCGGATGGGAGGCGCCCGCGGACAAACTCCTCCCCGGAACGGGGAGGGGGACCGCGTGAAACGCGGTGGAGGGGGCCCACCTCTCCGCTTGGCCCGGAGTCGGGCCCCCTCCACCATGATTCGCATGGTCCCCCTCCCCGTTCCGGGGAGGAGCTTTAGGCCGCGACGGACTCCGAAAGCGCCGCTCTGACCGCCTCCACGGCCTCAGCCGCCCGGCTCCCGTCCGGTCCGCCGCCTTGGGCCATGTCCGGACGGCCGCCGCCGCCCTGGCCGCCGAGCGCCTCGACCGCCTTGCGGAGCAGGTCGACGGCATTGCGCTCGCCGGCGAGATCTTCGGTGACTCCAATCGCAACCGTGGCGCGGCCTTCGTTCACCGCCACCAGCGCGACGACCCCGGAGCCGACCCGTTTCTTGGCGTCGTCGACCAGCCCGCGCAGGCCCTTGGGGTCCATGCCTTCGATCACCTGGCCGATGAAGCCGTGGCCGCCGATCTGCTCGGGACCCGCGGCCTCAGCCTTCCCGCCGCCGCCCATGGCGAGCGCCTTCTTCGCCTCGGCGAGCTCGCGTTCGAGCCGGCGGCGCTCCTCGATCAGCGAGGCTACCCTTGCGGGCACCTCCTCCGGCGCGGCCTTGAGCGCCGCGGCGGCTTCCTTGAGGCGGTTCTCGCGGTTGGTCAGCCACTGGCGGGCGGCCTCGGCGGTCAGCGCCTCGATTCGGCGGACGCCGGCCGCCACGGCGCTTTCCGAGACGATCTTGAACAGCTGGATGTCGCCCAAAGCGTTGACGTGGGTGCCGCCGCAGAGTTCGACCGAATAGCTGGCCTCGTCGTTCCGGCCCATCGACAGGACACGGACCTCGTCGCCATATTTCTCGCCGAACAGGGCCATGGCGCCCGCCGAGATCGCCTCGTCGGGGGTCATCAGCCGCGTGGTGACCGTCTGGTTCTCGCGGATGTGGCGATTCACCTCTTCCTCGATCGCGGCGACGTCTTCCGCCGTCAGCGCCTTGGGATGCGAGAAGTCGAAGCGCAGCCGGTCGGGCGCGACGAGGCTGCCTTTCTGAGTGACATGGCCGCCGAGCCGGTGGCGAAGCGCCGCGTGGAGGAGGTGGGTGGCGCTGTGGTTGGCGCGCACGCGCCCGCGGCGCTCGGCGTCGACGGACAGGTGGACCGCGTCGCCCACCTTCACTTCGCCGGACCGGATCACCGCCTGGTGGGCATGCAGCCGGCCCAAAGGCTTCGACGTGTCCTCGACGTCGGCCTCGAGGCCCTTCTCGCTGGTGATGGTGCCGGTGTCGCCCATCTGGCCGCCGGACTCGCCGTAAAAGGGCGTCTGGTTGGTGAGGATGACGACCTTGTCGCCCTCACCCGCCTGCTGCACTCGGGCGCCGTCCTTGACGAGCGCGAGGACCACCCCCTCGCCCTCCTGGCCGGCATAGCCGGTGAACTCGGTCGAACCGAATTCCTCGGCGAGGTCGAACCACAAATCGTCCGAGGCCTTCTCGCCCGAGCCCTTCCAGGCGGCGCGGGCCTGCGCCTTCTGCTCGGCCATCGCGGAATCGAAACCGGCGCGGTCGACGGCGAAGCCCTGGGCTCGAAGCGCGTCCTCGGTGAGGTCGTAGGGGAAGCCGTAGGTATCGTAGAGCTTGAACGCGACCGCGCCGGGCAGGGTCGCGCCCGGCGCCATCGAGGCCGTCGCTTCGTCCAGCAGCTTGAGGCCCTTGTCGAGCGTCTGCCGGAAGCGCGTCTCCTCGAGCTTCAGGGTCTCCTCGATCAGCGGCTGGGCGCGGACCAGCTCGGGATAGGCCGCGCCCATCTCGGCGACCAGCGCCGGCACCAGGCGCCACATCAAAGGCTCGGCCGCGCCGAGGATATGGGCGTGGCGCATCGCCCGGCGCATGATCCGGCGCAGCACGTAGCCGCGGCCTTCGTTGGCGGGCAGTACGCCGTCGCTGATCAGGAAGCCGGAGGCGCGAAGGTGATCGGCGATGACCCGGTGGCTCGCCTTGCGCGGCCCATCGGCCGTGGTCCGGGTCAGCTCGGACGAGGCGGCGATCAGCGCCCGGAACGTGTCGGTGTCGTAATTGTCGTGGACGCCCTGCATGACGGCGGCGATCCGCTCGAGCCCCATGCCGGTGTCGATCGACTTGTTCGGCAGCTCGCGGACGATCTCGTTCGCCTCCTGCTCGTACTGCATGAAGACGAGGTTCCAGATCTCGGTGAAGCGGTCGCCGTCCTCGTCCGGCGATCCGGGCGGTCCGCCGGGGATGTGATCGCCATGGTCGTAGAAGATTTCCGAGCAGGGCCCGCACGGCCCGTTGTCGCCCATCGCCCAGAAATTGTCCTTGGTCGGGATTCGGATGATGCGGCTTTCCGGCAGGCCCGAAATCTTGCGCCAGAGGTCGTAGGCTTCGTCGTCCGTATGGTAGACGGTGGCGGTCAGACGGTCAGGCGAGAGGCCCCATTCCTTCGTGAGCAGCGCCCAGGCGAGGCTGATGGCCCGCTCCTTGAAATAATCGCCGAACGAGAAATTCCCGAGCATCTCGAAGAAGGTGTGGTGGCGGGCGGTGTAGCCGACATTGTCGAGGTCGTTATGCTTGCCGCCGGCGCGGACGCATTTCTGCGACGAGGCGGCGGTCGAATAGGGCCGCGTCTCGAGGCCGGTGAAGACGTTCTTGAACGGCACCATACCGGCGTTGACGAACATCAGCGTGGGGTCGTTCTGCGGCACCAAAGGCGCCGAGGGCACGATGCGGTGCCCCTCGCCCCCGAAATAGTCGAGAAATCCGCGCCGGATGTCGTTGGTGGAGGTCATGGCTCGGATTTAGGGGAGGTGCTGCGCTGCGGCAAGCGGGCCGCCCGCAGGCGGGGCGAAGGTTAGAGGCCGGCCGGCTCGTTCGAAGCCTCGGCCGGCGGCTGGGCCGCTTCGGCCGGCTCGTCGTCGCTGCTCACCTTATAGCTGGAATAGCGCGCGATCCGCTCCCGCGTCGGGGCCGGCACGTCGTCGATGACCACCGACGGAACCGTCTCGGTCTCCGCGTAGCGCACGCGACTCGAAATCTCGGGCGCTGCCCGATATTCCCTGAGCACCGTGGCGGACGGCCGCGGGCCGAGCTCGATCGGCCAGGTGACGCAGCCGATGCAGGCCGGCGGCACCTCGGGCTGGGCGACGACCTCGGGCTGCGCATATTCGGCCTGCTGGACCTGCGCCCAGTCCGGGCTCTGGTAGGGCGCGAGGCCCGCGTGGAAGCTCTCTTCCGGCTCGGAGAAGAGGCTCGGGTCGATCTCCGAGATCGCCGAATGGCCGAGCTGGACTCCGACCGCCGCTCCGGCGAGCGACAGTCCGGCGATCAGGGGCAGGACGAGCGAGTTCGGCACGCAGGCTCAACCGCCGGACCGCCCGCGCCGTTCCACCGGCGGGACGGCGGGCGCGACGAATCGTGGTAAATGCCCTTGCGCTCCGCGGCGGATCGGTGAAGGCTGATCCTTTCCCTGAGGCGCGGGCCCGCGTCTTCTCGCGGATCCGCGATTGCGGACGGAGGAGACGAACATGCCTGGCAGATCAGACGGTACCCGCGCCATCGCGCTCGTGGGCCCCGGCGGAGCTGGCAAGACCAGCCTGGCCGAGGCCCTTCTTTTTGCGGCGGGC
>JAXDPL010000014.1:0-3665 GCA_034668385.1 Sphingomonadales bacterium | reverse complement strand
CCTCGACGGTGAAGCCGACGCCCGGCACGCCGGGAGGAACGTCGCGACCGGCGCGGCGGCTGGACTTGAACTGGACGGCCGGGCCGATGTCGATGACGCTATGGGCCCCCAGCAGGCCGAAACCGATTCCCTGGTCCGGAGCCCGGAAGCGTTTCGGTTCGCCGGGGCGGTCGAGCTCGAACCGGGGCAGGGGCGCGATCTGCCGCGCCCGTGATCCCGGGTAGCGCGGATAATCCTGGGCCCCGGCGCCGATGGTGATGATTCGCCCGTCGCCGCCGCTCTCCTGCGCAGGCGCCGGCGCGGCCGCGAGCGTCGCGCAGGAGAGGGCGATCGCACCGTAGATTCTCATGCTGAGCGCTATGGCAGGGCAGCGGCGCGGACGGAAGCCGTTCCTTCTGCGGTAGGGGGGAATCTCGGTCCGGCCATTCCGTAGCGGTAAGTGGCGCCAATTGTGGGACGCGAATCGCGCGAAACCATTGTGCCGACGGCGCTCCTCGGCGATAAGCAGCAATGCGATGAGCTACGATCGTATCTCCCGGCTGACCGAGCAGCAGCGAATCTGCCTGCGCCACGTCTTTGCGCACAGAACGTCGAAGGAGATCGCGCCCCTGCTCGGCATCGAGCCGGGATCGGTCGACCAGCACATCAAGGCCGCGATGCGGACCCTCGATGTCCCCGACCGCCGCACCGCCGCGCGCCTGCTCGCAGAGCATGAAGAGCTTGCCGCCGCCCCCGTGCCACGGCCTGCGCCGCCTATCCAACCGTTGGTATACCAATCGCCGGGCATTGCTCCCGGCATCGATCCGGCCATGATGGGGCCGCCGATCGAGAGCGGGCCACAGCGGTTCATCGGGTTGCCCGGCGATACGATGCGGGAGGAGCAGGCAGGCTTCTCCTTCGTCCGGCCGGGAGGGGCTCCCACGCTCCCTCTCTCGATCGGCAACAACAGGCCCAGTGACCTTAACTGGCTCCTGAGGCTGGTCTGGATCGTCGCGATCGCCATTGGGGTGGCGGTGGCATTCGGAGGACTGGTCTCTGGTGTGGAAGCCCTGGTCAGGTTGACCAGCCACTAGGCCGACAAGACATCGTCGCAACGCGAATTCCGCGGCCCGTCGGGCGTGCGGAGAAGGAGATTTTATGCTCAAGCAACGTCGGGAAGCAGCGATGAAGGTCGCAGAGAGCCTGTGGGCCGCCGAAGATGCGATCGACACGGCGCTCGCCAGGGCCGCCGAGTTCAACGGCACGCTGGTCACGGCACGCACGCACGCCAATCTGTCGGCGATCGTCGGCCAGGACGCGTTCGAAGTGTCCGCCTCGGCCTTCGCTGCCCTGGCGAGGGCGCGCGCCGACATCGTCGAGGCACACCGCCGGCTCAGCGAGACGAAGATCCAGGTGGGCCTGCGCACCCTCGCCACGGGCGACGATCAGAAGCCCGAGACGACGGGCGCGCTGGAGCCGCATCTCAAGGCGGTGGCCTGATGGCCGCTCCCCGGGCGGTATTGACGTGCCGCCCGGGGCGGCGTTTCGAAGAGTCATGCATCACACGAACTGGTACTTCCGCATCCTCCTCGTCCTCTGCTGCGGCTATGCGTGGTGGAAGGGCGGAGGCCCCGAGCGAACGGTCGCCACGATCTATTTCGCGGGGACGGTCCTCACCACCCTTGCGCGGGCGGCGACGGGAAGCTGGTGGAGCAGCGTCGAAGCGAGCGTGTTGGGCGTCGACGTCGCGGTCCTTTGCGGGCTCCTCGTCGTCGCGCTCATGGCAGAGAGGTTCTGGCCTTTATGGCTGACGGCTTTGCATTTGCTGGGAACGGCGGGTCATCTGGTGAAGATGGCGGATCCTACGCTGATCCGGTGGGGTTATGCGTTCATCATCGCCGTATGGAGCTACCCGATGCTGGCCCTGATCGTGTTCGGGACCTGGAATCATCGCCGGCGGGTGGCACGGTTCGGTGCCGACAGATCCTGGTCGAGCTTCTCCGTCCCTTCGGGCCGGAGGCGCGTCGCTGGGCGGACGGGCTGATCGCGGCCCACGGTTCGCTGGCCCGCGTGCTTGCGGCCGGTCCGGAAGGCCAGGCGCGCATCCTCGGCCGCAACGTCGCCGCGCTCCGCCACCTCGAGATCGTGCGCGAGGCCATGGGCCATGCGCTGCGCTGCGACGCCTTCGCGGGTCCCCTGCTGGGCGATTCGGAGGCGCTCCTCTCCTACCTCACCTTCGATATGGCGCACCTTCCGACGGAGCGGCTGCGCATCCTCTATCTCAATGCCTCCAACCGGCTGCTGGCGGACGAGGTCGCGACCGAAGGCTCCGTCAATGCGGCGCGGGTAGTCCCGCGTGCGATCATGCGCCGCGCCCTCGATCTCGGCGCGACGGCGCTGATCCTCGTCCACAACCACCCGTCGGGCGATCCGACGCCGAGCCGCGACGATGTCGAGGCCACGCGCCGGATCGCGGCCGCCGCCGACGCGCTCGATATCTGCATCCACGATCATGTGATCGTGGGCGGAGGAGGCTGGTCGAGCTTCCGCGGCCTGGGGCTGCTGCGCGCCGCCGCCTGAGCCGGGGAACCGGCCGCCGCCGCGCGCGCTGATCCCGGCGAAAGGAGCTTCTCACGATGAGCAACCTATTGGGCGCCCTGATCGGCGCCGCCATCGACCGTCGCGACGGCGACAGCGGCATCAAGGGCGCGATCGTCGGCACCGTCGCCGAGGGCGCCATCAAGGTCCTGGCGCCGATCGTCGCGACCTACGCGCTGGGCTGGGCCGTCCAGTACGGCCTGCGCAAGGCGTGGCACGCCGTCGCCGGCGAGGATCCCGACGGCGACGACGGGCGGCTGCGGACCGCCTGACGGCGGCCGCCGCCGCGCGCCCCCGTCACCAGCCGAGCGTCACCCCCGCCCTGCCGCCGGTGCTGCCCCGCACGGTCGATCCGGCGATGCCGGCGTTCGCCCAGACATGGGGCGCGAGCCGGGCGACGCCGCTCGCGGAGAAACCCTGCTGGCCGCGATAGGTGGCGAGGTTGAACGAGACCGCGATGGTGCTGTCGGGGGGCATGATCGTGCCGCCGAGCGCCATCGCCATCGCGATGCCGCCATTGGCCCGGCGTTCGTCCAGCGCCAGCCGGCCTTCGACGACGCCGAAGCGGGTGTCGACGGCATCGAGCCGCGACGTCAGCCCGGCGATGTCGGCCGGGCCGAAGCTCGAATAGCCGAGATTGCCGCCCGCATCGGACGTGATGAAGCGGGTCGGCCCGCTCTGCGCCGCCGTGCTCGCCGCCGAGGAGAGGCCGGACATCGAGTAGGTCGAGCCGGCGGTGCCGAGAGCGATCTGGCCGGCGCGCGTGGCGGTGCCGCCGCCGAGGGCGACGCTGTTAGCGCCGGTGGCGCTGGACCCGTTGCCGAGCGCGACGGCGCCGTTGCCGTTGGCGGTGTTGCCGGCGCCGACCGCAACCGCCCCCGTCCCGGTGGCCGTGTTGTTGTCGCCGACGGCCACCGCGCCGGTGCCGGTCGCGGTGTTGGGGTCGCCGATCGCGACCGCACCGTTGCCCGAGGCGGTGTTGCCGGCGCCGATCGAGACGGCGGCGCCGTTGGTCGCCTTGGCGTTGTTCCCCATCGCGACCGACTGGTTGCCGCTGGCGACGCTGCCGGCGCCGACCGCGACGGTCT
>JAXDPL010000013.1:0-12504 GCA_034668385.1 Sphingomonadales bacterium | reverse complement strand
TGGCCGAGCGCGCGCGGGCCGAACTCGCAGCGCCCCTCCATCCAGCCGACGATCCGTGCCGCCTCGAGATCGGCGACGGTCTCGTCGATCAGCCGGCCGTCCTCGACGATCTCGAACGGCAGCCGATCCTCCTCCGCGATCCGTGCCAGCGCCCCTCCGTCAGGGGTCGGGCCCCAGAAGGGGTGGTCGGGGAACGGCTTGTCGGGATTGCCGAAATGCACGCGGTCCGCGAACAGGGCGGCGCCGATCGCGCAGCCGGCGTCGCCGGGGGAGGGCGGGACGAACAGCCGCTCGAAGCCGGATTCGCGGAGGATGCGGGCGTTGGCGACTCCGTTCAGAGCGACTCCGCCGCCGAAGCACAGGTCGGGCAGCCGGGTGCGCTCCTGCAGGTCGCGGGCGATGTCGACAAGGATGT
Source organism: Sphingomonadales bacterium (assembly GCA_034668385.1). Lineage (GTDB taxonomy): Bacteria > Pseudomonadota > Alphaproteobacteria > Sphingomonadales > Sphingomonadaceae > Allosphingosinicella. Next base: position 12,089 of record JAXDPL010000013.1, on the reverse strand, counting down.
CCTCGACCACCCGCTGAACGCTCGCTGCGCAATTGGCGAAGCGGCGGCCCTCGTCGGTCGAGAGGTCGATCGGCTCGTAGCGGTTGCGGGGCGGCCCGAACAATTCGACGAACCGGTTCGAGAAGGAGCGCTTCGCCGTCGAATGGAACTCGAAATAGTCCATGTCGAGCCGGAAGGCGCCGTCGGCCGTGCGCGGGATCAGCTTCCGGACCGCGTCGGCCATCGTCGGCTCGCCGTAGGAGGCGAGACCCATCACCTTATACTCGCCCTCGTTGACCGCGAAGCCGAGATAAGCGGTGAAGGTCGAATAGAGCATGCCGAGCGAGTGCGGGAAGCGGATCTCGCGGTCGATCGAGATGCGCGTTCCGCCCGGGCCGCGCTCGCCGGTGCCGACGGTGAGCGTCGCCCATTCGCCGACGCCGTCGGCGGTCAGGATCGCGGCGCGCTCGGTCGGCGCGGTCAGGAAGGCGGCCGCCGCGTGGCTCTGGTGGTGCTCGGTGAACAGGATCTTCCTGCCCGGCACGCCGAGCCGCGAGGTGATGATGCCGCGCACCCACGCTTTCTCGCCGAGCATGTTCTTCATCGCGTGCGGGAAGGCGCGGTAGGAGCGGGGGAAGGTGCGCAGCGCCGTGGTGAGGATCCGCTCGAACTTCAGCATCGGCCGCTCGTAGAAGACGACGGCGTCGAGCTGCTCCGGCTCGAGCCCGGCCTCGTCGAGGCAGTATTCGATGGCGCCCAGGGGAAAGGCGGCGTCGTTCTTGCGCCGCGACAGCCTCTCCTCCTGCACCGCGGCGACCGGCAGGCCGTCGATCAGGAGGGCGGCGGCGGAATCGTGATAATGGGCGGAAATGCCGAGGATCTTCATCAATATTGGCCCTCGAGGGCGCGATCGCCTTTCGCTTTGACGGCGATCCAGCCCTGGGGTTCCCGCCGCTCCGCCCGCTTCGCCGCCAGCGCGAAGACGGGGAGCAGGATGAAATATTGGAGGGTGAGGAGGATAGCGCCCATCAGCCCGCCCAAGGCCACGGCGAAGCGGAGGTAGCCCTTCCAGAGCCGACCGAGCCGGGCCTTCCAAAGCAGCCATCCCTGCTTCTTCGGCGCTACCCTGGCCAGCTCGTGCCGCGTATAATTCATGTGGAAGGCCTCGTCCTTGAGAATGCGGGCGAAGACGTCGCTTGTCTCCGAATCGTCGCCGACGGCGTCGCGATAGGCGCCGAAGCCCTTCGCCGCCGCGGCTTCCGACAAATGGAGGAAGGCGAGCAGGGCGCCGTCGCGGTCGCGCTCGACCTTGACGTCGTCGAGGCCGCGCTCGCCGGGCGCGAGCCAGTCGGGCTGCCAGCCCGCCTCGCCCTTGTGGGCGATGAGCAATTCGGCGCCGCGCCGTCGGAAGATGTCGGCGTGGCGCTGCTCGTCCTGGGCGTGGCGAAGGTACAGGCGGCGCAGGCGCGCATCCGAGGTCAGCTCCGCGGCCCGGGCCAAATCGCGGCCGCCGTCGGCCTCGACCTCGGCGAAACGGAGCAGGCGATGGCCGCGGCGCACCGGATCGCGCCACACCCAGCGCTGGATCGGGTTGAGCCAAGCCGACATCACCTTATACCCCCCTCTAATCACAGGCGTAACAATGGCGGAGGGGCTTCGCAATGGGGCGGATGGAGCGCGGCGGGACGGGCGCGGCGAAAGCCGCCAGCCTCGCCGGCTGGCTCGCCGGCGCCGCCCTGCTGCTGCTCGCGCTGCGGATGGGCGAGGGCTGGGCGCACCGCCATTTCCTCCCGGCCTGGGCCTATGGCTGGGAGACGCAGCTGCGCATCCTGCTGGTGCTGCGGCTGATCGTCGCGGCGGCCGCGCTGGTCGTTTTGTTCCTGCTGAGGCCTTGGCTCGCCCGGGTGTTCAGGGCGGGGCGCGGACGGCAGGCGCTGTTCACCCTGCTTACTTCCGCCCTCGCCGTGGCTGCGGCCCTTGCGGTGACGGAGGGGGTGATCCGAATCAAGACGTGGCGCTCGGTGCAGGAGCGCTGGGACCAGGAGCCGGTCCGGACCCGCGAGCCGCTCTATGGCTGGGGCTTTCTTCCCAACCACGCCGGCAACGTCCGCCTCGGCGGCCGAACGATCCACTATGCGACCGGGCCCTATGGCTATCGCACGCCGGCGGCGGGCGTTGGAGTGGACCTTGCAAAGCCAACGATCGTATTCGCAGGCGAATCGCTCGTGTTCGGCTACGGCCTCGACTGGCCCGACACGATCCCGGCGCAGGTCCAGGCGATCACCGGCATCCAGACGGCCAACATCGCGGTCAACGCCCACGCCATCGACCAGACCTACCTTCGCGTCCGTGCCGAGCTGCCGCGCTTCCGGCACCCGGTGGCGCTGGTCGTGCCCTTCATGGCCCGGACGATGGACCGCAACCTCGATCGCGACCGCCCGCACCTCGACGCGGCTCTGCGCTGGCACCCGGCGGAGGCGCCGTCCTTCCGGCTCGTCGAGATGGCGCGGCGAGTCACCCGCTACCGCTCGACCGATTCGATCGCCCAGGGCACCGCGATGACCCGCGCCGCGCTCGCCCGGATCTTCGCCCTGGCGACGGCGCGCGGCGCCCGGCCCTTGCTGCTCGTCCCGCAATTCCTCCCCGAATCGGAGCGGGAGCGGGAGGTGCGTCGAGACGTGCTCGATGCCGCGCACATTCCCTATCTGCTCGTCCCGGTGCCGGCGGAGGAGCGGAGCCCGAGCCACGGCCATCCCGACCCGAGGGGGGCACGGCGCATCGCGGAGGCGGTCGCGGCGGCGCTGCGCCGCTGAGAAGGGCGCTCAGGCGAAGCGCAAGGTGCCGTCCTCGATTCGGCCGAAGCGCAGGCTGACGAGGTCCAGCGCGTAATTCTGATAGAGCCGCCACGGCGCGCGGTCGCCCTGCCTGGGCAGGCTCGCCAGCGCGCGCTGGACGTAGCCTGAGGTGAAGGTGAGGAACGGCTCGGGCTTCACGCTCGAGTCCGCGACCGGCATGCAGGTCGAATAGCCGTGTTCATCCATGTGGTTGATGAGGCGGCAGACATAGTCGGCGGCGAGGTCCGCCTTCAGGGTCCACGAGGCGTTGGTGTAGCCGAAAATGTAGGCGAGGTTCGGAACGCCGGAGAACATGATCGCCTTGTAGGTCAGCGTCTGCGAGACGTCCTGCGGCTCGCCGTCGACCCGGATCTCGGCGCCGCCCATCAGGTGCAGCTTGAGGCCGGTGGCGGTGACGACGATGTCCGCTTCCAGCTCCTCGCCCGAGGCGAGGCGGAGACCGGTTTCGGTGAAGCGCTCGATCGCGCCGGTGGCGACCGACGCGCGGCCGGTTCGGATCGCCTCGAACAAGTCACCGTCGGGCACCAGGCAGACGCGCTGGTCCCAAGGATTGTAGGTCGGCGTGAAATGGGTCGCGATGTCGTAATCGGGGCCGAGCTCGTCGCGCACCAGGCCGATCATTTTTTCCTTGACCTTCGTCGGGCGGCTTCGCGCCAGGCGATAGAAGAACATCTGCAGGCTCACATTCTTCAGGCGGGTCAGGCGGTAGGCGAGCATCGGCGGAAGCCATTTCTTCAGCCGCTCGGCGATGGAGTCGGTCGCGGGGCGGGAGACGATGTAGGTCGGCGAGCGCTGCACCATGGTGACGTGCGCCGCCCGCTTCGCCATCTCGGGGACCAAGGTCACCGCCGTGGCGCCGCTGCCGATCACCACGACTTGCTTGCCCGCGTAATCGAGGTTCTCCGGCCAGAACTGGGGGTGGACGAAGCGGCCGCGGAACTCCTCCTCGCCGGGGAAGTCGGGGCGGTAGCCCTCGTCGTAGCTGTAATAGCCGCTGCACATCATCAGGAAGCGGGCGGTGAAGCGCGCGGGCCCTTGCGGCGTGTCCGCTTCCACCGTCCAGCGCGCGTCGGCCGACGACCAGGAGGCGCGCACCACCTTGTGGCGGAAGCGGATGCGGGGCGTGACTCCGTAGTCGCGCGCGGTGTCCTCGACATAGGCCTTGATCGCCGGTCCGTCGGCGATCGCCTTGGCGTCGCGCCAGGGGCGGAAGGCGTAGCCCAGGGTGTACATGTCGCTGTCGGAGCGGATGCCGGGGTAGCGGAACAGGTCCCAGGTGCCGCCGATCGCGTCGCGCGCCTCGAGGATCGCGTAGCTCTTACCAGGGCATTTCATCGCCAGATGGCAGGCCGTGCCGATGCCCGACAGCCCCGCGCCCACGATCAGTACGTCGAATTCCCCGCCCATGGCGGAAGAGGTCGCCGGGCGCCCCGCCCTTGTCAATGCGCGGCCTTGCGGTAGAGCGGGGGCAGCCAAGGGAGAGCCATCATCGCGGACGACAAGGCCAGATCGAACCTGATGTGGGGCGGGCGGTTCGCGGGCGGGCCGTCGGCGCTGATGCGCGAGGTCAACGCCTCGATCGCGTTCGACAAGCGCCTTTGGCGCGAGGACATCCAGGCGAGCCTCGCCCACGTCACCATGCTCGAGGCCGAGGGCATCGTGCCGGAGGAGGACGCCTCGGCCATCGCCGAGGGGCTGGAGCGGATCGAGGACGAATATGCGCTGCGCGGGGTGCGCGAGGATCCCGCGCTCGAGGACATCCACATGCATGTCGAGGCGCGCCTGACCGAGCTGATCGGCCCGGCCGCCGGCCGACTCCACACGGCCCGCTCGAGGAACGACCAGGTCGCGACCGACTTCCGCCTCTGGGTGCGAGGCGCGGTCGACGAGGCGGACAAGGCGCTGATCGCCTTCCAACGCGTGCTGGTCGGCCGGGCCGAGGAGCATGCCGAGAGCGTGATGCCGGGCTTCACGCACCTCCAGGCGGCGCAGCCGGTGACCCTTGGCCATCATCTGATGGCCTATTACGAGATGCTTCGGCGCGACCGCTCGCGCTTCGCCGCGGCGCGGGCGCGGATGAACGAGAGCCCGCTCGGCGCCGCCGCGCTCGCCGGCACCGGCTTCCCGATCGACCGCGAGGCGACCGCCGCGGCGCTCGGCTTCGACCGCCCCGCCGCCAATTCACTCGACGCCGTCTCGGACCGCGACTTCGCGCTCGACTATCTCGCCGCGGCGACGCTCTGCGCGCTGCACCTCTCGCGCCTCGCCGAGGAATTGATCGTCTGGGCGAGCCAGCCGTTCGGCTTCGTCACATTGCCGGACGATTATTCGACCGGCTCGTCGATCATGCCCCAGAAGCGCAACCCCGACGCCGCCGAGCTCGTGCGCGGCCATTCCGGCCGGATCGCCGGGGCTCTGGTCGCGCTGGTCGTCACGATGAAGGGCCTGCCGCTGGCTTATTCGAAGGACATGCAGGACGACAAGCCGCCGGTCTTCGAGGCGCACGACCTGCTCATGCTGTCGCTCCAGGCGCTGGCGGGCATGGTCGAAGCGACCCGGTTCGAGACGGAGCGGATGCGCGTCGCCGCGGAGGCGGGCTATTCGACCGCGACCGATCTCGCCGACTGGCTGGTGCGCTGCGCCGGCCTGCCGTTCCGCGAGGCGCACCACCTCACCGGCCGGGCGGTGAAGCTGGCCGAGGAGAGGGGCTGCGGCCTCGCCGAGCTCGACCTGGAGGCGCTGAAGGGCATCGATTCCCGGATCGACGAACGGGTCTTCGAGGTGCTGTCGGTCGACGCCTCGGTGAGGAGCCGGACCAGCTACGGCGGCACCGCGCCGCGGCGGGTCAGGGAGCAGATCGCGACGGCGAAGAAGGCGCTCGGTCGAGACGACGGGTCAGCATCAGCAGGGCCGCGGCGACCGACCAGGCGGTGAGCAAGGCGATCACGGCGATGAAGCCGCCGACATGGAGCCGGATCAAGCCGGAGCCGACCCCGCCGGCGATGGCGAGCGCGGCGAGGCCGCCGCCGAGGCCGACGATGCGGGTGAGGCCCGCGCGGAAGCCGAGCTCCACCGACCAGAACAGCAGGCCGAGACCCCAGGCGACCGCGCCGATCGCGGCGAAGGCCTGGTTGAGCTGCCAGCAGAGGCGAAGCGCGACCGTGATCGCGCCGGCATCGGCGGGGGCGAAGGCACGGTAATCGGAGGCGAGAGCCGGCACCGCGAAGCCGTTGATTGCGGCGGCGGCGAGCATCGCCGCGGTCCCGGCGCCGACGAAGAGGAGGCCGGCCGCCACCGCCACCCGGTCGACGCCGAGCAGCCGGGCGAAGCCGTAGAAGCCGACCAGCTGGGCGCCGATCAGGAGGAGAAGGACGGCGTGCACCCCGGCGATCAGCCGGCTCTGGTCGGCGAGGAGGCGCAGGGCGGTTGCGAGATCGTGCGTCCGAACTTCGGGGTGGTGCGCCGCCGCCAGCAGCGAGAGAAGCGCGGATGTTAGCAAAAGTGTCGCGTAAGCGGTGTTTTGGCGATTGGACATTTCAGCCTCCCGGTACGGCGAACCTAGGGAGGCGGGGCAGGCGGCGTAATGGACGTTCTATTTTATTTGTAGGATAACGGACAAATATCCTTTATTGTCCGGACATGCTCGAGGACCGTCGCGCCGTCCGGACCCGCCGCACCATTCTTGACGCGTTCGTCGCGCTGGTCGGGGAGCGGCGCTACGAGGCGATCCGGGTCGGCGACATCGTCGCCGCGGCCGACGTCGGCCGCTCGACCTTCTACGACCATTTCAAGGGCAAGGACGATCTGCTTCGCCAGAGCATGGACTGGCTGCTCCGCATCTTCGCGGACTCGGCGGTCCCGGGCGGGGACGAGGAGCGCCTCGCCTTCGCCGTCGGCCATTTCTGGCAGAACAGGCGGCTGGCCCGCGCCGTGCTGGCGCCGCCGCTCGGCGTCTCGGTGCGCCGCCAGCTCGAAGCGGCGATCGAGGAGAGGCTGGAGGGCGAGGCAGAGCTGAAGCGCGCCCGGGCGGTGCAGATCGCCGCGGCGCAGCTCGCCTTGCTCGACGCCTGGACCCGCGGCGAGCTCAGCGCGAGCGAGGCGCTGATCGCCGGGCGGATGCGCGCCGCGGCGGGGCTTTAGCCGCGACGGTCGCGCAAATCGGGGACAGGCACCGATCTTTCCGAAGATACGTCGCCGGGCCGCTCGAGCGGAAAATCGGTAGCTGGCACCGATTAACAGTTAATCGGTAGCTGGCACCGATTTAGGGGAGGGAGGACTGAGCGCTAAACCCGCCGGTCGCGACGGGCGGCGATGCGGAGGCGGAGGGCGTTGAGGCGGATGAAGCCGGCCGCGTCGCGCTGGTCGTAGCCGCCCGAGCCTTCCTCGAAGGTGACGAGGTCCTGATCGTAGAGCGACATCGGGCTGGTCCGGCCGATCACCGTCGCATTGCCTTTGTAGAGCTTCATCCGCACCGAGCCGGCGACGGTCTTCTGGCTGTGGTCGATCGCCGCCTGCAGCATCTCGCGCTCGGGCGAGAACCAGAAGCCGTTGTAGATCAGCTCCGCGTAGCGCGGCATCAGCTCGTCCTTGAGGTGCATCGCGCCCTTGTCGAGGGTGATCGATTCGATGCCGCGGTGAGCGGCGAGCAGGATGGTGCCGCCGGGGGTCTCGTAGACCCCGCGCGACTTCATTCCGACGAAGCGATTCTCGACCAGGTCGAGGCGGCCGATGCCGTTGTCGCGGCCGAGATCGTTGAGGCGCGCGAGCAGGGCGGCCGGCGACAGCACCTCTTCGTCGATCGACACCGGATCGCCGCGCTCGAAGCCGATCTCGATCACGGTCGGCTTATCCGGCGCGTCCTCGGGCGAGAGGGTGCGCTGGTGGACATACTCGGGCGGTTCGGCCGCCGGGTCCTCGAGCACTTTCCCTTCGGACGAGCTGTGCAGGAGGTTGGCGTCGATCGAGAAGGGAGATTCGCCCCTCTTGTCCTTGGCGATCGGAATCTGGTGCTGCTCGGCGAAGGCGATCAAAGCCTCGCGGCTGGCGAAATCCCATTCCCGCCAGGGGGCGACGACGCGGATGTCGGGCTCCAGCGCGTAATAGCCGAGCTCGAAGCGGACCTGGTCGTTGCCCTTGCCGGTGGCGCCGTGGCACACCGCGTCGGCGCCCACGGCCCTCGCGATCTCGATCTGGCGCCTGGCGATCAGCGGCCGGGCGATCGAGGTGCCGAGCAGATACTGGCCCTCGTAGAGCGCGTTGGCGCGGAACATCGGGAAGACGTAATCGCGGACGAATTCCTCGCGCAGGTCTTCGATGAAGATGTTCTCCGGGCGGATGCCGAGCAATTCCGCCTTGCGCCGCGCCGGCTCGACCTCCTCGCCCTGGCCGAGATCGGCGGTGAAGGTGACCACCTCGGCGCGATACTCGGTTTGAAGCCATTTGAGGATGATCGAGGTGTCGAGCCCGCCCGAATAGGCAAGCACGACCTTGCGGGGAGGGGGGAGGGTCATGACTGGTCCTGGGAAAGCTTGGAAAGGTGATGGGCGAGGGTGCCGACGTCGACCTGATCGCGCAGCGCCACGAAGATCGTGTCATCACCGCAGATGGTTCCGGCGACCTCGGCGAGCTTGGCCTGGTCGAAGGCGACCCCGACGATGTGGGCGGAGCCGGGCGGGGTCTTGAGGACGAGCAGGGTCCCGGCCGGCTCGATCGACAACACCCATTGGGCGAGCACGCGGCCGAGGCGGCCGGCCGCCCAGTCGGTGTCGCCGATCTCGTCGGGGAGCATGTAGCGCAAGCTGCCGCCTTTCTTGACCTTGACCGCGCCCAATTGGTCGAGGTCGCGCGAGACGGTCGCCTGGGTGACGGCGAAGCCGGCGGCGGAGAGGCGCTCGGTCACTTCCTCCTGGCTGGCGATCGCGCCGCCGCGCAGCAGGTCGGCGATGAGGCGCTGACGGCGGAGCCGGGATTCTGTCATTGGATTTCCTCCCCGGAACGGGGAGGGGGACCGGCCGGCGCAGCCGGACGGTGGAGGGGTCGACGGGCGTCGTTCGGCCCCACCACCACGACGCTTCGCGTCGCGGTCCCCTTCCCCGTTCCGGGGAGGAGTGAGGTCCGCGTCCCCCTCACGGCCTCCCCCCGATCAGCCAGGCGAGGGCGCCCCTTGCCGTGTGCATGCGGTTTTCCGCCTGTCGCCAGACCGCGCTTTGCGGGCCTTCGATCACTTCGTCGGTCACCTCCTCGCCGCGGCGGGCAGGGAGGCAGTGGAGGAAATAGGCGGTGGGGGCGGCGGCCATCAGGCCTTCGTCGACCCGGTAGGGGGCGAAAGCCGCCTTGCGTATCGCCGCCTCGTCGTCCTGGCCCATCGAGACCCAGACGTCGGTGTAGACGAAGTCGGCGCCTTCGACCGCCTCGAACGGGTCGGCCGTCTGCACCACGCCGGCCGGCGCCTGGGCGAGGGCATAGCCTTCCGGGCTGGCGATGCGGATGTCGGCGCCGAGCAGGGCGCCGGCCTCGGCGAGCGAGCGGGCGACATTGTTGTCGCCGTCGCCGACATAGGCGATCCGCGCGCCTTCGATCGAGCCGCGCAGCTGCCGGACGGTGAGCAGGTCGGCGAGCGCCTGGAGGGGGTGGTCGCGATCCGAGAGCAGGTTGAGGACCGGCCTGGGCGAGACGGCGGCCATCTTCTCGAGATCTCGGTGGTCGAGGACCCGGGCGGCGACGACGGCGTGGAAGCAGGCGAGGGTGCGGGCGACGTCTTCCGCCGTCTCGCGGTCGCCGAGGCCGACCTCCTCCTTTCGGATGTAGACCGGATGGCCGCCAAGCTGGACGGTCGCCATCTCCATCGAATTGCGGGTCCGGGCCGACGGCTTCTGGAAGACCAGGGCGACGCCCCTGCCGGCGAGCGGCCGGCCGAGGTCGGGCGCCTCGGCGAGGGCGAGGATCTGCTCCAGTCCGTCGCGGCCCAATTCGGCGATGGTGAGAAGGTGAATCGTCACCAGTTTCTCTCCCTGCGGACCATGGTGCCGATGCCCTCGTCAGTCAGAAGCTCGATGAGCAGGGCGTGGGGCACCCGGCCGTCGATGATATGGGCGGTGCCGACGCCGGCGTCGACCGCGTCGGCGCAGGCGCGAAGCTTGGGGATCATGCCCTTGCCGACACTCTCGTGCTCGAGCCGCTCGCGAAGCTCGGCCGAAGTGAGGCGGGGGATCAAACTGTCCTCGTCGGCCGGATCGGCGAGCAGGCCGGGCGCGGCGGTGAGGTAGACGATCTTCTCGGCGCCCATCGCGACCGCGATCGCCCGCGCCGCCTCGTCGGCGTTGACGTTGTAGGGCTGGCCGGCGGTGTCCGCGCCGACCGTCGACACGACCGGCGCGAGGCCCTCGTCCAGCAGGCGGGTCAGCACCGAGGCTCGGACGTGGCTGACGTCGCCGACGAAGCCGAGGCTGGATTCGCGGGCGACGACGGTGAGTAGGCCGCCATCCTCGCCCGACACTCCGACCGCGACGGGATCCTCGAGCGCCTCGCGGTTGATGGTTCCGACGAGGTCGCGGTTGATCTTGCCGACCAGCACCATCCGGACGATCTCGAGGGTCTCGGCGTTGGTGACCCGGAGGCCGTTGCGGAATTCGGGCTTCATGTCGAGCCGGCGCATCATCGCGTCGACCTGCGGCCCGCCGCCATGGACGAGGACCACACGCATTCCGACCGAGCGGAGCAGGAGCACGTCCTGGGCGAGCGCGCGGTCGAGCTCGGCGTCGAGCGCCGCCCCGCCCAGTTTCACCACCACCGAGCGGCCGGCGAAGCGCTGGATGTAGGGGAGCGCCTGGACGAGGACCCGCGCGGTGTTCGAGGCGTCGATCATGACGGGCTCCTTCCGAAGGAGGCCGTCACCCCCGCGAAAGCGGGGGTCCCGCTTTTCCGTAGCGGCAGGAGCAGAAGAAGCGGGATTCCCGCTTTCGCGGGAATGACGGGATAGCTCACGACGTCCTCGAATTCTCTTTGATGTAGCCGGGGCCGAGGTCGATGCCGATGACCTGGGCGGAGCCTTTGCCGAGGCCGAGGGCGACCTCAATCTCGATCGTCTCGTTCTTCATGTGGCGGGCGACGGCCTCCGCGTCGTGCGGCGCGTTGGTGCCGCCGCGGCTGACGGTGATGCCGCCATAGGCGACTTTCGTCTTCTCCGCCTCGAAGGCGATTCCGGCCGAGCCGGCGGCGCCGAGCAGCCGGCCCCAATAAGGATCGCCGCCGTACCAGGAGCATTTGACCAGATTATTCTCGGCAATGCTCTTGGCGGCGGCGCGCGCCTCGGCGTCGGAGGCGGCGCCGGTGACCCGCAGAAGCACCATCCTGGTCATGCCCTCGGCGTCGCGGGCCATCTGGCAGGTGAGGTCCTCGCAGAGGCGGTGGACCGCGTCGGCGAACTCCTTCCGGTCGGGCCTGCCGCGCCGGCCGCTCGCCAGAAGCATCGCGGTGTCGTTGGTCGAGGTGGCGCCGTCGACGTTGAGGGTGTTGAACGTCCGGTCGGCGGCGTCGGCGAGGATCGCCTGCAGTTCGTCGCGCCCGACCTCGGCGTCGGTGGTAAGGAAGGCGAGCATGGTCGCCATGTTGGGCGCGATCATTCCGCAGCCCTTGGCCATTCCGCCGAGCGTGAAGGTCGAGCCCTCGATCACGGATTCCTTGGCCCTGTGATCGGTGGTGAGGATGCCGTTGGCGGCGTCGTGCGCGCCGGCCCTGGACAGCTTCCTCGCCAGCTTGGGAGTCGCCTCGAGGATGATGTCCATCGGGAGCGGCGTGCCGATGATCCCGGTCGAGCAGACCAGCACGTCGGACTGGTCGACTCCGAGCGCTCCGGCCGCCGCGACCGCCATCGCCTGGGAGTCGGCGAGGCCGGCGGCGCCGGTGCCGGCATTGGCGTTGCCCGAATTGACGATGACCGCCGCCGCGCGGCCGCCGTTCGCGGCGAGGCGCTGGCGGTCGAGGATCACCGGGGGCGCGGCGAACTTGTTCTGGGTGAAGACCGCCGCGGTCGTCACCGGCTGCCGGTCTTCGGTCGCGATCAGCGCCATGTCGTAGCGCCGCCGTTTCAGCCCGGCATGGCAGCCGGCGGCGACGAAGCCGAGGGGGGCGGTGACGCTCATGCCGAAAATCCTCCCCTCGATTTCGAGGGGAGGAGGACCGCCCGCAGGGCGGTGGAGGGGCCCTCCTGCCAAAGAAGCCCCTCCACCATGCTGCGCATGGTCCCCCTCCCCTGCA
>JAXDPL010000012.1:0-10552 GCA_034668385.1 Sphingomonadales bacterium | reverse complement strand
GCCTGATGAGCCTCCACGATCCCCAGGGCATCAACATTGCCATCGTCGGCGTCGGCAACTGCGCCTCCTCGCTCGTCCAGGGCCTTTCGCATTATTCGAACGGGGGCGCCAACGCGCAGATCGGACTCATGCACTGGGATCTCGGCGGCTACCGGCCGCGCGACATCAAGGTGGTCGCGGCGTGGGACGTCGACCGGCGCAAGGTCGGCAGGGACGTCGCCGAAGCGATCTTCGAGAAGCCCAATTGCACCGCGATCTTCTGCGATCATGTGAAACCGACCGGAACCACGGTCGAGATGGGCCGGATCCTCGACGGCTATGCCGAGCACATGTCCGAATATCCCGACGCCCGCACCTTCCTGCTCGCCGACCTGGCCCAGCCGGAGAAGGACGATGTCGTCCGCCGCCTGCGCGAGACCGAGACCGACGTGATGCTCAACTATCTGCCGGTCGGCAGCCAGGAAGCCACCGAGTTCTACGCCGAATGCGCGCTCGAGGCGGGCGTCGCCTTCGTCAACAACATCCCGGTGTTCATCGCCTCCAACCCCGAATGGGCGAAGCGCTTCGAGGAGGCCGGAGTCCCGATCATCGGCGACGACATCAAGGCGCAATTGGGCGCGACCATCGTCCACCGCGTGCTGACCGACCTGTTCCACAAGCGCGGCGTCAAGCTCGACCGGACCTACCAGCTCAACACCGGCGGCAATACCGACTTTTTGAACATGTCGAACAAGTCGCGCCTCGCCTCGAAGAAGGTGTCGAAGACCGAGGCCGTCCAGTCGGTCGCCGAGCACCGGCTCGACGACGAGAACATCCATGTCGGCCCCAGCGACTATGTCGCCTGGCAGAACGACAACAAGGTCTGCTTTTTGAGGATGGAAGGCCAATTGTTCGGCGGCGTGCCGATGAACATCGAGCTGCGCCTCTCGGTCGAGGACAGCCCGAACTCGGCCGGGGTCGCGATCGACATGATCCGCTGCGCCAAGCTCGCCAAGGAGCGCGGCATGGCCGGCCCGATCTATCCGGCCGCCGCCTATTTCTGCAAGCACCCCCCCCGCCAGATCACCGACGACGAAGCCTACGAGCAGCTCGAAGCCTTCATAAGGGGGTGATCCTTCGATACGCCGGTTCGACAAGCTCACCGGCTACTCAGGATGAGCGGAAAGATTTGAACACCGCTCATCCTGAGTAGGGACTGAGCTTGGCGAAGGCCCGTATCGAAGGACCCTACGAAACCCCTCCGTACTTCCCGTTCACATAGACCAGCGGGTCCACCTCCTCGCGCACGGTCACTTCCTCGACCTGGCCGATGAAGATCGAGTGGGTGCCGAAGCGGTGGTGGTCGATCCGGCGGCAGAGCAGGCTGGCCTGGGCGTCGACCAGCCGCGGCGGGTGCTCGCAATCGACCGTCCAGCCGTCGGCGAAGCGCAGGGCCTGGTGCTTGCGGTCGGCGAAGATCCGGGCGACCTCCTCCTGGTCGCGGTGCAGCACGTTGACCCGGAAGTGGGAGACGTCCTCCATCCGGCCGTGAAGCGAGGCGGTGCGGTTGATGCAGATGAGCAGGCTCGGCGGATCGAGCGACAGGGTCGACATGGCGGTGGCGGTGATTCCCATCGGCTCGCCGCCGACGCAGATGGTGATGACGTTGACGGTCGAGGCGACGCGGCGCATCGCCTGGCGGAAGGTGTCGGCAAGGACCGGGTCGGTCGGGGTCATCGCCCGTCCCCACTGACGCCTCCGGCGCGAAGAAACAAGGGCACCCGCTGGCCGCCGCGGCATCTCATCTCTGAGAGTTCGACCATTAGGACGAAACCGTTCGGGCTGAGCCTGTCGAAGCCCTCTCCTTTCTGAGACAACCGGAAAGGGAAAAAGGCGGCTTCGACAAGCTCAGCCCGAACGGACAAGATGATTCCGCGTGCTCGAGACCGGCTCTGGAGGGTGAGGACATGCGGCATTGGGACGTGACGATCGTGGGGGCCGGGCACGGCGGCGCGCAGGCGGCGATCCAGCTGCGCCAGCTCGGCTTCGCCGGCGCGATCGGCCTGATCGGCGCCGAGCCGGAGCTCCCCTATGAGCGGCCGCCGCTCTCGAAAGAGTATCTGACCGGCGACAAGGGGTTCGAGCGGATGCTGATCCGGCCCGAGGCTTTCTGGCGCGAGCGCAACGTGGATCTGGTGCCAGGCACCGTGATCGCGCGCGTCGATCCCGATGCGAAGCGGCTGACATCGGAAGCGGGCGAGCACTTCGGATACGGCAGCCTGGTCTGGGCGACGGGTGGCGTGCCTCGGCGTCTCAAATGCCAGGGCGGCGATCTCCCCGGAGTCCATGTCGTCCGCTGCAAGGCCGAGGTCGACCTGATCCTCGCCGAGCTGCCCGGCGCCGGGCGGGTCGCCGTGATCGGCGGCGGCTTTATCGGCCTCGAGACCGCGGCCGCGCTCAGGAAGCTCGGCAAGGACGTGGTCGTGATCGAGGCGCTCGACCGGGTGCTGGCGCGGGTCGCGGCCGAGCCGATCTCGCATTTCTACGAGGCGGAGCACCGCGCGCACGGCGTCGAGCTCAGGCTTGCAGCGACGGTAGCCGCGCTGGAGGGCGAGGGCCGGGTCGCTGCCGTTCGACTGGCCGACGGGGAGCGGATCGCCGCGGACCTTGTAGTGGTCGGGATCGGCATCGAGGCGGCGGTCGAGCCGCTGCTCGCCGCCGGCGCGGCGGGCGGCAACGGCGTCGATGTCGACGCCTTCTGCCGGACGTCGCTTCCGGACGTCTACGCGGTGGGAGACTGCGCCGCCTACGAGAATGTCTGGGCAGGCGGCCTCAGGCTGCGCCTCGAATCGGTGCAGAACGCGACCGATATGGGGTCATGCGCCGCGCGCGCCATCGCCGGCGCGCCGGAGCCCTACACGGCGATGCCGTGGTTCTGGTCCAATCAGTACGACCTCCGACTGCAGACCGTCGGCCTCTCCATCGGCCATGACGAAACCGTGCTGCGCGGCGACCCGGGCGTGCGCAGCTTCTCGCTGCTCTATCTGATGGAAGGCCGAGTCATCGCGCTCGACTGCGTCAACGCCACCCGCGACTATGTCCAGGGCCGCCGGCTTATCGAAGCCGGCACCCTCGCCGATCCCGTTGCCCTCTGCGATCCGGCCGTGCCGCTGAAAAGCCTGGCCGCCTGAGGGGAGGGCCGGACTGCGAGGGGCGTGCCGGCGTTCAAGCGCCCGTCCTCAGCAGGATCAGCGCCGCAATCTCCCGCACCGAGCGGCGCTCGGTATCTATGTGCTCGGCGAACAGGCTATCGGCGAGGGCGGACACCGTACGTTCGACCCGGGCCAGGGCCCAGCGCCGCGATCGCGGCCAAGCGAGGCGCCGCCGCAAGCGGCGGCGGAGCGTGTCGGGAGGGGCGGTCAGGGTGAAATGACGCACGTCCACCTCCGCCGCGCGAAGCCCGCCGATGACCTCCTCGAAATAGAGCGGATCGACGAGCGTCATCGGTACGACTATCGGAGCGGTCGCGATCGCGGCCGCTTCCACCAGAATGCGGACGGTCAGCTCGCGCCAGAGCGGGAGATCCTGGAAATCGCCGGTCGTCTCCCGCTTCGGAAGCAGGCGGCGCAGCAGAAATCCGATCTGCTCCGGGTCCACGAGCGTCGCCGCGGGCCTGGCCGAGACGATGGCGCGTCCGACGCTTGTCTTGCCTGCACCGAAGGCGCCGTTCAGCCAGATCAGCATGGCCGCACCGGCTACAGGTGCGGCGGCGGGCGCATGGCGAAGCCGGCGAGGATCTCGCAGACCCATCGGCCGGCGGTCAAAGCGGCGATGTCGGAGACGTCCAGGCTCGGGTCGAATTCGGTGAGGTCGACCAGCTTGACCTTCGGGTGAGCGGCGAGCCGGCGGGCGGCGGCGAAGAAATCGCGCACGGCAAGGCCGCCCGGGCGGGCGCCGGGGGCGCCGGGGAGCTGCGAGCGGTCGATGACGTCGATGTCGAAGTCGACGAACAGCACTTCCTTGTGGGCGAGCCGCTCCAGCGCGTCCTCGACGACCGGCAGGATGCCGCGGGCGTGGCAATCGGCCGCGGTGAAGACGGCGATTCCGGCGGCCAAGGCATCGCGATGCATCTCGGCGGTGTTGGCGAACGGCGCGAGGCCGATCTGGCAGATGTTCCAGCCGGGCAGGCCGTCCTCGATCAGGCAGCGGACCGGGTTGCCGTTCATCGGCCCCTGGTCGGTGTCGCGCATGTCGAAATGGGCGTCGAGCGTGATCAGCCCCACTCCGTCCAGCGGAAGCCCGAGGGCATGGGCGGCGGGACGGGTGACGGCATTGTTGCCGCCGAGCAGGAGCGTCAGGCCGTGTTTCTTCGTCTCGGCCTCGACCGCGTCGCGGATCGGCTCGAACCCGTCGGCGGGGGAGACGCCCTGGACCGGCGCGTCGCCGGCGTCGCGGACGGCGAGGCTAAGCTCCCGGCCCGTCTCGACATCGTAGGTGCTGAACCGGCGCAGAGCGCGGCGCACCGTCCCGGGCGCCAGGTCGCAGCGCCCCGGCGTCACCGACCCCGCCTCCATCGGCGCGCCGACCAGGGCGACATCGCCTTCGTCCGCCAGCAGGTCCGCGACCGATTTCCACCCCATGTTGGCCTTATAGCGGCCCGGCCCTAAGAAGCGAGCATGTGGGATCGGCTGCTGACCAACTGCCACGTCGCGACGATGGACCCGGAGGTGCCCGGATCGTTCGGGGCGATCCTCGACGGCGCGGTCGGAATCCAGGACGGCCGCATCGTCCGCGTCGGGCGGCGGATCGACCTCGCCGGCTATCGCGCGGAGCGGATCGAGCCGCTCGGCGGGGCGTGGGTGACTCCGGGGCTGATCGACTGCCACACCCACCTGGTTTTCGGCGGCAACCGCGCCGGCGAGTTCGAGCAGCGGCTGGAAGGCGCCAGCTACGAGGCGATCGCCCGTGCCGGCGGCGGCATCCGCTCGACCGTCAAGGCGACGCGCCTCGCCAGCCTCGAAGAGCTCGTCGAGGCGGCGCGGCCGCGGCTGCAGGCGCTGATGCGGGGCGGCGCGACCACGGTGGAGATCAAGTCGGGCTACGGCCTCGACGTGCCGAGCGAGATGAAGCTGCTCGAGGCGGCGAGGGCGCTCGGCGCGAGCGAGGCGGTGCGGGTGGTGCCGACCCTGCTCGCTCTCCACGCTCTGCCGCCGGAGCATGAGGAGAGCCGCGAGGCCTTCGTCCGCCTCGCCGTCGAGGAGATGATCCCGGAGGCCGCCGAGCGCGGGCTGGCGAAGGCGGTGGACGCTTTCTGCGAGGGGATCGGCTTCGCGCCCGACGAGGTGCGGGCGCTGTTCGAGGCGGCCGACGAGCACGGCCTCAGGGTCAAGCTCCACGCCGAGCAGCTCTCCAACCTCCACGGCGCCGCGCTGGCGGCGGAGTTCGGGGCGCTCTCGGCCGACCATCTCGAACATGCCGACGAGGCCGGGGTCGAGGCGATGGCGGCGGCGGGCATGGTCGCGGTGCTTCTGCCCGGCTCGTTCTACGCCCTGAGGGAGACCAGGAAGCCGCCGATCGACTTGCTGCGCCGTCACGGCGTGCCGATGGCCGTCGCCACCGACTGCAATCCGGGCACGTCGCCCGTGCTGTCGCCGACCCTGATGCTGAGCATGGCCTGCACCCTGTTCGGCCTCACCCCGGAAGAGGCGCTGGCGGGGATGACGCGCAACGCGGCCAAGGCACTCGGGCTCGAGGCCGAAGCCGGAACCGTGACCCAGGGCAAGGCCGCCGACCTCTGCGTCTGGCGCGTCGAGCGGCCGGCGGAGCTCGCCTACTGGATCGGCCTCCCCGGCCCCGAGCGGCGCATCGTGGCGGGGGAGGATTCGTGACAGACACGGCAAGGAAAATCCGTTCGGGCTGAGCTTGTCGAAGCCCACTCCTTCTCTTAGGCGCCGGGAAAAGGACGGGAGGCCTTCGACAAGCTCAGGCCGAACGGTTTAGAGGTTCCGAATGCCTTCACGTCGCGACAACAGCCGGCATATCGAGGCTCGGACCGGGCCCGAGATCAAGGCGAAGTCGTGGCTCACCGAAGCCGCGGTGCGGATGCTCCAGAACAATCTCGACCCGCGGGTCGCCGAGGCGCCGGAGGAACTGGTCGTCTATGGCGGCATCGGCCGGGCGGCGCGCGACTGGGAGAGCTTCGACAGGATCGTCGACACTCTCGAGCGGCTCGAGGTGGACGAGACCCTGCTCGTCCAGTCGGGCAAGCCGGTCGGCGTCTTCCGGACCCACGCGGACGCGCCGCGCGTCCTGATCGCCAACTCGAACCTCGTTCCGAAATGGGCGACCTGGGACCATTTCCACGAGCTCGATCGCAAAGGTCTCATGATGTACGGCCAGATGACGGCCGGCTCGTGGATCTACATCGGCACTCAGGGCATCGTCCAGGGCACGTACGAGACCTTCGCCGAGATGGGCCGGCAGCATTACGGCGGGGATCTCAAGGGCCGCTGGATCCTCACCGCCGGCCTTGGCGGAATGGGCGGCGCCCAGCCGCTCGCGGCGGTGATGGCGGGGGCGCATTGCCTCGCGATCGAGTGCCAGGAGAGCCGGATCGAGAAGCGCCTGGAAACCCGCTACCTCGACCGGCGCGCGGCGAGCCTCGACGAGGCGCTGGAGATCATTGGCACGGCCGACGAGCCGATTTCGGTGGGCCTCCTCGGCAACGCGGCCGAGATCCTGCCGGAGATGGTCCGCCGCGGCATCCGCCCCGACGCCCTCACCGACCAGACCTCCGCCCACGATCCGGTCAACGGCTATCTGCCGATCGGCTGGACGGTCGAGGAATGGATCGCCGAGCGCGAGCGCGACCCGGCCAAGGTCGAGGCGGCGGCGCGCGCCTCGATGGCGGTCCACGTCGAGGCGATGCTGGCCTATCGGGCGATGGGGGTGCCGACCTTCGATTATGGCAACAACATCCGCCAGGTGGCGAAGGACGAAGGCGTCGCCCACGCCTTCGACTTCCCCGGCTTCGTGCCGGCCTATGTCCGGCCGCTCTTCTGTCGCGGCATCGGCCCGTTCCGCTGGGCCGCCTTGTCCGGCGACCCGGAGGACATCTACCGGACCGACGCGAAGGTGAAGGAACTGATCCCGGACGATCCGCACCTCCACCGCTGGCTCGACATGGCGCGCGAGCGGATCGCCTTCCAGGGGCTGCCGGCGCGGATCTGCTGGGTCGGGCTCGGCGAGAGGCACCGGCTCGGCCTCGCGTTCAACGAGATGGTGGCGCGAGGAGAGCTCAAGGCGCCGGTGGTGATCGGCCGCGACCATCTCGATTCCGGCTCGGTCGCCAGCCCCAATCGCGAGACCGAAGCGATGCGCGACGGTTCCGACGCGGTCTCCGACTGGCCGCTGCTCAACGCCTTGCTCAACACCGCCTCGGGCGCGACCTGGGTCTCGCTCCACCATGGCGGCGGAGTCGGCATGGGCTATTCGCAGCATGCCGGAATGGTGATCGTCGCCGACGGCACCGAAGCCGCGGCGCGGCGGCTCGGCCGGGTGCTGTGGAACGACCCGGCCACGGGGGTCATGCGCCACGCCGACGCCGGCTACGAGGAAGCGATCGCCTGTGCGAACGAGCAGGGGCTCGACCTGCCGATGGTGGGCCGGTGACCGGAAAGCTGGAGCTGAGACCCGGCGCCGTCACGCTCGGCCAATTGCGGGAGATCTGGGCCGGCGCGCCGATCGCCTTGGCCGACGAGGCTTGGGATGCGATCGCTGAGGCCTCGGCGGCGGTCGGGCGAATCCTCGCTTCGGGCCGCACCGTCTACGGGGTCAATACCGGCTTCGGACTGCTCGCGCAGACGCGGATTCCGCCGGAGCGGCTCGAAGAGCTGCAGCGCAACCTCGTCCTCTCGCACAGCTGCGGCCTCGGAGAGCCGCTGCCCTCGAACGTCGTCCGCCTGGCCATGGCGCTGAAGGCGATCGGCCTCGGCCGCGGCCATTCGGGCGTTCGGCCGATCGTCGTCGAGCGCCTGCTGCGGCTACTCGACGAAGACGCCTTGCCCCTCATCCCCTCGCAAGGATCGGTCGGCGCCTCCGGCGACCTGGCGCCGCTCGCCCACATGGCGGCACCCCTGATCGGGGAGGGACAGCTCGTCCTCGGTGGACAGGCCGTGCCCGCGGCGGCCGCGCTGGCGCGGCTCGGCCTGGAGCCGCTGACGCTCGGGCCCAAGGAGGGGCTGGCGCTGGTCAACGGTACCCAGATCTCGACTGCCATCGCGCTCGACACCCTGTTTGTGGGCGAGCGCATATTCAACTCGGCGTTGCTCGCCGGCGCGATGTCGACCGACGCTCTGAAGGGAACGGACGCCGCCTTCGACCCCCGCATCCACGCCGCCAGGGGCCAGCCCGGCCAGATCGCGGTCGCGGCCCGGCTGAAGCGGCTGCTCGAGGACAGCGAAATCCGCCACAGCCATGACGACTGCCCGAAGGTGCAGGACCCCTACAGCTTCCGCTGCCAGCCGCAGGTGATGGGCGCCTGCCTCGACCTGCTGCGCAACGCGGCGCGGGCGCTGGAGATCGAGGCCAACGCGGTAACCGACAATCCCGTCCTGCTCGGCGACGAGGCGCTGTCGGGCGGGAATTTCCATGCCGAGCCGGTCGCCTTTGCCGCGGACACGATGGCGATCGCGCTCTGCGAGATCGGCTCGCTGTCCGAGCGGCGGACGGCGATCCTGGTCGATCCGAAGATGAGCGGGCTGCCGCCCTTCCTGGTCAGGGACAGCGGGGTCAATTCGGGGTTCATGATCGCCCAGGTGACGGCGGCGGCGCTCGTTTCGGAGAACAAGAGCCTCGCCTTCCCGGCCAGCGTCGACACGGTGCCGACCTCGGCCGGCCAGGAGGACCATGTTTCGATGGCGACCCATGCCGGCACCAAGGCGCGCCGGATCGCCGGCAACGCCGCCGGGGTCGTCGGCGTCGAACTGCTCGCCGCCGCTCAGGGTCTCGACTTCCACGCGCCGCTGAAGAGCTCGCCCGCCGCGGAATCGGCCCGGGCGGCGATCCGCGCGGCCGTCCCGCACCTCGAGCGCGACCGATACATGGCGGATGCGCTGGCCTGGGCCAAGGCGGCGGTGCTCGACGGCAGTCTCGCCGGAGCCGGGGGCTTCGACGCGCTGATGTGACGCCGGCTCCGAAGCGCTACCGGCTCCGGAGCCGGAGAGCCTTACATGAGGCCGCCGGTCATGGCGCTGAAGATCAGACTCCAGGCGATCTTGTACAGGACCACCGCGACGACGACCCAGATTCCGACCGCCGCGGCCGTGTAGGTGGCCGCCTTGTCGGCCGGCACGCGCATGAGCTTCGGCAGGCCGAGCCACAGCAGGTAGCCGCCGTAGCCGATGCCCAGCGCAACCCAGAGCCAGGGCGAGAGGATGATGGCGATCGAGGCGACCCAGAAAGCGGTGCCCGAATAGACGGCCAGCTTCATCGCCTGGACCGGATTCTTCGTTCCGCCGAGCGACGGCGCCAGCAGATCGATGGCCAGGCCGAGGAGCAGGATCGTGCCGAGGCTGACCGCATAGACGATGAGCAGGAGCTTGATCAGGAAGCCCATCGCGTTGAACAGGTAGCTGCCGAACGGCGTCATCAGGATGTTGAGCAGAGTCGCGATCGGGGCGATCAGGGCGAGGATGGCGGCATAGCCGGTGATCAGCCGCCCGATGCTGGTCGTCTCGCCGTCGATGACGGCCCATTCGGCGGCGGGCTGGAGAAGGATGTTCTTCGCCCGCGTCACCAGCGAAGCATGGGCGCCGCCAACGGGCGGAGGCGGGACGGATGCGGGCGCCGCGGGCGGCGGAGTGGGTGCGGAGTCCGTGGGATCGGTATCCATGAAGCAGTCCCCCTTCTGTCGAAGGGGGTGAGTGAAGCATGTCCGCGACCGATGCGCAACCGGAACGGTGGCGGCGATGCGGCGGCCCCTCCGCGGCGGTCGATCAACCTGCTGGAGCGCCTGCGGTGCGGCAGGCCCAAACGCAAAAAGCCCCGCCGAAGCGGGGCCTTTTTTGTTGGTTGCGGGAGCAGGATTTGAACCTGCGACCTTCAGGTTATGAGCCTGACGAGCTACCGGGCTGCTCCATCCCGCGCCAACCTGTCCCTCCGCGAGGAGGGAACAATGTGAATGGGTTTTCCTTATCCGCTCGCCGCAAAGCCTGGCGACGACCTACTCTTCCATCGCTTAGGCGATAGTACCATCGGCGCTGTCCGGTTTCACGGCCGAGTTCGGGATGGGATCGGGTGGGTCACGGACGCTATGGCCACCAAGCTATGAGGCGAGCGGGTAAGGTCTAGAAATCGTGCACTGAAGATCTGCTGAGCGTTCCAGCCAACGCCAGCCAAAGCTGTCGTTGATGGTGGGACTCTCAAGCGCGAATAGAGCAATTAGGACCGGTTAGCTCCACGGATTACTCCGCTTCCACATCCGGCCTATCAACGTCGTGGTCTTCGACGGCTCTATGATAACTTATCTTGAGGGAGGCTTCCCGCTTAGATGCTTTCAGCGGTTATCCCGTCC
>JAXDPL010000011.1:0-10801 GCA_034668385.1 Sphingomonadales bacterium | reverse complement strand
GTTGGTTCGTGCGTCGGGCTCCAATGGTCACGCGGGGCTCCCACGGACGCCTCAGCCGCACAAGCTGGGGCGTCCTTTTGTGAACAACAGAGGGGAAAGACATGAAGCTCATCCTGACAGCCGCGGCGGCCGCGAGCCTGCTCACGCTCGGCGCGTGCAACAAGCACACCGACGCCGGCGACAACGTCGTCGCCAATGCCGACAACGCCGCCGACAACCTCGAGGCGGTCGCCGACAACACCAGCAACGACAACGCCGCCGCGGCGCTCGACAACAAGGCCGACGCCACCCGCGCCGCCGGCGAGAACAAGGCCGACGCGGTCGACAACGCCGTCGAAAACGGCACGATGAACAAGAAGTAGGCTTTCTCGCCTTCGGGGCGACGTGAGGCGCACCGGAGCGGCCGCTCCGGTGCGCCTTTTCGTTCGGCTTGAGCTTAAGCCAGGACTTCGACGAGCCCTTCGAACAGCCGCCGTCCGTCGGTGCGGCCGTGGGCGGGCTCGATCATCCGCTCCGGATGGGGCATCATTCCCAGCACGTTGCCGGCCTCGTTGAGGATGCCCGCGATGCCCCTCGCCGAGCCGTTGCAGTCGCTGGCGTAGCGGAAGGCGATTCGCCCCTCCCCTTCGAGGCGGTCGAGAGTCTCCGAATCCGCCTGGTAATTGCCGTCGTGATGGGCGACCGGAAAGACGATCTCCTCGCCGGCCTCGTAGCGGCTGGTGAAGGCGGACTGGCTGGTCTCGACCTTCAACGGCACGTCGCGGCAGACGAAGCGTATCCCCGCATTGCGCATCAGCGCGCCCGGGAGGAGATGCGCCTCCGTCAAAATCTGGAAGCCGTTGCAGACGCCGAGCACCGCGACTCCGCGCTCCGCCGCCGCCCTGACCGCCCGCATCACCGGCGAATTGGCCGCCATCGCGCCCGAGCGCAGATAGTCGCCGTAGGAAAAGCCGCCGGGGACGGCGATCAGGTCGAGGCCCTGGGGAAGCTCGGTCTCGCGGTGCCAGACCATCGCCGGCGCCGTGCCCGAAACCTGCTCCAACGCCACCGCCATGTCCCGGTCGCAGTTCGAGCCGGGGAAGACGATCACGGCGCTGTTCAAGCCGCCGCCTCCCGCTCGATCCGGTAATTCTCGATCACCGTGTTGGCGAGGAGCTTGCGGCACATCGCCTCGACCGCCTCGTCGTCCACGCCCTCGGCGAGATCGAGCTCGATCAGCTTGCCGGCCCGGACGTCGTTGACGCCTTCGAAGCCGAGCCCCTCCAGCGCGTGGTGGATGGCCTTGCCCTGCGGATCGAGCACGCCGTTCTTCAAGGTGACGTAGACTCGGGTCTTCATGCCCGCCCCCTATGCGGGGGCCGTCGCCGCGGCAAGGCCGATCTCCTCGGGCGCGGCCAGCAGCCTCGACAGGAAGAAGCCGAAGGCGATCTGCCAGGGCAGGTAGACGGCTCATCCGCCCGTCGGCGGCCGCTCGCAACGCCTGGGCGCGAAATCGCACGACGTTCACCGCCTGTTTACCGCCTTTTGCGAAGCTTGCCGGGATCGGAAGCGGGAGCGACCCAATGACGGGTCTGGCATTGATGCTGTTCATCGGGCTGTTCGCCTTCGGCGCGCAGTATTTCGGCTGGTCCGATCCGCGCGGCGAGATCCAGCTCAGCCTGTTCGCCTCGTTCGTCTTCGGGATCATCTGCGGCTACCGCACCAAGAGCTGAGAGCCGGCGCTTGTGAGGGGGGCCCTTCCCTCCTATCTCCGGACCATGGCCGAAAACCTCGACATCGACCTGACCTCCGCCGCCGCGACCCGAATCGCGGCGATCGCGGCGCGCCAGGGCAAGGCGCCGATCCTGCGTTTGAGCGTCGAGGGCGGCGGCTGCGCCGGCTTCTCCTACCGCTTCGGCCTCGCCGAGGAGATCGAGGCCGACGACCTTGCCGTCGAGCGGGACGGGGTGACCCTCGCCGTCGACTCGATGACCCTCGATCTGGTCCGTGGCGGGCTCGTCGACTTCGTCGACAATCTCGGCGGCGCCCATTTCGAGGTCAGGAACCCCAACGCCCAGTCCGGCTGCGGCTGCGGCTCCAGCTTCTCGATCTGACCGCTCAGCCTTCGGGCGGTGACGCGGACGGAAGCAGCCGCTAAGCCGTGCTGCGATGAAGATCGTCACCTACAATCTGAACGGAGTCCGCGCGCGACTGCCGCGGCTGGTCGAGTATCTCGAGGAGCAGAAGCCCGACGCTCTCTGCCTTCAGGAGATCAAGTGCGCGGACGAGGCCTTCCCGATCGAGGACGTCCGCGCCGCCGGCTATGACGGCGCCTGGCACGGCCAGAAGGGCTTCAACGGAGTCGCCATCCTGACGCCCGCGGATCGCCCGAAGCCGGAAGTGCGGCGGATCGGATTGCCCGGCGACCCGGACGACACGCACAGCCGCTACATCGAGGCGGAGGTGGCGGGCGTGGTGATCGGTTCGATCTACCTGCCCAACGGCAACCCGGTCGGCACCGAGAAGTTCGCCTACAAGCTGGCCTGGATGGACCGCCTCCGCGCCCACGCGCTCGAGCTGCTCGCCGAGGAGAAGCCGACGGTGCTGGCCGGCGACTGGAACGTCATCCCGACCGACCATCCCGACGACGTCTTCTCCGCCCGAGCCATGGCGCACGACGCTCTGATGCAGCCCGAAAGCCGCGCCGCCTTCCGGACCATCCTCCACCAGGGCTGGACCGACGCGATCCGAGCCCGCCATCCCGACGGGCCGGTCTACACCTTCTGGGACTATACGGCGGGCTGCTGGCAGCGCGACGCGGGCTTCCGCATCGACCACCTGCTGCTCAGCCCGCAGGCCGCCGACCGGCTGCTCGATGCCGGAGTCGACAAGGCGTATCGGGGCCGCGAGAAGGCCTCGGACCACGCGCCGACCTGGGTCCAGCTCGAGGAGTGACCAGCGCCGGCTTCACGGCCCTCGACTGGGCGGTGGTCGGCGGCTACGCGGCCCTCCTCGCCCTCGCCGGCTATCTCGCCACCCGCCGCCAGGGCGACTCCGAGGACTATTTCCTCGCCGGGCACCGGGTGCCGGTCTGGCTGCTCGCCATCTCGATCCTGTCGACCACCCAGTCCGCCGCGACCTTCCTTGGAGCGCCCGATTTCTCCTACCGGGGCGACTACACCTACCTGACCGGGGCGGTCGGGGCATTGCTCGCCGCCTTCTTCGTGGCGAGGCTGCTCATCCCGCGTTTCTATGCGCTCGGGGTGACCACCGCCTACGAACTGCTGCGCCACCGCTACGACGCCCGGGCGATGCGGGCGGCAGGCGGCATGTATCTCGTCGGGCGGATCTTCGCGAGCGGGGCGCGCCTCTACCTCGCCGCCATCGCCGTCTCGATGATCGTCTTCGCCGACATCACCTCCCTCGACATCCTCGTCTCGTCGATGATCCTCGTCGTCTTCGGCCTCGTCTTCACCTCGCTCGGCGGGCTTCGGGCGGTGATCTGGAGCGACCTCGTCCAGGTCGCGCTCTACGTCGGCGCGGCGCTCATGGTCGCGGTCCTGCTCTGGTGGCGGATCCCGGCGACGACAAGCGAGATGGTCCACGCCCTCGCCTTCCCGCCCTCGGGCGAGAGCAAGCTTCGCCTCGTCGACCTCTCGCTCTCGCCCGCGGCCCCCTTCTCGCTCCTCGCCATCGTCACCGGGGTGACCCTGCTCAACTTCGGCAACCAGGGGCTAGACCAGGACAACACCCAGCGCCTGCTCGCCTGCCGCGACGCGAAGGAGGGCAGCCGGGCGCTCTACGGCGCCGCCCTGATCGGCCTGCCGGTGATCCTCCTCTTTCTGGTCATCGGATCGCTCCTCTACCTGTTCTACGACCGGCCGGACGTGATGGGCCACGCCGCCGCCGGAGCGGCCGCCGCCGGCTTCCACGGCGAGAAGATCACCGTCTTCATGCACTTCATCCTGAGCGAGCTGCCGCCGGGCCTGAGGGGCCTCGCGGCGGTCGGCGTGCTGGCCGCGGCGGCGCTCAACTCGGAGCTGATCTCGATGTCGTCGGTGCTGGTCGAGGATTTCTACCGGCCGTGGGTTGAGCGAAGGCGCGACCTGCCGGAGCGGCATTTCGTCCAGGCCGGTCGGATCGCCACGGTCCTGATGGCGCTGGCTCTGCTCGCCATGTCCTTCCTCTGCTACTTCTGGCAGCGCTACACCGCGACGCCGCTGCTCACCTTCGCCCTGGCGGTGATGAGCTTCGCTTACTCGGGGCTGCTCGGGGTCTATTTCACCGCCTTGTTCACCCGCCGCGGCAACTCGGCGAGCGTGATCGCGGCGCTCGCCACGGGCTTCCTCGCCATCACCCTTCAGCAGCCCTATGTCGTCGACACGCTCGGCCTGCCGGCGGCCTGGAAAGTCCTCGCTTTCCCCTACCAGCTGTGCCTCGGCACCGCCGTCGCCTTCCTCACCTGCGCGGCCGGCCGGCCCAGGCCCGCTACCGGGCCCTCTCGATCGCTTCCATGACGATGCGGCGGGCGTCCTCGGCGTCGCCCCAATGGCCGATGCGCACCCATTTGGTCTCTTCCAAGTCCTTGTAGTGGGTGAAGAAATGCTCGATCTGCTGGAGCACGATGCTCGGCAGGTCGCCGCGCTCGCCGACGTCGCGATAGTAAGGGAAGGTGGTGTCTAGCGGCACGGTGACGAGCTTCTCGTCGCCGCCCGATTCGTCCTCGAGGTGCAGAACCCCGATCGGCCGCGCCCTGACGACGCAGCCCGGGATGAACGGCGAGCGGGCGATGACCAGGGCGTCGAGCGGATCGCCGTCGGGCGACAAGGTGTGCGGCACGAAGCCGTAATTGGCCGGGTAGCGCATCGGCGTGTGAAGGATGCGGTCGACGAACAGGGCGCCCGAGGCCTTGTCGAACTCGTATTTGACCGGCTCGCCGCCGACCGGCACCTCGATGATGACGTTGAGGCTCTCGGGCGGGTCGTCGCCCGCCGGGATGAGGTCGATGTTCATGACCGCCATGCCCCTACGCCCGGGCCGCGCCGGGCGGAAGGCGCTAAACCTTTCTCAACCCGGCTCGGCGATACTGGCCTCGCACGGGACGGAGGGTGAGGCATGGCGCACCGGCTGCGGTCGAAGGTCAAGGCGGCGGAGGCGGGCGAGGCGCTCGCCCCGGCATCGCTGGTCGAATGCCGGCGGGACCTGCACGCGCCGCCGCTGCCGACTCCG
The DNA here is from genome assembly GCA_034668385.1 of Sphingomonadales bacterium. Lineage (GTDB taxonomy): Bacteria > Pseudomonadota > Alphaproteobacteria > Sphingomonadales > Sphingomonadaceae > Allosphingosinicella. The sequence continues at coordinate 5,593 of JAXDPL010000011.1, read as the reverse complement.
CTCGAGCGCCGCCAGGCCGCGCAGCGGGCGGCCGAACGGCACCAGGGCGTTGTCGAGCGCGCCGCCATCGTGTTCCGAGGCAAGCCCGCGCTCGTCCAGGTGGTCAACGTGTCGAAGGGCGGCCTCACCATCGAAAGCGCGCTGACCCCGGCGCCGGCCGAGACGATCGGAGTCGCCCTCGCCGGCGAGCCGCCGCGATCGGCGACGGTCAGATGGGTGCGCAAGGGGCGGATCGGCCTCGCCTTCCAGCTGGTCTGAGTCCGGCCGCCGGGACCGGCCTGTTCCGCTGCCCGCCAAAGCAGGCTAGGACGGCCGCCACGCGCCCGTAGCTCAGTTGGACAGAGCACGAGCCTTCTAAGCTTGGGGTCGCAGGTTCGAATCCTGCCGGGCGCGCCAGTTGGCGGGATAGAGTGACACCCCCCGTTCGGATGGGAGGCCGGTCGCCAGCGGCGCCTTTAGGAACGCGCCTGGACGACCATGCTCGGGCCGATCGCTTCCTCCCCATGAGTGCCGGCCATACCGGCGCGTCCCCGCGTGTCGGCCGGTCCCCGCGGCTCCTCGTGAAGTATGCCGTTCGATTCGAGCGTATAGAGGCGGTCGGCAAGCGCCCAGACTTCCGGCCGGTGCGCCATCAGGATCGTCGTCGCGCCGCAGGCGCGCAAGCCTTCGAGGATGCGCGCTTCGATCTCCACTTCAAGGCTCGACGTGGCCTCGTCGAGCACGACCAGGCGCGGGTCGCCGAGCAATGCGCGCGCGATCAACAGCCTCTGGCGCTGTCCTCCGGAGAGTCCGACTCCGGTCTCGCCCACGGCGGTGTTCAGGCCCATCGGCAGGCTGAGCACGAAGTCGTCGAGCGCCGCCCGGCCCAGAGCGGCAAGAATTGCGGAGTCGCTGACATCCGGCCGGAAGAGCGCCACATTGTCCCGTATCGTGCCGCCGATGAGTCGGTCGCTTTGCAGCACCGCCGCGACGCCCAACAGCGTGTCCGTCACCGGCAGGCCGTCGATCAAGATCGACCCCCCGGTCGGCGCAGCCACGCCGACGAGCAGCTTGCCGATCGTCGATTTGCCGGCCCCGGAGGCGCCCCGAATGACAATGCACTCGCCCGGGCGGGCATGGAGATTGACATCGCTGAGCGCGGGCCGGTCGAGCGATCCGTATTTGAACGAGACGTTGGCCAGGACCACCTCGCCGCGCGTGACGTGGCGCGCCGTGGGCGTTTTCGTGCCGTCGGAGGTCAGCAGGGCCGCCGCCTGAAGCTCGTGGACCCGGAGCGACTGGCGCTGCAAGAGGAGTTGGAAGACGGTACCCGCGGACGTCGCCAGAAGATCCTTGTAGGCGCCGAGCGCCACGAAGCCGCCGATGGTGAAATGGCCTCTGGCCATGAACGCCGCGGACAGGGTGACGAAGAACAAGGTGTCGCCCGATTTCATCAGGTTCACCAGCGCGGTTCGCCAGCCGCGCAGCGATTGGAGACGCGCGTCGACCGTCGCTGCAGTGCGGACCATCGAGGCGTAACGGATCCGTGCCGAGGCGAGCGCTCCAAAACGGGCGATCACCGGGAGCTGGGCCAACGTGTCGAGAACGAAGGCCTGGCGGCGCTGGCCCGTCTCTACCGCCGACCCGAAGAAGTCGCGCTGCGACCGCTGGAACATGAGGTCCATGAAGGCGGACAGCAGAAGGGACAGGATGCCCGGCACCATCAGCCAGGGCGAGATGAAGAGCAGGACGGCGATTCCGACCGCGGAGGTCACCACCACCGAGCCGATCGCCCGGATCATGCCGAGATAGAAATCGAGCTGCGTGTTGACCGATGCGATCCGATTCTGGAGGGATGCCGCGGTATTCCGATCGAACCAGTAAGCGGGCTTCTCGGCGAGCGAATCGAAAGTCACCCGGCTCAGAGCGACGCTGACGACCCGCTTGGTCTTGTTCTGGACGAGCTCGCCGACCAGCGAAATCAGGACATTGCTGAGGGAAAGCGCAACGAAGCCGACGCAGATGATCCCCACCATGCCGATCGACAGACCGCGCACCGACTTGTCGACCGACCACATCGACAGCAAGGGGAGAACGAGGGTGACGAGCTGCGCCAGCGCGAAGGAAAGGATCGCGACGCGGCCCGCGCGGCTGGCGAGGATCGTGGCGAGGGGCACCGGCAAGAGTTTGTTCCGGCGAGGGGCGGCGGAGCGCGCCGGCCCAGCCACGCCTTCGACGGCGATGCCGAGACCGTTGCAGCTTCGGGCCAGCTTCTTGCGCGTCGTCCACGACCAGCCGAACTGCGGATCGAAGATCTGGAACCGCTCGCCCCGGCGCCTCGCGATGACGGTATAATGGCCGCGCGAGAGCAGAACGACGCCGGGACATGGATAGGCACGAACGTTGGAGCGATCGAACGAGACGGCCTCGGCCGTCGCGCCGCAGGCACGAAGCCCGTCCCGCACCTGCCGCAGGGTCAGGCCCCGAGCGGTGGTTCCCGCGACATCCTTGATCTCGTCGATGAGCATGGGCCGGCCGAGCAGCGCCATGACCGCCGACATGCAGACGTAACCGCAATCGCCCGTCTCGGTTTGCGGCTCGATCGTGTGGTGGCGGTAATGCAGCGTGCAAGCCTGATGGATCGCCGTCGCGATAAACCGTCTTGCCGCCGCCAACTTGCTATTGCGCATCATTCCCCCGGCGCGCGAGCCGTCCCGTTAGCCGCCGTCAACGTCGCGTGGCGAATTGCACCCGAAGTTCCAGACGGTATAGCATTGGACTTCATTCGTGCACCAGAAATTGACTGAGTCATTGCATATAATATTGGTGCAACCGCCGTTGGTCGTGGGACAGTTGAGATTTTCTCCACCCGCAGAAAGTTCGCAGGAAAGTTCTTCGATCTGCTCGAGCAGCTCATCCGAAAGCTGAACGCGGCCGAGAGAGTCGAGACGAACATTGGCGAGGCTGTTCCGATGGTCCTGCTGCATTGGTCTTCCCCCTTGTTCCTCAACGGATCTAAATCGTTCCTCTGAATTCCGGCACGTCGTCAGGCCGCCACTCTGCTGCTTGTGGCGTGCCCCAGGCCGGTGAGCGGACAGGCGAGCGAGTCGGCATCGAGGTCGCCGAGGCCGCGGATCCACGGCCGGAGCAATTCATTGTCGAGCGCAAGCGTTCCGTCCTCATTGATGCGGCCGATGGTGTTGCGATCGTCAGTGAGCGCCACGGTGCATTTGCCGATGCGGCCGTCCGCGCGGATCAGCAGGGAGTTCGGCTTGGCGGCGTAGCAGATATAGGGCGACGAGCCCGGCTGGGCGTTCTTCAGCTCGCCGATCGGAACCGCCGCCACCGCGCCATTCGACACCGGGGGTTGTGCGCCGTTCGCCTCTCCTCCGCCGGCCCTGGCGACCGCGTCCTCGAAGCGCCGGCGCAGCCACGCCTCGATCTCGCGCAATTCGGCGATGGACAGGGGCCGAACGATCGACTTGCCGCCTTCGCCGCCGAGGTCGCGCAAATGCTCGAAATCGAGCGCGTAGCGCGGATCGCCGCCGATTGCGGCGGCGAGATTGTCGATCAGGGTCTCGAGGCTCTCCTGATTGTCGCGGCGGACGTGCACGCGAATCATAATGTTGAAATTCTCGCGGCTGCGGCGGGTCGCGGTCAAATTTTCCCAGATGCGCTCGAACGTCGGCCGCCCGTTGGCCCGCCGGCGCAGAGCATCGTGCCCCTCCTGCCAGCCGTCCAGCGTGATCTGGAAGAATCGCTGATCGTAGGACAGCAACTCCTCGAAGAGGTCGAAATCGAGGATGTAGGCGTTGGTCGTCATGCCGCCCTGGAGAGAGACGCCGTGCTCCTTGCAGAGGCGACTCGCATAGGAGGATAGTCTCAGCACGATGGCCTTCGCCATCAAAGGCTCGCCGCCGAACCAGTTGATTCCGAAAGTCGTGAGCTCGGGAATGCGGCGGTCCATGAACCGCTCGATGCCGGCGATCACCGGCTCCTTCATCTTGCCGATCGCAAAATCTTCATAGCAGTAGGTGCATCGGAAATTGCACTTCTCCGTCGGGAGAATGATCAGCTGCTGGAGTTTTCGGCTGAGGACGGATGCGATCTGGCGGTGGGAGAATTGCTCATTGCCCAGATCGACGGGCTCCGCCAGCAGCGTCATGACAGTTCCCCCCCTATCCCCCGACCACGTTATTTCAGGGGCATCCTTTTACAAGCCGAAGTTGAGCCAGATTGCAGCCGTTTCGGTTGTATTCGCCGTCGGCCTCATGAGCGAGGCTCCGGCTCGATCGCGCTGACGTGGTTGAGGGCGATGACCCAGCGGCCGCCCACTTTGCGGAACAGGCGGGTGTTGATGCCCTCCTGCGGCCTGCCTCCGCCTTCGAGGCGGTAGCGGCTGACCAATTGGGCGGCGTCGGGGGCGAGGAGCTGGATCCGCACGTCCCAGAAATGGAGGCGGCCGCGACGGCCCGGGTCGCCGCCATAATCGCGCTCATAATGGTCGAGCGTGCCCTGCCAGCCCTGCTGGAACCGGCCCTTCGAGACGAACACCACGTCCGGCTTCTTGAAGGCCGCCATATAGCCCCTGAAGTCTCCGCGGTTCCAGGCGGCCTCCATGTCCGTCACGACCTGCCGGATCGCCGCCTTTTCCCCTACGGCGTCGACGCGCGGCGCGGGCGGGGCGCGGCAGCAGGCGGTCGCGGCCGCGAACAAAGCGAGCCCCAACAATTGCTTAGCAAGCCCCCGACTCAGCCTGCGTTCAGCTTTTCTGGTGCGTTGTACGACCGCGGGAGGGCGATGGATGGTTGAACGCCCGCCTCCGTCGCGCGTTTGGTTAAGCAAGCGGGTCAAAAGACAGGAGTATTTGTCATGACGAGCGTTTTCAGGAAGACGGCCTTGGGCCTCGCCGCGGTTTCGACGCTGGCGATGGCCGCGAGCCCGGCGGATGCGCAATATCGGCGCTACCGCCATCACCACGACGACGCCGGCATCGCGATCGGCGCCGGAATCCTCGGCCTCGGCATCGGCGCGGCGATCGCGTCGAGCAACCGCGGCTACGGCTACGGCTATGGCAGCAGCTATTACGACCCCTATTATAGCGGCTACGGGAATAGCTACGATCCCTATTACAGCGGCGGCTATTACGGCGGCAGCAATTACGGCGGAGGCTATTATGACGGCTACCGCCGCCATTGCACCACTCGCCGCCAGTGGGATCCCTATTACGGGCGCTGGGTGCGCGTCCGCTACTGCTGAGGCTGCGAAGCTCCCCCTCTCCCGCTTGCGGGAGAGGGGTATCACCGCGTGAATCTCTCGCCTGCGTCCGCCTTCTCGACCAGGAGCTTCGACAGGCTGAAGTCGGGGCCGAGGCGCGCCTGCTGGTTGCGCAGGCCGTCGACGATCTTGTTCAGCCCTTCGGTGTCGGCCCAGAACATCGGGCCGCCGCGATAGACCGGCCAGCCATAGCCGTAGACCCAGACCACGTCGATGTCGCTGGCGCGCTGGGCCATGCCTTCCTCGAGGATCTTCGCGCCCTCGTTGACCATCGTGTAGAGGGTGCGCTCGATAATCTCCTGGTCGGAGATCTCCCGCGGCTCGACGCCCTCCTTCG
>JAXDPL010000010.1:0-7036 GCA_034668385.1 Sphingomonadales bacterium | reverse complement strand
TGCTCGTTCGCCTCCATCGTCCCAGCGCTCGACAGCGAGGCGCCGACGAAGCTCAGGCCGACCGGCTCGAACCGGCCCGGCGGCAATTGCGCGGCTGCATAGCCCGCCCAGAAGCTGTGGCGGTCGCCGGAGACGATGGCGAAGCCGGTGATCTTCTCGTCCCGCACCAGGTCGTAGATCTCGGCGCGTTCGCGATAGGCGGTGCCGTAATCGCCGATGGGCACCACCGCATAGGTGCCGCTCGGCCACGTCTCCTTCGTCAGTCCGGGCGGCAGGTTCTGCGGATCGCTTCGGAAGTCCGGCGCGCCTTGCGAATTGCCCCAGATCTTCCAGGTTGCTTGGGAATTCCGAAGCCGGTCCTTGAACCACGCTTTCTGCTTCGCACCCAGGATCGTCTGCGGGGGCGCCTCGCGCCGCGGGTTGGCGGCGCGCGCCTCGTTGAACGTGATCTCGGCCGGCGGATGGCCGCCGTTATAGGCGCGGCCGCCGTCGAGGATCTGCGCCGCATCCTCGGGGAACATGCCGATGAACTCCGGACCCCAGCTCCCGATCGTGGGATCGCCGAACGGGTCGGCGCTTCGGTAGCTGTGCTGGTCGGTGAGGATCAGGTCGAGATGCCGGCCGTAGCGCAGCGCGCGGTAGCCGATCAGGCTGTTGACGGCAGCCAGGTTGTTGGGCTCGTCGCCAAGGCCGTTCTCGTCCCACTTCGCGATCGCGACGTCCGTCACCGCGGGCGGATCGAACCGGTCGAGAGAGGGGCCGCTCACCTTCCTGCAGCGCGACGGCAGATATTCCCACCAGGCCTGGTTGGCGGCGACCTTGATGCTCTGCCCCGGGCGCGGGGGACCGCCGGCCTGCTGGATGCTCTGCCAGCCCTGCCAGGAGAATTCGTGATTGTCCCACATCGCCACGAACGGCCAGCGCGCCCGCGCGTCCTGAAGATCGGGATCGGCCAGATAGCCCTTGTACACGGCGCGATAGCCGTCGACCGTCAGCGGCCAGTGGAACTTGCCGGTCTTCCCGCCGTCGGGGATTCGCGCGACCTCGTAGATGATGCGGTCGTAACGCGTCTTCACCTCTTCGGGATATTCGACGACCTCGTAGATGAAGTCGCCGAGGTGGAGCACGAAGCCGAGCCGGTCCTCCGGCCGGGCGCGCTCGTCCTCGAAGATCATCCGCCGATAGGCGTTGAGCTTGCCCTCGTTGACGTCCTGGCAGCTGACGAAGGCGAAATTGACGGGGCGCGGGTCGCTGGGGGCGGGCGCCGTGATCGTCCGGCCGACCCGGCTGCCATTCCCCTCGCCGTCGGCGAAGCGGTACCAATAGGTTCGCGCCGGCCTGAGGCCGCCGACCAGGACCCGGCAGGTCCAGTCCGCGGCGGCCGAGACCGGCGCCGGCGCCCGCGCGACGATCTTTCTAAAGGCTTCGTCTTCCGCCACCTCGACGGTCAGCATCTCCCGGCTGCCCTGCTCAAACGGCCGGCGCGTCCACAGGATGACGCTTTGCGGCTCCGGATCGCCAGAAGCGACGCCGTGCGGGTAGAGATCGCGCCGTTCGCGCCACCGGGGAGCCTCGGCCGACGCCTCCCCGGCCCACGCAAGCGCCGCGCCGCAGGCGGCGGCGAGTTGGGCGAACTCACGGCGGCTCAATGTCATCGCTCGTTCCCCCCGTTCAGCCGCGCCCAGTGCCAGCGCAGATGGTCCTCCATGAAGGTGGAGATGAAGAAATAGGAATGGTCGTAGCCCGGCTGCATCCGCAGCGTGAGGGGGATTGCGGTGGTGGCGCAGGCCGAGGCGAGGAGCTCGGGCTTGAGCTCGCGCTCCAGGAAGGAATCGGCCTCGCCCTGGTCGACGAGCAGCTCGGAAACTCGCGCGCCGTCTTCGATCAGCGCGACGGTGTCGTGCCGGCGCCACGCCGTTCGGTCGGCGCCGAGATAGCGCCCCAGCGCCTTCTCGCCCCACGGCACCTGCGACGGCGCGACGATCGGCGCGAAAGCGGAGACGCTCCGGTAGCGGCCGGGATTGCGGAGCGCGAGGGTGAGCGCGCCGTGGCCGCCCATCGAATGGCCGGTGATCGCCTGTCGGTCCATGTCCGCCGGGAAATGCTCGGCGATGAGGGCGGGCAGCTCCTTCACCACATAGCTTTCCATGCGATAATTGGCGGCGAACGGCGGCTCGGTCGCGTCGACGTAGAAGCCGGCCCCCTGGCCGAAATCATAGGTCGGATCGTCCGGCACGCTTTCGCCGCGCGGGCTGGTGTCCGGCGCGACGAAGATCAGTCCGAGCTCGGCGCAGACCCGCTGGTAGCCGCCTTTCTCCATCACGTTGGCGTGCGTGCAGGTCAGGCCCGACAGGTACCAGATCACCGGCAGCTTCGCCCCCGCCGCCTCCGCCTGCGGCGGCAGGTAGACGGCGAAGCTCATCTCCGTCCCCGTCTCCCGGCTGGCATGCCGGTGGACGCCCTGAGTCCCGCCGAAGGATCTGGTCAGAGAAAGGGTCTCGAGGGTCATTCCTTGCTCCTCCCCTCCCTGGAAGGGAGGGGAATCTCAATACACCACGACCGACCGGATGCTCTCGCCGGCATGCATAAGCTCGAAGGCCTTGTTGATGTCGTCGAGCGGCATGGTGTGGGTGATCAGCGGGTCGATCGCGATCCTGCCGTCCATGTACCAGTCGACGATCCGCGGCACGTCGGTGCGGCCGCGGGCGCCGCCGAAGGCCGAGCCTTTCCAGACCCGGCCGGTGACCAGCTGGAAGGGCCGGGTGGCGATCTCGCGCCCCGCCTCCGCGACTCCGATGATCGTCGAGACGCCCCAGCCGCGGTGGCAGCATTCGAGCGCCTGGCGCATCACCTCGGTATTGCCCGTGCAGTCGAAGCTGTAGTCCGCGCCGCCGCCGGTGAGGTCGATCACCGCCTGCACGACCTTGTCGGCGCCGATCGCCTTGGGGTCGATGAAGTCGGTCATTCCGAACGCCTCGGCCATCGTCCGCTTGGCCGGGTTGACGTCGACCCCGACGATCCGCGCCGCCCCGACCAGCCTCGCCCCCTGGATGACGTTGAGGCCGATCCCGCCCAGCCCGAAGACGACGACGTTCGAGCCCGGCTCGACGCCCGCCGTCCAGATCACCGCGCCGACCCCGGTCGTGACTCCGCAGCCGATGTAGCAGATCTTGTCGAACGGCGCGTCCTCGCGGACCTTCGCGACGGCGATCTCGGGCATCACCGTGAAGTTCGAGAAGGTCGAGCAGCCCATGTAGTGGTAGATCGTCTCCGACCCGAGGCGGAATCGGCTCGTGCCGTCGGGCATCACGCCCTTGCCCTGGGTCGCCCGGATCGCCGTGCAAAGGTTGGTCTTGCGGCTGAGGCACGACTTACACTGGCGGCATTCCGGAGTGTAGAGCGGGATAACGTGGTCCCCGATTTTCACGTGCGAGACACCTTCGCCAACATCGCGCACGATGCCCGCCCCCTCGTGGCCGAGGATCGACGGGAAGATCCCTTCCGAATCCTTGCCCTCGAGCGTGTAGGCGTCGGTGTGACAGATCCCCGTCGCCATGATCTCGACCAGCACCTCGCCGGCCTTGGGCCCGTCGAGCTCGACCTCGTGGATCTCGAGCGGCCGGTTCGGCGCCACCGCGATCGCGGCTCTGGTCTTCATGTCCCACCTCCTTTCCTCCCCTCGATTTCGAGGGGAGGGGGACCGCGCGTAGCGCGGTGGAGGGGCCTTTCTTTCTGTAAGAAGCCCCTCCACCATGCTTCGCATGGTCCCCCTCCCCTGCAAAAGCAGGGGAGGACAATCAAGAAGGAAAGTCGAGCCTGATGACGAAGCGCCCGGCCATGCCGCGAACCGTCTGGGCCCTGGGCTTCGTCAGCCTGTTCATGGACCTGTCGTCCGAGACGATCCACGCGCTCCTGCCTTTGTTCCTGACGGTGACGCTCGGCGCCAGCGTGATGGTAGTCGGCGTGATCGACGGAATCGCCGAGGCGACGGCGTCGATCTCGAAAGTGTTCTCCGGCTGGCTGTCGGACCGGATGGGGCGTCGCAAGCCTTTGATCCTCCTCGGCTACGGGCTCGGCGCGCTGTCCAAGCCGCTCTTCCCGCTGGCCGGCAGCGCGGCCGTCGTGCTCGCCGCGCGCTTTGCCGACCGGATCGGCAAGGGCCTGCGTGGGGCGCCGCGCGACGCTTTGGTCGCCGACGTGACCCCGCACGAGATACGCGGCCGCGCCTTCGGCCTCAGGCAGGCGATGGACACGGTCGGCGCCTTCGCCGGGCCGCTGGCGGCGACCCTGCTGATGATCGCCCTGGCCAACGACATCCGCACCGTCTTCTGGATCGCGCTCATTCCCGCGATCCTCTGCGTCGCCTGCGTCCTCCTCGGAGTCGAGGACGCCCCGAAGTCCGAGCAGCCGGCCAAGGCGCCGCCGATCCGCTCGCATGAGGTGAAGGCGCTCGGCCCTCCGTTCTGGGGCGTCGTCGCGATCGGCGTGGTGTTCACCCTCGCCCGGTTCAGCGAGGCCTTCCTGATCCTGCGCGCCAGCGGCGAGGGGCTGAGGCTGGCGCTGGCGCCGCTGGTGCTGGTCGCGATGAACGCCGTCTACGCGATCGGCGCCTACCCCGCCGGAGCTCTCGCCGACCGGCTGCCGGCGCGAACCCTTTTGCTGTGCGGCCTCGCGGTGCTGATCGGGGCCGATGCCTGCCTCGCCGCCGGCGGACTCCACTTCGTCTTCGCCGGAATCCTGCTCTGGGGCGGGCATATGGCCCTGACCCAGGGGCTGCTCGCCAAGATGGTTGCGGACAATGCGCCCGACCACGCCCGGGGCTCGGCCTTCGGCCTGTTCAATCTGGCGAGCGGCGTCGCTTTGCTCTTCGCCAGCCTGGTCGCCGGGCTGCTGTGGGACCAGGCGGGGCCGCGGGCGACCTTCCTCGCCGGCGGCGGCTTCGCTTCGCTCGCCCTGCTTCTCGCGCTCGTCAGGCGGCGCGCATGAGCTTGCGCCGGTCGGCGAGCACCGCCTGGGCGGCATTGTGGCCCGGCGCGCCGGTCACTCCGCCGCCGGGATGGGCGCCCGAGCCGCAGAGGTAAAGGCCGGGGAGCGGCATTCGGTAATCGGCGTGACCCAGCATCGGCCGGGCCGAGAAGAGCTGGTCGAGCCCCATCTTGCCGTGGAAGATGTCGCCGCGCGGGATTCCGAAGCGCTGCTCGAGGTGCCAGGGCGACAATGCGAGCCGGCCGACCACCGAAGCGCTGAAGCCGGGCGCGTAGCGGTCGACATGCGCGATGACGTGGTCGGCAGCCTCGTCCACCCGCGCCTCCCAGCCGCCCTCCACCTCGTAGGGGAAATGCTGGCAGAACAGGCTGGCGACATGGGCGCCGGCCGGGGCGAGGCTGTCGTCGAGGGTCGAGGGGATCAGCATCTCGACGACCGGCTCCCTCGACCAGCCTCCCGTCCGAGCCGAAGTATAGGCCCGGTCCATATAGCCCAGCGACGGGCCGATGATGATTCCCGCGGTGAGGTGATCGCCCGGCTCCGGGAGCGAGGTGAAGCGGGGCAGGGCGGAGAGAGCGACGTTCATCCGGAAGGTAGCGCTTTCCGCGCTCCAGCCGGCCATTCGGCGGCCGATCTCCGGCGCCACCGCGCCTTCGGGCAGCAAGTCCGTGAACAGCGTCTTCGGATCGACGTTGGCGACCACCGCCTTGGCCCGGTGCGCCCTGCCGCCGGCGACGGCGCCGGCCGCCCGGCCGCGCTCGACGAGTATCTCCTCGACGGGCGAGTCGAGGACGATCTCGACTCCTTCCGCTCGCGCCGCCTTCGCCATCGCCTGGGTGATCGCCCCCATCCCGCCGATCGCGTGGCCCCAGGCGCCGGCCACGCCCGCCGCCTCGCCGAACAGATGGTGGAGGAGGACATAGGCCGACCCCGGCGAATAGGGGCTGGCATAATTGCCGACCACCGCGTCGAAGCCGAACAGCGCCTTGACGATGTCCGTCTCGAAATAGCGGTCGAGGATGTCGCCGGCCGACTTGGTGAAGAAGTCGAGCAGGTCGCGCCTCTGTTCGGCGTCGAGGCCCCGGACGCCGGCGCCGAGCTTCAGCGCCGCCATCACGTCGGCGATTCCGCCGCCGGCATTGGGCGGCGCCCGCAGGATCCAGGCGCGCAGCAGGGCAACGACGGACTCGAGCGACTTCGAATAGGCATCGTAGCCCTCGGCGTCCTTTTCCGAATGCCGCGCGATCTCGCGCCGGGTCAAGCCGCCGCGCCCGGAAAGCAGGTAATCGGAGCCGGGCGTGGGCAGGAAATTGTCGATCTTCCGAAGCACGACCTTCAGGCCGTGCCGGTAAAGCCCCATGTCCTCGATCACCTTCGGGTTGAGCAGGCTCACCGTGTAGCTGGCGGTCGAGTTGCGGAAGCCGGGCGCGAACTCCTCCGTCACCGCCGCCCCGCCGACCACGTGCCGGCGCTCGAGGATGGTGACCTTTAGGCCGCGCCGGGCGAGATAGAAGGCGCAGACGAGGCCGTTATGTCCGCCGCCGATGATCAGGACGTCGCTCGAAGAGGTCATGCCCCGGCTATAGGGCGGGCGTTCCAGCCGGGCGAGTCTCCGACGGGAGGGCTCAGGCGGCGGGCTGGCGGGCGAGCCTCACGCCTTCGACCCTCGCCTCCTGGGCGCGCTGTTTCGCCACCGCCGCGGCGCCGCCGCCGGTTTGCTGGAACAGGCCGAGCGTCTCGAACTCGTCGGCGGTCGGCGGCTGGAGCGAGAGGTCGGTATAGTCGTAGCGGTTAGGGTCGGCGAGGACGCGGTTGATAACCGTCTTTTCCCTGCGAAAGCCGCGCCAGTAGCGGAAGGCCTTCACCGCCGTCTCCGCCGCGTAGCGCGGGTAGAAGAGGATTGCCGGCTCGCGCGGCAGGCCCGGGCGGCGCGAGAGGCGGCGCTTGCGCCGGAAGATGCCGCCTTCGAGGACTTGCAGCCCCTCGATCTCGTACAGCATCTTGAACTCGTTCATATATTGCAGCGCCTTCTTCGGCCGGTTTGCCGGCA
>JAXDPL010000009.1:0-6477 GCA_034668385.1 Sphingomonadales bacterium | reverse complement strand
TAGGAGTAATCCCCCTACGGCGGTTTAGCAAACCGCTGGTTTCAGCCACTCACCCACGTCTCCGGGCGCCGAAGCGGGTGCGTATAGAGGCGGGAATCGCAAGGTTCAACCGAGCGGTGAGGCTTTGCGGGCGGAATTGGGGCTGCTAGGCCGCTGGCCATGCTCAGCCTCCAGTTCATCCGCGACCATCCCGATGCCGTGCGCAACGCGGCGGCGAAGAAGAACGCGCCGCTCGATGTCGACGCGCTGCTGGCGCTGGACGGCGAGGTGCGGGGGCTGAAGACGCGGATCGACGAACTCAGGCGGCAGAGGAACGAGATCAGCGCGGGCTTCAAGACCGCGGACCCGGCCGAGCGGCCGGCGCTCGGGGCGAAGGCGAAGGCGATGGGCGCCGAGGCGGGCGAGGCCGAGGCGGCGCTCGCCGACAAGCAGTCGGCGCTCGAGGCGCTGATGCTGCGGGTTCCCAATATCCCTTGGGAGGGCGCTCCGGTCGGGCCGGACGAGAGCGCCAATCTGGTCGTCCGCAAGGAAGGCGAACCGCCGCGCTTCGACTTCGAGCCGCTCGACCATGTCGCCCTGATCGAGAAGAACGACTGGGCCGACCTCGCCCGGATCACCCAGGTCGCCGGCTCGCGGACTTACTGCCTCAAGGGCCGTTTGGCGCTGCTCGAGCAGGCCCTGATGTTCTGGGCCGAGCGGGAGATCGCAGCGGACGGCTTCACCCCGATCACCGTGCCGGCCCTGGCCCGCCCGCAGGCCTTCGTCGGCACCGGCCATTTCCCGGGGCACGAGGAGGAGGCCTATGCGATCCCCGCCGACGGCCTCTATTTGGCCGGCACGGGCGAGATCGCGCTCACCTCCCTCCATTCGGGCGAGATATTGGAGGCGGAGCAACTCCCCATCCTCTACGCCGGTTTCTCGCCCTGCTTCCGCCGCGAGGCGGGGAGCGCGGGGCGCGACGTGCGCGGGCTGCTCCGCGTCCACCAATTCTACAAGCTCGAGCAATATGTGATCTGCGAGGACGACGACGCGGTCTCGGCCGGCTGGCACGCGCGCCTGCTCGCCAATGCCGAGGCTTTGCTCAAGGGGCTCGAAATCCCCTACCAGGTGGTCGAGACCTCGACCGGCGACATGGGGCTCGGCAAGTTCCGGATGAACGACATCGAGAGCTGGGTGCCCTCGCTCGGCAAGTATCGCGAGACCCACAGCTGCTCGACCCTGCACGACTGGCAGGCGCGCCGGGCCAACCTTCGCTGGCGCGACAGGGAGCGCAAGGTGCGCTTCGTCCACACCCTCAACAACACCGCGCTGGCGTCCCCCCGAATCCTCGTGCCCTTGCTCGAGAACCACCAGACCGCCGACGGCCGGGTGCGTCTGCCCGAGGCTTTGCGCGAGCTGATGGGAGGCGAATATCTCTGAGCCGGGCGACGATCGCGCGCCGTCGCGCTGGCACCTCCTGCGCGAGGGCGCGGCGCTCTGGGCGCGCGCCTGGCGGGGCATCGGCCGCCTCGGCGAACGCGGACCGGTCGACGGGCCGCGGCTGATGGTGATCCCCGGTTTCCTCGCCAACGACCGGACGACCCTCGGCCTGCAGCGGGCGCTCGCCAGGGCCGGGTGGCGGGTAACCGGCTGGGGAATGGGCCTCAATCGCGGAGTCCGGCCCGACACGGTCGACCGGATCGTCGCCCGGCTGGAGGCGTTCGGCGGCGGCCGCCCCATCATCCTGGTCGGCTGGAGCCTCGGCGGCATCTACGCCCGCGAGGTGGCCAAGGCGCGTCCGGACCTGGTCGCCAAGGTGGTGACGCTCGGCTCGCCTTTCTCGGGGGACCGGCGCAGCAACAATGTCTGGCGGCTCTACGAATGGGTGGCCGGCCACCCGGTCGACGACCCGCCGATCGCCAGCGACCCCTCGGTCAAGCCGCCGGTGCCGACCCTCGCCCTCTGGTCCCGCCGCGACGGCATCGTCGCCCCCGGCGCCGCGCGCGGCGAGCCGGGCGAGAGCGACCGGCAGATCGAGCTCGACTGCGGCCACATGGGCTTCGCGGTCAGCGGCAAGGCTTATCCGAAGATCGTGGCGGCGATACGGAGCTTCGCCCCTCCCCGGAATGGGGAGGGGGACCGCGCGTAGCGCGGTGGAGGGGGCCCGCCTCAGTTGCGGCGCGAAGTCCGGGCCCCCTCCACCAGCCTGCGGCTGGTCCCCCTCCCCGTTTCGGGGAGGAGCTACAAAAAAGGCGCCGCCACCTCGGCCGGCACCCTCAGCGGCCGCCCGGTCGCCTTGTCGAGGATCGCCCAGGTCGTCCGCGCTTTGACCCGCGGCTTGCCGTCCTCGCCGACGAACTCGACGTGGCGGTCGAACCGGGCGCCCTTCGGCGCTTCGGCGACCCAGGTCCGCCCGGTCACCGTCTCGCCGGGCAGGACGGCGCGGAGATAGTCGATCTCGTGCCGGGTCACGACCCAGACATAGGCCTCGCGATGCGCCTCGGGCGCCACCGCCTCCCAATGCGCGGTCGCCATGTCCTGGATCCAGCGCACCCACACCGCATTGTTGACGTGCCCGAGCTCGTCGACGTCGTCGGCGGTCGCCGTGATCCGCTTTTCGAAGGCCTTCATGACACCTCGGTCAGCACGAACGCATAGGCTTCGGCGATCTCGTGGAGGCGCTGCCAGCGGCCGGACTTGCCGCCGTGGCCGGCGCCCATGTTGATCTTGAGCAGGAGGGCGTTGCCGTCGGTCTTGGTGGCGCGCAGCTTCGCCGCCCATTTGGCCGGCTCCCAATAGGTGACGCGCGGGTCGTTGAGGCCGCCGGTAATCAGCATCGGCGGGTAGGCCTGCGCCGTCACATTGTCGTAGGGGCTGTAGCCGGCGATGAGGTCGAAGGCGGCCGGGTCCTCGATCGGATTGCCCCATTCGGGCCATTCGCCGGGCGTAAGCGGCAGGCTTTCGTCGAGCATCGTGTTGAGCACGTCGACGAACGGTACGTCGGCGACGACCGCGCCCCACAGCTCGGGATCGGTGTTGGCGACGACGCCCATCAGCTCGCCGCCGGCCGAGCCGCCCTGGATGGCGATTCGGCCGGGCGTCGAGAAGCCGGCGTCGATCAGGCCCCGGCCGGCGTCGACGAAGTCGTGGAAGCTGTTCCAGCGTTGCTCCAGCTTGCCGTCGAGGAACCAGCCATAGCCCAGATCGTCGCCGCCGCGGATATGGGCGATCGCATAGGCCCAGCCGCGGTCGAGAAGGCTGATCCGGCTGGTCGAGAAAGCGGGTTCGATCGCGATTCCATAGGCGCCGTAGCCGTAGAGGAACAATTTGCCCGAGCCGTCGCGCGGATAATCCTTGGGGTAGACGACCGAGACCGGCACCGACTTGCCGTCGCGGGCCGGGACCATCAGCCGCTCGGTCTCGTACCGCGAGGGATCGTAGCCGGACGGTATTTCCTGGACCTTGAGGACTTCGAGCCGGTCCTCGGCGGGGTGATAATCGTAGACAGTCGCCGGAGTGACCATAGACGAATAATGGAGCCGGTAGGCGGCGGGGGCATATTCGGGATTGCCGCTGAAGCCGGCGGAATAGGCCGCCTCGGGGAACGGGATCCGGCGTTCCTCGCCCGAATAGGCGCGGAGAAGGAGCTGGTCGAGCCCGTCGACCCGCGCCGAGACGGCGAGATGGTCGCGATAGGCGGAAAGGCCGGTCAGGTAGACCCGGTCGGAACCGGAAATCACCGTCTCCCACTCGCCGGGCGCCGACGGGTCGGCCTCGGCGAGGCGGAAGTTCACATGCGCGTCGTTGGCGAGGATCCAGAGGCGGCCGTGGGCGGCGTCGGCCATATACTGGCGCTTCGCGCGACGCGACGAGATGAGGACCGGCTCGGCGGCGGGGTCGGCGGCCGGCACGAAGCGAATCTCGTTCGAGGCGTTGTCGCCGGTCGAGATGAAAATGAGGCTCCGGTCCTGCGAGCGCGACAGGCCGACCGAGTAGCCGAGATCCTCACTCTCCTCGTAGAGCGTCACGTCCTCCCCGACCGGGCGGCCGAGGCGGTGGAGGCGGGCGCGGTAGCTGCGCCAATGCTCGTTCACTTCGGTGAACAGGATCGCGCCGCCGTCGGCGCTCCACACCGGCTGGCCGATGGCGACCTCGCTCACCGTTTCCAGATCCTCGCCCGATTCGATGTCGCGGATGCGCAGGGTGAAGCGCTCCGAGCCGCTGTCGTCGGTCAGGGTCGCGGCGAGGCGCCCGTCGGGGCTCACCGCCAGCGCTCCGAGCCGGTAATAATCCTTGCCTGCCGCCTCGGCCGGCTCGTCGAGCACCAGTTCGTCCGGCCCGCCCTCGACTCGCCTCCGGTACCAGCTGCGATATTCGGTGCCGGGCCGGAACGCCCACCAGTAGAGCCAGTCGCCGTCGCGGATCGGCACCGAGCTCTCGTCCTCCTTGATCCGGCCCTTCATCTCCTCGAACAGGTTCTCGACCAGCGCCTTGCGCGGCGCCATCGCCGCCTCGAAATAGGCATTCTCGGCCTCGAGATAGGCGAGCACGTCCTTGTCCGTGACCTCCGGATAGCCGGGATCGCGAAGCCAGTGCCACGGGTCCTCGATCCGCCTGCCGTGCCGTTCGTAGCTGTATGGGCGCGGCTCGGCGCGGGGCGGGGCGGGGCGGGACATGGACGCTCTTTCCTGAGGCACTCGGCGGGTCTATCGGAAGCCGCACATAGCGACGCCGAGGGAATTTGCCATGTCGACCTACGAAGCCCGCCTCCAGGCGCTCCGGGAGCAATTGAAGGCCGACCGGCTCGACGGCTTCGTCGTTCCGCTGACCGACGAGCATATGAGCGAATATGTCGGCTCCTACGCCCAGCGGCTCGCCTGGCTGACCGGCTTCCAGGGCTCGGCGGGCTCGGCCGTGGTCCTGCCCGAGGAAGCGGCGATCTTCGTCGACGGCCGCTACACCCTGCAGGTCCGCGATCAGGTCGACGGCAAGCACTGGTCCTACCAGTCGGTCCCGGAGACCAGCGCCGCCGACTGGCTCAAGGTCCACGCGCCCGACGGCGGGCGGATCGGCTACGATCCCTGGCTCCACACCAAGGACTGGGTAAAGAAGGCGCGCGAGGCGCTTGCGGAGAAGGGCGCCGAGCTGGTCGCCGTCCGCCGCAACCCGATCGACGCGGTCTGGGCCGACAAGCCCGAGCCCTCCAAGGCGCGGCTCGTCGTCCAGCCGGACGATCTCGCCGGCAAGTCGTCCGCCGCCAAGCGCCAGGAGATGGCCGACTGGCTTCGCGAGCAGAAAGCCGACGCCGCCGTCCTCTCCGCCCTCGATTCGATCGCCTGGACCTTCAACGTGCGCGGCGCCGACGTCGAGCACACGCCGGTCGCCTTGTCCTTCGCCCTGGTCAACGACGACGGCACGGCGGAATTGTTCGTCGCTCCGGAGAAACTGGGCGACGACGTCCGCCAGCATCTCGGCAACGGCGTTCGCGTCCACGGCCGCGACGAGTTCGAGGCCTATCTCGGCTCGCTCAAGGGCAAGACGATCGTCGCCGATCCCGAGCGCGCCGTCGCGGCGATCTTCGAGGCGCTCGAAAAGGCCGGCGCCAGGCTGGTCGAGAAGCGCGATCCCGCCGTCCTCCCCAAGGCGCTCAAGAACGACGCCGAGATCAACGGCCACCGCGCCGCCCAGGCCCGCGACGGCGCGGCGCTCACCCGCTTTCTCCACTGGATCTCGATCGAGGCGCCCAAGGGCCATGTCGACGAGCTGAAGGCGGTCGAGAAGCTCCACCAGCTCCGCCAGGCCTGCGGCGACCTGCGCGACACCAGCTTCGACACCATCTCCGGCGCCGGTCCCAACGGCGCGATCGTCCACTACCGGGCGAGCGAGGAGACCAACCGAGCGCTGGAGATGAACAGCCTCTACCTCGTCGACTCAGGCGGCCAGTATCCCGACGGCACGACCGACGTCACCCGTACCGTCGCCATCGGCGAGCCCACCGCGGAGATGCGCGACCGCTTCACCCGGGTGCTGAAAGGCCATATCGCCGTCGCGCGCGCTCTCTTCCCCGAAGGCACGCGCGGCAGCCAGCTCGACACTCTGGCGCGGCAATATCTCTGGCGCGCCGGGCTCGATTACGCCCACGGCACCGGCCACGGCGTCGGCGCCTATCTCGCCGTCCACGAGGGGCCGCAGCGCATCTCCCCGGTCGGCTCGAGCCAGGCCGGCGGCGACGAGCACTTGAAGGCCGGAATGTTCCTCTCCAACGAGCCCCGCTACTACAACACCGGCGAATACGGCATCCGGATCGAGAATCTCGTGCTGGTCGAACCCCGCGAGGTCGAGGGCGCCGAAAAGAAGGTGCTCGGCTTCGAGACCCTCACCTTCGCGCCGATCGATCCGGCGCTGGTCGAGGTGTCGCTGCTGTCGCCGGAAGAGCGCGACTGGCTCAACGCCTATCACGCTCAGGTGCTGGAGGTCATCGGCCCGCAGCTCGAGGGC
>JAXDPL010000008.1:0-2650 GCA_034668385.1 Sphingomonadales bacterium | reverse complement strand
CCGAACGGCTGGTGCGCCCGATATTCCGGACTGTCCTGGTCCTCCCGACCGATCAGCCGCGGCTCGTAGTCGAGCCCGGCTTCCTCCAGCGCCCAACGCACGCGAAGGTCGCGGACCAGGCCCTGCGCGAAGGGCGGCACCCATTTGAACGCATAGACCTCGATCATTCGCTCCCTCCCTCCAGCCGTCCCGCGAGCGCCGCCAGGATCGTGCTCCAGCCCCGCTCGATCTGCTCCACCGACGCCGGCGCGTCGGGCGAACGTGTCTGGCCGAGCGTCAGCTCGCACCCGTCGCCGTCAGGCCGGATGTCGATCGTCACGCGCTCCTCATGCTCCGAGTAGAGCGGCACGGCGAGCGTAAAAACGAGCCGCTCCGGCCGCTCGATCGCCTCGTATCGGCCGCTATGGAGCACCTCCTCGCCGCCGCGCCGCTCGACGATCGCGTAGCGGCCGCCGACCCGGGCATCGATGTCGACCCTCACGCTCTCGCCGCCGGGCGTCGCGAACAGCCACTCGCCCGTCGTCGCCGGGTCCAGCCACGCATCGAAGACCGCTTCGGGCGCCGCCGCGAAATGCCGCGTCGCCGTCACCTCTTCCTTCGCTTCCGGCGCGGGCGGCGGCGCAGCGAGCAGGGCGCGGACCGCCTCGATGAACCGGACCAGCGAGATCGGCTTGGAGACATAGCCCTCGGCGCCCGCCTCGCGAATCCGCTCCTCGTCGCCCTTCGCCGCATAAGCGGTGACCGCCATGATCGGAACCGACCTCAGCTCCGGATCGCCCTTCAGCTGCTCGATCAGCTCGAGCCCGCTGATGTGCGGCATCTGAATGTCCATGACGACGAGATCCGGGTGGAAGGCGCGGGCGCGCGCCACCGCCTCGCGGCCATCGCGCACCGGCTCGGCGGCGAAGCCGTGGGCGCGCAGCAGGTCGCAGAACAGCTTCAAATTGAGTTCGTTGTCCTCGACAACCAGGATCTTTTGGGCCACCGGCCCACCTGTAGAAGATGCTCCGAGATCGCACAAATCCGCCCGACCCCGAAGCCTTGGCGCTCTCCGCGCTGGCCTGGACGCTGGCCGACGAAGCACGGGCCCAGCGGCTGCTGGCGCTGACCGGGCTCAGCGCGGCGGACCTTCGCGAACGGCTGGCCGAGCCTTCGGTGCTCGCGGCGGTGCTCGGCTTCCTCGCCGCGCACGAGCCGGACCTCCTCGCCTGCGCCGATGCGCTCGGCGTCGATCCCGGGGCGCTGGCCGAGGCGCGCCGGAGGCTGGAGGAATGAGCGGGCGTCCGCTTCTGGTCACCGATTGCGACGAGGTCCTGCTCCACATGATCTCGCACTTCGCCGAATGGGTGGCGGAGACTCGCGGCATGAGCTTCGACATCACCGCGCCGGGCTTCCGCGAGGCGCTGCGCGACCCCTCGGGCGCGCCGGTGGAAGAGGAAAGGGTCTGGCCCTTGCTCAGCGGTTTCTTCGACACCGAGATGCACCGCCAGAATCTCGTGCCCGGCGCCGCCGAAGCCCTGGCTGAGATCGGACGCGTCGCCGACATCGTCATCCTCACCAACATCGGCGACGAATATGAAGCGGGCCGGGTCGAGCAGCTCGGCCGCTTCGACATACGCCACCGGGTGCTGTGCAACCGCGGCGGCAAGGGCCGGCCCCTGGTCGAGCTGATCGAAGAGATGCGGCCGAGCGCGGCTTTGTTCGTCGACGACCTCGCGGTCCACCACGAATCGGTCGCCAAGCACGCACCGGGCGTCTGGCGGCTGCACATGATCGCCGCGCCGCGCCTCGCCGCCCACACCCCGCCGGCGCCCCACGCCCAGGCCCGGATCTACGATTGGGCCGAGGCGACGCCCTGGATCCTCGAGCGCCTGACCGGCGGCGTTCCCGCAGCAGACTGAAGGAAGGCACGGAAATGACCAGGACCGTCTTCATCACCGGCGCCACCGCCGGCATCGGCGCGGCCTCGGCGCGGCGGTTCGCGCAAGGCGGGTGGCGGGTGGTCGGCACCGGCCGCCGGCGCGAGCGGCTCGATGCGCTCGCCGCCGATCTGGGCGAGGCTTTCCTGCCTGTGGAGGCGGACGTGCGGGACGCCCCGGCGATGGACGCGGCGGTCGACGCGCTGCCGGAGGCGTTTCGTTCGGTCGACCTGCTGCTCAACAATGCCGGCCTGGCGCCGCCGCTCGACCCGCTCCAGCAGGCCGAGCTGGCGCCGTCGCTCCAGTCGATCGAGACCAATATCACCGGCCTCGTCGCGCTCACCCGCAAGCTGCTGCCGGGCCTGATCGAGCGGCGCGGAGCGGTGATCAACTTGAGCTCGGTGGCGGCGACCTACCCCTATCGCGGCGGCGCGGTCTATGGCGGCACCAAGGCGTTCGTCACCCAATTCTCGCTCGACCTGCGCTCCGACCTCCACGGCACCGGCGTACGCGTCACTTCGATCGAGCCGGGGATGATCGAGACCGAGTTCACCCTGGTGCGCAACGGCTGGGACCAGGCGGCGTCGGACGCGCTCTACGGCAATATGGACCCGATGACCGCCGAGGACATCGCCGACACGATCCACTGGGTCGCGACGCTGCCGCCCCACGTCAACATCAACACGCTGGAGCTGATGCCGGTGACGCAAAGCTTCGCCGGTTTCCACGTC
>JAXDPL010000007.1:0-3509 GCA_034668385.1 Sphingomonadales bacterium | reverse complement strand
TTTCAGTCGGTTGATGCGCAGCGCCCTGCCGGTTATAGCCGCCCGGCTGCGCCGGAGACGTGGGTGAGTGGCTGAAACCAGCGGTTTGCTAAACCGCCGTAGGGGGATTACTCCTACCGAGGGTTCGAATCCCTCCGTCTCCGCCAGGGTCGCGCCCTTCCCTGTTATCGCGCTTCGGTCACCCGCCAGATCGTGTTGCCGACGTCGTCGGCGACGAGGAGCGCGCCGCGGGTGTCGATGGCGACTCCGACCGGCCGGCCCATCGCCTCGCCCCGCGGGTCGAGGAAGCCGGTGAGGACGTCGACGGGCGGACCGGAGGGCTTGCCGGCGGCGAAGGGCACGAAGATCACCTTGTAGCCGCTCGGCGGCTTGCGGTTCCATGAGCCGTGCTGGCCGACGAAGGCGCCGCTCGCGAAGGCCGGGCCGAGCCGCGCGCGGTCCGCGAAGACGAGGCCGAGCGAGGCGGTGTGCGGCCCCAGCGCGTAATCGGGGACGAGTGCGCGCGCCACAAGGTCCGGCCGGCGGTCGGCCGGTTTGATCCGTTCGTCGAGATGCTGGCCGTAATAGCTGAACGGCCAGCCGTAGAAGCCGCCGTCCCGGACGCTGGTCATGTAATCGGGGACAAGGTCGCTGCCGATCTCGTCGCGCTCGTTGACCGCCGTCCACAGCGCGCCGCTGACCGGCTCGAAGGCGAGGCCGACCGGATTGCGCAGGCCGGTGGCGAACGGCCGGTGAGCGCCGCTTTGCGGGTCGACCAGCCAGATCTGCGCCCGCCCCTCCTCCGCCGGAATGCCGTTGTCGCCGACATTGCTGTTCGATCCGATGGAGACATAGAGGTTCGTGGCGTCGGGCGAGACGACGACGTTCTTGGTCCAGTGGTGGTTTATCTCGCCCGCCGGCAGGTCGACGACGCGCCGCGGCGCGGCGGCGATCGACGTCTCGCCGGCGCGGTAGGGAAAGGCGAGCACCGCGTCGGTGTCGGCGACGTAGAGCGTGTCGCCGGACAGGGCCATGCCGAACGGCGCGTTGAGGCCGCTGAGGAAGACCGTCCGGGTCTCGGCGACGCCGTCGCCGTCGGCGTCCCTGAGCAAGGTGATCCGGTTCGCGCTCGGCACCGCGCCGCCGCCCTTCTTCTGGAACAGCTTGAAGAAGAAGCCCTTGATGCCGCGATTGTCCTTGGGCCGCTCGGGCGCGTTGGTCTCGGCGACCAGAACGTCGCCATTGGGAAGCACGGCGAGCCAGCGCGGATGGTCGAGGCCGGTGGCGAAGGCCTCGACCGCGAGGCCCGGCGCGGCGACCGGCTTGGCTCCGGCGAGCCAGTGGACCGCCCTGGCGACCTTGATCGTCGGGATGGCGGCGTGGACCGGCGGCGGCAGGACCGGCGCCGGCCCGGTCCCTTCGGCGACGCTGAAACGGGCGCGGTCGCCGCACCCGGCGAGCGCGACGGCGATGGCGATACAGAAGCAGACACGTCTGGCGGTCATGGCACCGTCCCGGCCACGTCGCCCTACCAATGCGCGGCAAGCCCTCCCGTTCCGCCAAGCTAACGACCTGGCCGGTCTGCTACCGCAATTCCCCGGACAATCGCCCCCAGTAGTCGCCGTTCCGGGCCCGTTCCGGCGCAAGAAGGACTCGGTTCGTCGCCGGTTCATTGCCGCGAAAGCACTGGCGGGATTAGCTTTGCCCCGAGAGCATAGGGGGAGTTTGCCGATGCGTGCGTCCAAGATCCTGAAGCTGGCGCTGGCCGCCGGCCTCGCCGCCCCCGGCGCCGCCGCGCCCGCGCAGGTCGGCACCGTCGATCCGAACCGCCCGCCGCCGCCCGCAACCGGACCGGCACCGGCGCCAGCGCCGGCCCCCGAGCAGGCGGCCCCTGAATATCAGCCGGTCGATCCCGGACCGCAGCAGGCTTCGCCCGACGCCGCCCCGCCGCCCACGGCCGCCGCGCCCTCGGCCGCCGACCGCGCCGCCGCCGAGGCTGAGACCAATGTCCCCCGCAACGACGTGTTCAGCGCCGCCGAGGGCGTGTTCGGCAAGGGCGCCAAGGGCCTCGCCCAGATGATCGAGAAGCTCCTCAAGGACCAGGGCGAGCCGACCGCCTACATCACCGGCCGGGAGGCGGGCGGCGCCTTCGTGTTCGGCGTCCGCTACGGCTCGGGCACGCTCCACCACCAGATCGAGGGCGACCGCCCGGTCTACTGGACCGGACCCTCGCTCGGCTTCGACGCCGGGGCCGACGCCAACAAGGTGTTCGTGCTCGTCTACAACCTCCACGACAGCCAGCGCCTCTACCGCCGCTACCCGGCCGCCGAGGGCAATGCCTATGTCGTCGGCGGCCTTACCGCGAGCTACCTCAGGCGCGGCGACATCGTGCTGATCCCGATCCGGATGGGCGTCGGCGCGCGGCTCGGAGTCAATGCCGGCTACATGCGCTTCTCCGAAAAGAACCGCTGGCTGCCGTTCTGACGGCACGATCCTCGGGGTGGAAGGAAGGTAACAGCGCCTTTGTGCCGTCACCCCCGCGAAAGCGGGGGTCCCGCTTGTTCTGCTTGCCAACAGGAAAGAAGCGGGATTCCCGCTTTCGTGGGAATGACGTGTAGGGTTTCCCAGTTTCGCGGGTTTCGCCGCTAAGCCGCCAGCTCGGTCGGCCGGTGGCCGCGGCTGTGGGTACCGGGCCCGCGCGCCGTCGCCGAGGCCAGCGGCAGCGCCGTCGCGCAGAAGCCGCATTCGGCCGAGACCCGGCCGACATACCAGTGGGTGCGCCCGCAGCCGGGACAATGGTTCACCTCGTCCTCGTGATAGACGACGCAATAGCCGCGGTTGCGCGGATCGTGCGGCAAGGGCTCGACGCCGCGCTGAAGTGTGAAACTCGCCATGGCCTGTTCCCTTGAAAAAACGAGAGTCCGGCCCCCTCGGACGCGCCCATCCCTTGAAGCCATGTCCTTGTCAGCCCCCGAAAAACCATTGTCCCGAATGGAGAATTCGCGGCGCCGGAGGTTAACGCCGCTCAGGTGGCCAGCCGGGCGAGCCCCTCGACCGTGTCGGCCTCGGCGGCCGGCTTGTCGGTGCGGATGCGCGAGATGCGCGGGAAGCGCATGGCGAGGCCGGACTTGTGGCGCTTGCTGGCATGGATCGAATCGAAGGCGATCTCGATCACCAGGCTCTTCTCCACCTCGCGCACCGGCCCGAAGCGCTGCACCGTGTGGTTCCTGACCCAGCGGTCGAGGAACATCAGCTCCTCGTCGGTGAAGCCGAAATAGGCCTTGCCGACCGGAAGCAGCTCGCCCGCCGCGGTCCAGCAGCCGAACGTATAGTCGGAATAATAAGAGGAGCGCTTGCCGCTGCCGCGCTGCGCGTACATCAGAACGCAGTCGGCGGTCAGCGGGTCGCGCTTCCATTTGTACCACAGGCCCGCGCGGCGGCCGCCCACGTAGGGGCTGTCGCGGCGCTTCAGCATCACCCCCTCGATCGAGGCGTCGCGGGCGCCGGCGCGGATCTCTTCGAGCTCCTCG
>JAXDPL010000006.1:0-23960 GCA_034668385.1 Sphingomonadales bacterium | reverse complement strand
CAGCGGTAGCCGACCGGGCCGGCGCCGAACTGGCCGGTCAGCCATTGCTCGATGTCGGCGATGTACTTCAATTCGTCGTCGACATGGCCGGGCTTGTAATGGTTGCCGGCGACGATGCCCCAGACCCGCCCGTCGGCGCCCTTGTGGGTGCGGATCGAATGGCCGGGATGCTCGGCATTCTTGTACATGCCCGGCAAATCCCGGCCGATCGGCGCCGCGATCACCGGCTCGGCCATCGGGTAGGCGATCGCGTAGTACATGCCGACCTGGCCGAGCGGGAGGTTGGTCGCCATGACGACGTGGCGGGCCTTGACCGTGCCGCCGTCGGTGACGACCCGGTCCGTATCGTAGTCGACCGCGCGGCTGCGCTCGAAGACGTGGCAGCCGTCGCCGGGGAGAGTGGCGGCGAGGCCGGCGACATATTTGGTCGGGTGGAACTGGGCCTGATCGTCCCAGCGCATCGCCTGGAGGATTTCGAAGGGGAGGCCGGTGTCGCGGGTGAGGGACGCGGGAAGGCCGAGGCGGCGGGCGACCTCCACTTCCTTCTCGAGATCCGCCACGCGGCTCTCGTCCAGGGTGTAGACGTAAGCGGGCTTGGGCTCGATGTCGGCGTCGATGCCGTACTGGGCGGCGAGGTCCTTGATCCTGGCGATCCCCGCTTCCTGCGCCTCGGCGTAGAGCCGCGCCTTGTCCTCGCCGAACTTGCCGACCAGGGTCTGGTAGAGGACGCCGTGCTGCGAGCTCATCTTGGCGGTCGAGCGGCCGGTGACCTGGCGGCCGATGCGCCGCGCCTCGATCAGCGCCACCTTCTGGCCGCGGTCCTTGAGCAGCCGCGCGGCGGTCACTCCGACGATTCCGCCGCCGATGATCGCCACGTCGACCTCGAGGTCGCCGGCGAGCGCCGGGAAGGCGGGACCTTCGCCGGCGGTCGCGTTCCAATAGCTGTGGCTTTCCGTCGTCCCGGCCATGATCCGTCTCCTCAGTCACGCCCTCAACCGACTGTCCCGCACCCCGTTCCATGCCGGCTTGGCGGGCTCCGGCGCCTGGGTTAGGCTCGGCTTTTTCGAGGCTCGGCCAAGGGGAGCGGCGGCATGGCGATCATCAATGGGACGCCGGGCAACGACGTGCTGTTCGGAACGCCAAGCGACGACACGATCCATGCCGATGCCGGCCACGATTACATCCGCGCCGGCGCCGGCAACGACGCCCTCTACGGCGAGGACGGCGACGACTATCTCGACGGCGGGCCGGGCGACGATCTGATCGACGGCGGCGCCGGCATCGACCGCGTCTCCTTCCACACCGCGACCAGCGGCATCCAGGTCGACCTCAACATCCAGGGCGTCGCCCAGAACACGCTGTTCGGAATGGATACCCTGGTCTCGATCGAGCACGCTTCTGGCACCCTCTACGCCGACACGATCACCGGCAATGGCGGCGACAACTGGCTGTGGGGCGAGGGCGGCGACGATACGTTCAGCGCCGGCGCCGGCAACGATTTGGTCGAGGCGGGGGCGGGCGACGTCAGCGCCGACGGCGGCGGCGGAATCGACACATTCTCGGTCTGGAACAACGCCGCCGATTACGGGACCGCGGTGACCCTCATTCTCGGTCCGGTCGGGACCCAGGACACCGGCATCGGCTTCATGACCCTCACCGGCTTCGAGAACCTGTCGGGCTCGGCCGGCGACGACGACCTGCTCGGCGACAACGGCAACAATCTGCTCGCCGGCGACACCGGCGGCGACACGCTGATCGGCGGCGGCGGAGACGACATTCTCTACGGCGACGGGCGGGTCAGCATCGACACCCACGACACCGGCACGTCGGGCCCGATCACGACTTATTCCGACGTCGCACTCGCCTTTCCGGGCGGCTTCGTCGACGGCCATGACTACATGCGCGGCGGCGCCGGCAACGACACGCTCGTGGGCGGCGGCGGCGACGACTATCTCGACGGCGGCTCGGGCAACGACCTGCTGGACGGCGGCGCCGGCATCGACCGGGTCGCCTTCCACACCGCGACGAGCGGGATCCACGTCGACCTCAACATCCAGGGCGTCGCCCAGGATACCTTGTTCGGGATCGACACTCTGGTCGGCATCGAGCACGCCTCCGGCACCGTCTACGGCGACACGATCATCGGCAATGGCGGCGACAACTGGCTGTGGGGCGAGGGCGGCGCCGACAGCCTCACCGCCGGGGCGGGCAACGACCTGGTCGAGCTCGGCGCCGGCAACGCGACCGCCGACGGCGGCACCGGCAACGACACCCTCTCCTTCTTCGACGACGTCGGCGGAACGACCGGCGCCACCGCCTCGCTCGCTCTGCAGGGGTCGGCGCAGACGACCGGCGTCGGCACGGTGACCTTCACGGGCTTCGAGAATCTGTCGGGCACCGCGTTCGGCGACGTGCTGAGCGGCGACGGCGCGGCGAACCTCATCGCCGGCGATACCGGCAACGACACCCTGAACGGAGGCGACGGCGACGACATCCTCTACGGCGACGGCCGGGTGACGGTCGACACCCACGGCTACGGAACGTCCGGGCCGATCA
Source organism: Sphingomonadales bacterium (assembly GCA_034668385.1). GTDB lineage: Bacteria > Pseudomonadota > Alphaproteobacteria > Sphingomonadales > Sphingomonadaceae > Allosphingosinicella. The sequence goes on along the minus strand of JAXDPL010000006.1, from coordinate 21,404 downwards.
CCACCTATGGCGACATCGCCGCCGCCTTCCCCGGCGGCTTCACCGACGGAAACGACATTCTGAACGGCGGCAAGGGCAGCGACACTCTGGTCGGCGGCGGCGGCGACGACGTTCTGACCGGCGGCCAGGGCGCCGACACGTTCCGCTTCGGCGCCGGCTCCGGCCACGACCGGATCACCGACTTCAGCCACCAGGACGTGATCGCCTTCACCGACGGGCCGCACAGCTTCTCGGATCTGACCCTCACCGCCTCCGGCAAGGACACGTTGATCAGCTGGGGCGCCGGCGACTCGATCCTCGTCGAGGGGATGAAGCCCAAGCAGCTCGGCGCCGGCGACTTCAGCTTCGCCCCCGGCGGCGCGGCGGCGACGCTTGCGGCGGCGGACATGCCCGATTCCGCCCACCACGCCGGCGCCTGGCACCCCTAGAGGTTCAGCGCCGAGACAGGATCGCCGCCGTAACGAGTCCCCGTCACCACCCAGGGAGCGGCGGGATGAGAAGGGCGATCTACTGGGCGGCGGCGGCCGCGTTGCTGGCGAGCTCGGCGGCGCCGGCCGAGGCGCGGCGCTGGCACCGGCATCATGACGACGTCGACACGGGCGACGTGGTCGCCGGCGCGGTGGTGATCGGCGGAATCGCCGCCCTCGCCAACGCCATCACCCAAGGCAATCGCGAGAAGCAGGATTCGGCGGTCGACGCCTGCGCCGGTGAGGCCGAGAACCGCCTCGGCGGCCGGGTCGCCGACATCGGCCAGGTCTCGAAAAGCAAGGGCTATTATACGGTCGAAGGCGAGGTCGAGCAGGCCGGCGGCGGTCCCCGCCAGTCGTTCAGCTGCACGGTGCGCAACGGGGCCATCTACGGCTTCCGGACGGCCGAGCCCAGGGCCTAGCCCCCTCAAGAGCGGGAGTCAGGCGAGTCCGGCGGCAACTTCGCCGAGCTGGTCCGCACAGGTGCCCCAGCCTTCGTGAAAGCCCATTTTCTCGTGCCTGTCGCGGTCGGCGCGGTTGGCGTGCATGGCGACCGCGCGATAGTGCGTCCTGCCTTCGCCGGCGTCGGCCAAGGTGACGATGGCGGTGAAGGCGAGCGCGCCGCAGCCGGAGGGATCCAGATCGTTGGGCCGATAATTCTCGCCGAGCGCGCTCGTCCACACGACACGCTCCTCTTCGATGATCTCGAGAAAGCAGCCGGTGCCCCGAAAGTCGAAGCCGTCGGGGCCCGTCATCCGGGTGTAGAAGCGGCCGCCCCGCCTGAGAACCATGTCGCATTCCGGAGTCTCATAGGGCCTCGGCGCCCACCAGCGCTTGAGATGCTCGGGCGTGGTCCACGCCCGCCAGACGAGGTCCCGCGGCGCGTCAAGCGTGCGCTCCAGAACCAGGTCGTTCCCGTCAGCCATGATCCTTCTCCCTCGCCTTCATCTTTTTTCGACATGGGCCTCTAACCGGTCGAGCCCGGCCTCCCAGATCGCCCTCTGCTCCGCGATCCAGGTCTGCGCGGCGGCAAGCGCCATGGGCTCGATCCGCCAGGTGCGAACCCGCCCTTTTTTCTCCGAACGGACCAGGCCGCCTGCGATTACAGCCGCCGACGGCCTCGTTCTCCGTCACCCGATATTGCCTGTCGCCGACGACCGGAGATACACGTTCGTGGGCGGGGTTCACATGCGGGCAGGCAAAGCGACACGTTGGCTGTTGGGGGCGGGGCTGCTCATCGTCGGGGCGGTCACCGCCTGGAGCTGCGGCGTCGATCCAGAGAGCCTGCCCAAGTGGGAGATCGCCAAAGCCAGGTTCGATTTCGACGGAAACGGCGCGATGCTGACCCCCGGCAACGACACGCGGGTCAACCTGCTGCTGCTGCTCGCCGACGCGCGGCGCCTGCCCGTGCGCGATCCCGAAGCGCCGGAGGGCAAGGTGCCATTGGCGCTCTTTCGGTGGCTGGACATGGCCGCGGATGCCGAGCCTCCGGCTTCCCGGGCGTGGGACTACCGGGCGAGCCGATGCCAGACCCTCGCCACCGGCGCCGCCGCCTTCGAGGCGGCGATCCGTGCGAACCGTGCCGTGCCCGATGCGGAAAGGCAGGCCCTGCTCGCGGCCCGCGCCGACTTCAGCCCCGAATGCTCCGAGAGCAATACGCCCCCGCCGGTACCGGCGGTCGCCTCGTTCGCGGGCAAGGCCTTTGCCGCTTACCTGACCGGCGCAGGCCAATTCTATGCCGGGGCGTTCGACCAGGCGCGCGCCACCTTCGCCGCGCTCGGCGGCGCGCCCGATCCGTGGGTGCGGGAGACGGCGCTCTACATGGTCGCGCGCACTGCGCTGAACCGGGCTCAGGAGCACGCTTTCGACGAATTCGGATACCTTGCCGATCCGAAGGTCCGCGACCGCGCGGCCATCGCCTCGGCCGGAGCGGCGTTGAACGGCTATCTCAGAATCTATCCGAACGGCCGTTACGCCGCTTCCGCTCGCGGGCTGACACGCCGGGTCGCGTGGCTCGCCGGGGACGCAAAAGCCCTGGCCGCGGCGTTCGAACGGCAGATCGAGGGCAACGGCGCTTTCGACGGCGCGGCGGGCGCCGCATCGTTGGTCGGCGAGATCGACTCGTCGCTGCTCGAGCCCGGCGGGGGCGGCGAAGTGCGCGATCCTCTCCTCCTCGCGGTCGTCGACCTTCAGCGCATGCGCTGCGTCGAGGATCTCGACACGCCGGCCGAGGATTGCGTCGCCCGTCCCGCGGACGATGTGCTCGAGCGGCAGGCGCCGCTGTTCGCCGGGCAGCCGGCGCTGTTCGGCTATCTGCGCGCCGCGCAGGCCTATTTCGTCGACAATCGGCCGCGCGAGGTGCTGGCGCTCATCCCCGACGCCGCCCGCCAGCGCGTCTTCTCCTACATCGAGTTCAGCCGGCAGATGCTTCGCGGCGAGGCGCTCGAGGCGGTGGCAGACCGCAACGCCCGCAATTTCTGGCTGAGCCTGTTCCAGGGCGCCGTCCAGCCCTACCAGCGCGAGGCGCTGGAGCTGGCGCTCGCGCTCCACGACGAGCGGAGCGGCGACGTCGCGCGCGTCTTCGCGGCGGATTCGAAGGTGCGGCATCCGGTCATGCGGCAGCTCCTGCTCGAACATGTCGCCGGGCCCGATCTGCTCCGCAAGCAGACGCGCGATCCGGCGGCGCTCCGCCAGGAGCGCGACGTCGCCATTTACGTCCTTCTGGCCAAGGAGCTCCGGCACGGCTTCTACGCCGGCTTCCTGAATGACATCGCCCAGCTCCCGGCCGATGCCGCGGCGAAGCGCTACGAGAACGAATTCTGGGGCGCCCGCGAATACGAGCCGGGTGACGACGAGCTCTGGCCGCCGCCGCTGACGCGCTTCTCGAACAAGGCGAAGCTCGGCGATGCCGGATGTCCGCCCCTCGCGGACACGGTGCGGCGGCTCGAGTCCGCCGCGGGCGCGGTCCGGCCGCGCCTGTGCCTCGCCGAATATTTCCGCGCCAACGGCTTCGACGATTTCGAGAGGAAGGAGCCCGCGAGCGGCCGGGGCCTGGGCACGTCGAAGACTCAATTTCCCGGCGCGCCCTACCAGCGGCTCGAGGTCTACAAGGCGGTGATCGCCGACCCGTCGGCGAGCGACGACGATCGCGCGTTCGCGCTCAATCGCGCGGTGCGCTGCTATGGGCCGAGCGGCTTCGACAGCTGCGGCGGCGCCGACGTCCCAGTCGAGGTGCGGCGCGCCTGGTTCAACCGCCTCAAGCGCGACTATCCCAAGTCGCGCTGGGCGCAGTCGCTGAAATTCTACTGGTAGCGCGCCCGCCGCGAGTCGCCCTGGCGGCGGCGCTTGTGGCGGCCGCGGCGGCGTGCGGCCCGGCCGGCGACGACCGGGTCCAAGCGTCGGGCCATGACGCCTTCTGGCTCTGGGCGGGCGTAAGGCCGCAACCCGCCCTCCGTTCGGCGCGGACCCTCTATCTGCTCGACGGCGAAATCCGAGCGGCCGGGGCGGGACGCTACGTCGCTCTCCGCCCCGGCCTCCCGCGCCTGCCCCGGCCGCAAATCTGGCTCGTCGTTCGGACCGACACGCTCGACTGGCCGGACGGAACGGTGCCGGCGCTGACCGCGCGCCTCGACCGCTGGGCCGCCGCGGGCAACCGGACCGCCGGCCTGCAGGTGGATTTTGACGCGAACAGCCGCGGCCTCGCCCGCTACGGCGCCTTCCTTCGCGGCGTCCGCGCAGCCTTGCCGAAGCGCTATCCGCTCTCGATCACGGGGCTGATGGACTGGAGCGCGAACGGCGACCCGGCCGCGCTCTCAGAGCTCGCGGGGACCGTCGACGAAGTCGTCGTCCAGACCTATCAGGGCCGCTCCACCATCCCGGGCTACGAGGCCTGGTTCCGCCGAATGCGCGGCTTCCCCATCCCGTTCAAGGTCGGTCTGGTCGAGGGCGGCCTCTGGCGGGCGCCGCCGGGGCTGGAGAGCGAGCCGCGCTTCCGCGGCTATGTGGTGTTCCTCGTCAACCCGCCCGGCGAGGCGCCGCCCCGCCGATAGCGGCTTGCCGACCTTTACTCGGCCCGGCGCGCTGCCTATCCGCCCTGCCATGACGATCCAGCCGTCCGACACGATCCTCATCGTCGATTTCGGCAGCCAGGTGACGCAGCTAATCGCGCGGCGGGTGCGCGAGGCCGGAGTCTATTGCGAGATCGCGCCGTTCAACGCCGCCGCCGCCGCGTTCGAGCGGCTTGGGCCGAAGGGAATCATCCTGTCCGGCGGCCCGTCCTCGGTGATGTGGGAGGACAGCCCGCGCGCGCCGCAGCATCTGTTCGAGGCGGGGGTGCCGGTGCTCGGCATCTGCTACGGCCAGCAGACCATGGCGCATCAATTGGGCGGTCTCGTCGCGCCGTCGGAGAGCCGCGAGTTCGGGCGCGCGTTCATCGACATCACCGGCGAGACTCCCTTGTTCGACGGCCTGTGGGCGCCCGGCGAGCGGCACCAGGTGTGGATGAGCCACGGCGACCGGGTCGAGCGGCTTCCGGACGGATTCCGGGTCGTCGCCCAGTCGGAAGGGGCGCCCTATGCGGTGGCGGTCGACGAGGCGAGGCGCTTCTACAGCCTGATGTTCCATCCCGAGGTGGTCCACACCCCCGACGGCGGACGGCTGCTCGCCAATTTCGACCGCCACGTCTGCGGCCTTGCCGGCGACTGGACGATGGCCGAGTTCCGCGAGGCCAAGATCGCCGAGATACGGGGGCAGGTCGGCGCCGGCCGGGTGATCTGCGGGCTCTCCGGCGGGGTCGACAGCGCCGTCGCCGCGGTGCTGATCCACGAAGCGATCGGCCACCAATTGACCTGCGTGTTCGTCGACCACGGGCTGATGCGCGCCGGCGAGGCGGAGCAGGTCGTCTCCTTGTTCCGCGGCCATTACAACATCCCGCTCGTCCACGTCGACGCGGCGGACCTGTTCCTCTCCGGGCTCGCCGGGCTCGACGATCCGGAAGCGAAGAGGAAGTTCATCGGCAGGACGTTCATCGACGTGTTCGAGGCGGAGGCGAGGAAGATCGGTGGCGCCGATTTCCTGGCGCAGGGCACGCTCTATCCGGACGTGATCGAGAGCGTCAGCTTCACCGGCGGGCCTTCGGTGACGATCAAGAGCCACCACAATGTCGGCGGGCTTCCCGAGCGGATGGACATGAAGCTGGTCGAGCCGCTGAGGGAATTGTTCAAGGACGAGGTACGCGCGCTCGGCCGCGAGCTCGGGCTTCCGGATGCGTTCGTCGGCCGCCATCCCTTCCCCGGCCCCGGCCTCGCCATCCGGATCCCGGGGGAGGTGTCCAGGGAGCGGTGCGACATATTGCGCAAGGCCGACGCGATCTACCTCGAGGAGATATGCGCCGCCGGCCTCTACGACGCGATCTGGCAGGCCTTCGCCGTGCTGCTGCCGGTGAAGACGGTGGGGGTGATGGGCGACGCGCGCACCTACGACCATGTCTGCGCCCTGAGGGCGGTCACCTCGACCGACGGCATGACGGCCGACGCCTATCCGTTCGACGCCGCCTTCCTCGGCCGGGTCGCGACCCGCATCATCAACGAGGTCCGCGGCATCAACCGGGTCGTCTACGACTGCACGTCGAAGCCGCCCGGCACGATCGAGTGGGAATGATTTGCGGCGTAAAAAAAGGGGGCGCCGAAGCGCCCCCCCGATGATGGCTTTCGCCCCGCTCAATGCGGCGGGATGGTGTTGGTGAAGGCCCCGTTGTTGGTGTTCCCGTCGAGGCGATTGTTGAGGTAGCTCAGAGCGCTGGCCCCGTTGACCGCGACCACCGCCGAGCCGGCGGTGAACGCGTTGTCGGTGATCGTCGAGTTGCCGACCCGGACCGTGAGCGGCCCGTTGGCGATGATCCCGTTCAGGCTGTTGTGGGCGACCGACGTGTCGTTCACCATCGTGTTCGAGGTGCCGGCGGTCGTGAGAATCGAGATGCCGTTACCGTTGCCGGAGACGTTGCTCGACTCGATGTCGACGGAGGTCGCGCCGCTCGAAGTGGCCGAGGTGTCGATGAAGACGCCGTGGTTCGGGTTCTGCTCGACATCGACGTTGCGGAGCATGACGCGGCCGGCGCCGGTGCCGGTCGGCGCGACCGTGATGCCGCCGCCGGAGCCGGCGATGCCGTTCTGGGTGACTCTCGTGTTGATCACGTAGAGGTTTGTCGTCCCGCTCGGCACGAAGCTGATGCCGAAGCTGTTCGCCAGGTTGAAGCGGCGGATGACGCAATCCTCGACGAGAACCGCGCCGGCGACGAGGATGCGGATGCCGTGGGTCGGCGGGTTGACACCGAAGATGTCGAGGCCGCGAAGCACCACCACGTCGGTCGACGTCGCGTTCACGACGATGCCGTTGCCGCCGGCGAGGGCGCCGCCCTCGGTGTAATGGCAGTCGATGACCAGCGACTTGTTGATCGTCACCGCGCCGTAGCCGGCCGGATCGAGACAGTTGATCTCGCCGCCGTTGGCGGTCTTGGAAATCGCGCCGGCGAAGGTCTTGCAGGGCGCGGTGCGGCTGCACGGATTGACGTCGTCGCCGACGCCCGACACCCAGGTCCGGGTCGCCTGAGCGAAGGCCGGAGTCGCTTGCATGGCGGTGGCGCCGAGCAGCGCCGCTGCGTACAAAATGGTTCTGGTCGATTTCGTAATCATAACCCACCCCCTTCGAATTTCTGGAATCACGACCTTAGCGCTTCGCGACTACTTTGTCACAGCACTTCGGATGCCTCAATTGGCCAAAACGGCAAAGTCGGGCGCGGCGCTTCGTCGTCGCCCTTCACCTGTGCTAAACCTTTACTTTACTTGAAGAACTATCGTCGTGCCCGATGACGCGGGTCGGAAGAGACGGCAGGCGTATTCAACAATAACGAGAAATCATTACTACAAACCAACGCAAATCGTACTTGTTTCGACGACGGCACGAATTCGATCCAGATGGTCGGCCGCCCGGTCGGGCGACTCGGCGCGCGGGGGGTGGGCGCCGTTCTGGCCTTGGCGTCGGCGAGCGGCTAAGAGGCGGCGATGTCCGTCACCCACTCGCTCGACACGGCGACCAGCCGCGCCAACCCGGTGCCGGCGCCGATGAAGCGGCTGACCGTACCGAAGCTTCAGGCGATGAAGGGCGGCGAGCCGATCGTCATGCTCACCGCCTACACCGCGCGGATGGCGCAATTGCTCGATCCGCATTGCGAGCTGCTGCTGGTCGGCGACAGCCTCGGCCAGGTGATCTACGGCCTGCCCTCGACGGTTCCGGTGACCCTGGAGATGATGTGCGCGCACGGCGCCGCGGTGGTGCGCGGATCGTGGCACGCGGTGGTCGCGATCGACATGCCGTTCGGATCGTACGAGGCTTCGCCGGAAGCCGCTTTCGCCTCGGCCGCGCGGATCCTCAAGGAGACCGGCGCGGCGGCGGTGAAGCTCGAGGGCGGCGAGGCGATGGCCGAGACGATCGCCTTTTTGACCCGCCGCGGCATTCCGGTGATCGGCCATGTCGGGCTGACCCCGCAGGCGGTGAACGCGCTCGGCGGCTACGGCGCGCGGGGGAAGAGCGAGGCCGAGGCGAAGAAGATCCTCGCCGACGCCCGCGCCGTCGCCGAGGCCGGCGCCTTCCTGCTCGTTCTCGAAGGGGTGATGGAGGAAATCGCCGCGGAAGCGACCCGGGCGGTCGCCTGCCCGACGATCGGCATCGGCGCGTCGGCGACCTGCGACGGCCAGGTGCTGGTCACCGAGGACATGCTGGGCCTGTTCGAGCGGGCGCCGCGCTTCGTCAAACGCTACGAGGATTTCGCGGGCCGGATCGAGGCGGCGGTTTCGGCTTATGCCGGCGAAGTCAGGAGCCGCGCCTTTCCCGGCGAAGAGCAAATCTACCGGTCCAAAAAGTGAGGCTTGCCGTTCGGCGGGCTGGCCCGGTAGAGGAGCGCGGGGGCGGCGGCGAGCGCCGGGCCTTCGTTCATCGTGCGTATTGCTCGGCTGAGCGACAGCTACGGGGGACGGCGGCGCCCACCCGATGAATTCTGGAGATTTTCCTTGGCGCTGAGGCCTGTCGACAACGAGACCTTCTATCGCGAGGTGGACGAGGAGCTGCGCCGCGACCAATGGGTCGATTACTGGAAGCGCTACGGCAAGCTCGTCATCGCCGGCTTCATCCTGTTCATCGCCGCGATCGGCGGCGTGATCTGGTGGCAGAACCATCGCGCCCTGCAGGCGGGAGCCCAGGGCGAGACCCTGACCTCCGCGTTCGACGACATCGCGGCCGGCAACAAGAAGGCGGCGCTGCCCAAGCTCGATGAACTCGCCAAATCGGGCTCGCAAGCCTATCGCGCGGCCGCCCTGCTCACCAAGGCGGATCTCGCCGCGGAGGCCAGCGATATGCCGACCGCCGTCGCCACCTTCCGGCAGATCGCCGACAGCGACGATTTCGACAAACCCTATCGCGACCTGGCTCTGGTGCGGATGACGGCGGTGGAGTTCGACCGGCTGAAGCCGCAGGTGGTGATCGACCGGCTGAAGCCGCTCGCCGTCCCCGACAGCCCCTGGTTCGGAAGCGCCGGCGAGATGGTCGCCATCTCCTACATCAAGCTCAACCGCCCGGCCGAGGCCGGCCGGCTCTACGCCGCCATCGCCAGGAACCGGAAGGTTCCGGACACGATCCGCTCCCGCGCCCAGCAGATGGCGAGCTCGCTCGGCTTCGACGCCGTCCAGCAGGCCGCGCCGGGCGCACCACAGGAAGGTAATCCATGAAGCGTCTCGTCATCGCCCTCGTCGCCGTCAGCCTCTTGAGCGGCTGCGGGGTGCTCAAGAAGGGCAAGAAGCCGGTGACTCCGACGCTCGGCGAGCGGATTGCCGTGCTGTCGAACGAGGCGGCGGTCGAGGTCGATCCGGCGCTGGCGGCCACTCAGGTCACCCTGCCGGTGCCGCTCGCCAACGAGGCCTGGGCGCAGCCGGGCGGCAATGCCGCCAAGTCGATGGGCCATCTCGGCCTCGGCAGCTCGCCGGCTTTGGCCTGGCGGGTGAGCATCGGCGAAGGCAGCAGCAAGAAGGCGCAGCTCGCCGCCGCGCCGGTCGCGGCCGAGGGCAAGATCTTCGCCATGGACACGCAGGGCGTGGTCCGGGCGATCAGCGCCGACAGCGGCGCCACCCTGTGGCGCACTCCGATCCGCGGCAAGGACATCCAGTCCGGGACCCTGTTCGGCGGCGGAGTCAGCTACGACAACGGCCGCCTCTACGCGACCACCGGCGCCGGCGACGCGGCCGCGCTCGACGCCAAGACCGGCGCCATCGCCTGGACGGTGAGACCCGGCGGTCCGCTGCGCGGCGCTCCGACCATCGCCAACGACAATGTCTACGTGATCACCCAGGACAACCAGCTGTTCGCGCTCAATCCGGCCGACGGCGCGATCCGCTGGACCGGCGCGGGGGCGGTCGAGATCGCCGGCGTGCTCGGCGCCGCCGCGCCCGCCGCCGCGCAGGGCACGGTCGTCGCCGGTTATTCGTCGGGCGAGCTCACCGCCTATCGCTACGAGAACGGCCAGGTGGTCTGGCAGGACGCGCTGGCGCGGACCAGCATCTCGACCACCGTCACCTCGATGTCGGACATCGACGCGGAGCCGGTGATCGACGGCGGCCGGGTTTACGCGGTCGGCCAGGGCGGGCGCATGGTCGCGATCGAGCTGATCACCGGCCAGCGGGTCTGGGAGATCAACATCGCCGGAATCTCGACCCCGTGGGTGGCAGGAGACTGGATCTTCGTCGTCACCGACGACGGGCAATTGCTCTGCCTCGCGCGAAGCAACGGCCATGTGAAGTGGCTCACCCAGCTGCCGCATTACGAGAATGCCAAGAAGAAGAGCGGAGCGATCGACTATGTCGGGCCAGTGCTCGCCGGCGGGCGGCTGATCCTCGCCAGCTCGCGCGGCTCGATCCTCTACGTCGATCCGACGACCGGGGCGGTGCAGGGGCAGGTCGAGACCAAGATGCCGGTGTCGCTGTCGCCGATCGTGGCCAACAACACGCTCTACATCCTGCACGAGAACGGCCAGCTCTCCGCCTGGCGCTAGGCGTCATCCCGGCGAAGGCCGGGACCCATGAACACGGAATATGGGGGTTAGGCGAAGGCCTCGTCGCCGGTTCTCGGGTCGCGGTGTTCGTGGGCCCCGGCTTTCGCCGGGGTGACTCCTCTCTTCTTCTCGCCGCCCTTGGTTGACCCACCCGCCGCGACCCGGCAGGGCGGCGCCATGGCCAGATTGCCCATCGTCGCCATCGTCGGCCGGCCCAACGTGGGCAAGTCCACCCTGTTCAACCGGCTGGTCGGAAAGAAGCTGGCTTTGGTCGACGACCGGCCGGGCGTGACCCGCGACCGGCGCGAGGGCGAGGCGAGTTTGCTCGGGCTCGACTTCCGGGTCATCGATACGGCCGGCTATGAGGACGAGGACCCGGAGACGCTGCCCGGGCGGATGCGCGCGCAGACCAGCGCCGCGGTCGAGGAAGCCGACGCGGCCCTGTTCATGGTCGACGCCCGCGCCGGGATCACCCCGCTCGACGAGGAGATCGCGCGGTGGCTTCGAACCGCCACGATTCCGGTCGTCCTTCTCGCCAACAAGGCGGAAGGGCGGGCGGGCGAAAGCGGCGTGATGGAAGCGTTCTCGCTGGGGCTCGGCGAGCCGGTGGCGATCAGCGCCGAGCATGGCGAGGGCGTCGGCGACCTGTTCGAGCATCTCCGGCCGCACATCGAGCGCGAGGACGCCGAGGGGGGCGATGAAGAAGGCGAGGAAGGGCCGCTCAAGCTCGCCGTCGTCGGCCGGCCCAATGCCGGCAAGTCGACCCTGATCAACCGGCTGCTCGAGCAGGAAAGGCTGCTGACCGGCCCGGAAGCGGGAATCACCCGCGATTCGATCGCCGTCGACTGGGCATGGCGCGGGCCCGACGGCGAGACCCGGCCGGTCCGGCTGATCGACACCGCGGGCATGCGCAAGCGGGCCAAGGTGCAGGACAAGCTGGAGAAATTGTCGGTCGCCGATGCCCTCCGCGCGGTCGATTTCGCCGAGGTGGTCGTGCTGCTGCTCGACGGCACGCTGGGGCTCGAGGCGCAGGACCTGCGCATCGCCGACAACGTCCTCAAGGAGGGCCGGGCGCTCGTCATCGCGATCAACAAATGGGATCTGGCCGAGGATCATGGCGCCCTGTTCCAGGGCATTCGCGCCGCCCTCGCCGACGGGCTGAGCCAGGCGCCCGGAGTGCCGCTGCTGGCGGTGTCGGCGCGGACCGGCAAGGGCCTCGACCAGCTGCTCGCGGCCGCCTTCCAGATCCGCGAGACCTGGTCGAAGCGGGTGTCGACCGGCCAGCTCAACCGCTGGTTCGAGGACGCGATCGAGAAGAACCCGCCGCCGGCCCCGGGCGGCAAGAGGATCAAGCTGCGCTACATCACCCAGGCCAATACGCGGCCGCCGAGCTTCGTCATCTTCGGCAACCGCACCGACGAGCTTCCGGCCAGCTACCTGCGCTACCTGGTCAACGGCCTCAGGCGCGAGCTCGGCTTCGAAGGCGTGCCGATCCGGCTGGCGACGCGCGGTCGCGGCAATCCGTTCGACCGCTGAGCGTGGCATCAACGGGTCATTTACTCGCCTTCTTTAGGAAGGGGGGCGTGGACGATGTGGAACTGGTCGACTGGGTGGTCTTCTTCACCCTGCGCGCCGAGCTTGGCGCGGGCTTCGCGCGCATCCTCAGCTATTTCCGCGAGGACGGCGAGAAAGCGGTCGGCAAGATCGAGGAGGCGATGCACGCGCGGGACACCGCGGCGCTCGTGCTTCCCGCCCACACGATGAAATCCGAGGCGAGGCAGTTCGGCGCCGAGCCGCTCGGCGCGCTCGCCGAGGAGATCGAGCTCGGCGCCCGGCGAGCGATCGAAGGCCGCTTCTTCCCCGACGAGCTGACGCCGCAGGTCGCCCGCCTGCGGCCGCTCTACGTGGAGACGATGGCCCTGCTCGAGGACGAAGCCAATCCGCTGTGCCGGAGGACTCGGGCCGGCTAGCGGCGCATCGGCTGCGGCCGCCCCCGCGCCAGCGAGCGCCACAGCCACTCGAACGGGCCGTAGCGGAAGCGGTCGAGCCACGGCTTCGACCAGAGCAGCATCAGCATCCAGACGAGGGGCGCGACCAGCCAGGACTCGAGCCGGTCGAGGCGGCCGTAGAGGCCGAGGCCGAAGCCGAAGAACAGGGCCGAGGCGACGAGGCTGGTGCCGAGATAGTTGGAGAAGGCGGCGCGGCCGACGGCGGCGAGGCGGGCGATGAAGGGGCCGCCGCGACGAGCGAGGAGGACGATCGCCGCGGCATAAGCGGCTGCCTGGAGATAGTAGAAGGGCATCGCGAACAGGAAGTAGCCGCCGAACACCAGGGCGCCCGGGAATCCGCTCCGCCCGGTCCACCAGGCGAGGGCGGCCTGGGCGGGGATCCCGATCGCCAGGCCGATGAGGATGACCCTCCGGTAAAGTGACGCCGCCCAGTTCCCCTTCAGAAAGCCACTCTTCAGCCCGGCCATGCCGAGAAGCATCAGGCCGAGAGTCTGCGGCCCGGCGAGGATCAGGTTGGTGATCGGGCCGAGGGCGTTGTCGGCCCAGCGGTGCGCGACGATTCCGCTCCAGCCGCCGCGGTAGGCGGCGAGGTCGCGGGCGAGATCGGCCGGGGCCGGCGGGATGAGATCCTCCGCGTCCGAGCGCCACTGGAGGATCGTGGCGGGGGTGGCGCCGGGCGCGTGCGCCGCCGCCTCCCCCGCCGCGAAGCCGCGCCAAAGCTCGACCATGATCGCCGCATCCATCAGCAGGAAGACGAGGGCGGCCGCGACGAGCCGCTCCGGCGGCAGCCGCCGGAAGGCGTAAGCGAGCATTCCGATCGGCGCGTAGAGCGACAGGATGTCGCCGTCCCAGACCAGATAGAAATGGAGAAGGCCGAAGACGAGCAGCCAGAGCATGCGCGAATAATGGGCGGCGGCGGGGGAGCGGCCGGCCGCCTCGGTCCGCTCGGCGACGAGCAGCAGGCTGGCGCCGAACAGCAAAGAGAAGAGGCAGCGCATCTTGTTGTCGATCAGGACGAAGTTCAGCGCCCACACCGCCAGGTTCGCGCCGCCCGCCCCGCCATAGGCCGCCGGGTTGAGATAGGCCGGGTCGGGCATGGCGAAGCCGACCACGTTGACCGAGAAGATGCCCATCACCGCGACGCCGCGGAGCACGTCGAGGGTGAGGATGCGGGCCCCCGGCTCGGTTGCCGCGCTCACCGCACCGCCTTGCGGATGACCAGCTTCAGCCCCGACCAGGTCTCGTCCACCGCGCAGACCTTGACGTCGACCAGGCCCATCGGCAGCGCCACGTCGCGGATCACGTCCTCGGTGACGTCGGTCGGTTGCTTCGAGGCCTTCTTGGGCCAGGAGACCCAGATCTGGCCGTCGCGGGCGAGCAAGGGGAGAAGGCGCTCGAGCGAGTCCCTGAGCTCGGTCCGTCCGGTGATGAAGATATGGGCGGCGTCGATGGCCTGTTCGACCGGCTCGAGCGCCAGGCCGGCGCCGTCGATCTCGGCGCGCACCGGGCCGGGCATCGCCTCGAACCGTACCCGCATGCCGCGCTTCAGCGACAGCTTCTTCGCCAGGGGAGTCCCGGAGTAACCGGTGGTCATGATGCGGCGCAGGTCCTGAAGTGGCGCGCGGCGATCAGGGCGATCGGCAGTCCGACGAGGATGCAGTGCGAGAAAAGGGCGTTGGCAATGCTCCAGGCGGTGTGGGGAAGCGGCGCTTCGGGCCAGCGCAGGGGCTTCACGACCCAGTACATGATCAGCCAGAGCAGGATGCCGTAGGCGAGACCGGCCGGGACCGGATGCCGGATCAGCGCCGGAAAGCGCGGCGCGACGAGGAACCAGGCGGCCGCCATGCAGGCCATGATCGCGAAATGGACGGCGAGGCCGGTCGCCGCCCAGCCCGGACCGCCGCCGCGCACCGCGTCGCCGAACGGCCCGCTGGCGACGTAGGTGAGCACGCCTCCCGGACTCATCCCCGCCATTCCGGCGAAGACGAAGGCGGAGAGGATATCGAGCGTGCCGGCGACGAGCACGGCGAGCACGAACGGTTTCAGCATGATTTCTCCCTTGGCGACGAGGAGAAACCGCGGCCGGGACCGAGTCAAGCCACCGCCGGCTCGCCGCCCATCAGCGCCGGGAAGAAGCCCTCGTGCGCACGGCGGAGGTCGGCGAGGGAGATGGCGTGGTCGCCGTCCGGCAGCTCGAAGATCAGTCGGCTGCCGCAGGTGCGGCCGATCGGCTCCACTTCCACGCCGGCGGCGTGGGCTCGGGCGAGGAAGGTCAGAAGGCAATTGTCGCAGATGGTGGCGACGTAGAGGCCCTGGTCCTCGGCGAAGAGGTCGGCGCTGCGGTCGGGCCTCAGCTTGTTGATGAGGGCGCCGCCATTGCCGGCCAGCGCCATTTCCGCGATCGCGACGGCGATCCCGCCGTCGGCGACGTCGTGGCAGGCGGTGATCGCCCCGCCGGCGATGGCGGCACGGACGAAATAGCCGGCCGCGCACTCGGCTTTGAGATCGACCGTCGGCGGCGGCCCTTCCTCGCGGCCGTGGATTTCGCGAAGCCACAGCGACTGGCCGAGATGGCAGCCACGCTTGCCGATCAGGACGATGACGTCGCCCACCCCCTTGAAGGCGATGCCGACGGCCTTGCGCCAGTCCTCGATGAGACCGACGCCGCCGATCGCCGGGGTCGGCAGGATGGCGCGGCTCGCGCCGTCCTCGTTCCTGGTCTCGTTGTAGAGGCTGACGTTGCCCGAGACGATCGGGAAGGCGAGGGCCTGGCAGGCTTCGGCCATGCCCTCGATGCAGCCGACCAGCTGGCCCATGATCTCGGGCCGCTCGGGGTTGCCGAAATTGAGGCAGTCGGTGACGGCCAGCGGGCGGGCGCCGACCGCGCAGAGGTTACGCCAGGCTTCGGCGACGGCCTGCTTGCCGCCCTCATACGGATCGGCGTAGCAATAACGCGGCGTCACGTCGCAGGTGATGGCGAGCGCCTTGTCGGTGCCGTGGACCCGGACGACGGCCGCGTCTCCGCCCGGCGCCCGGACCGTGTCGCCGCCGACCTTCTGGTCGTATTGCTCCCAGATCCAGCGGCGGCTGGCGAGGTCGGGCGAGGCCATCAGCTTCAGGAGGTCGGCAGCGATGTCGGTGCTTTCGGGCAGGTCGGCGATCGGCGGCGGCTTCGGAGTCTCCACCCACGGCCGCTCGTAGCGCGGCGCGTCGTCGGCGAGTGGGGCGAGCGGGATGTCCGCGGCAGTCTCGCCGTTCCACTTGAGCACGAGATGCCCCGTGTCGGTGACCCGGCCGATGACCGCAAAGTCGAGCTCCCATTTGCGGAAGATCGCCTCGGCCTCGGCCTCGCGGCCGGGCTTCAGCACCATCAGCATCCGCTCCTGGCTCTCCGACAGCATCATCTCGTACGGGGTCATCCCGTCCTCGCGGCAGGGGACGGCATTCATATCGAGCTCGAGTCCGACCCCGCCCTTCGACGCCATCTCGACCGACGAGGAGGTGAGCCCGGCGGCGCCCATGTCCTGTATCGCGACGATCGCGTCGGACGCCATCAGCTCGAGGCACGCCTCGATCAGCAGCTTCTCGGTGAACGGATCGCCGACCTGCACGGTCGGGCGCTTCTCCTCGCTGTCGCGGGCGAAGTCGGCCGAGGCCATGGTCGCGCCGTGGATTCCGTCGCGGCCGGTCTTCGAGCCGACATAGACGACCGGATTGCCGATCCCGGCGGCGGCCGAATAGAAGATCCTGTCCTGCTCGGCGATCCCCACCGTCATCGCGTTGACGAGGATGTTGCCGTCGTAGGCCGGGTGGAAATTGACCTCGCCGCCGACGGTGGGCACGCCGACACAATTGCCGTAGCCGCCGATGCCGGCGACGACTCCGGCCACGAGGTGGCGGGTCCTCGGGTGATCCGGCCGGCCGAAGCGGAGCGCGTTGAGGTTGGCGATGGGCCGGGCGCCCATGGTGAAGACGTCGCGCAGGATGCCGCCGACGCCCGTGGCCGCGCCCTGATAGGGCTCGATGTAGGAGGGGTGGTTGTGGCTCTCCATCTTGAAGATGGCGGCCTTGCCGCCGCCGATGTCGATCACTCCGGCATTCTCGCCCGGGCCCTGGATCACCCACGGCGCCTCGGTCGGCAGCTTCCTTAGGTGCACGCGCGACGATTTGTACGAGCAATGCTCCGACCACATGACCGAGAAGATGCCGAGCTCGGTGAGGTTCGGCTCCCGGCCGAGCGCACGGAGGACCCGGTCATATTCTGGCGGGGAGAGGCCGTGCTCGGCGACGATTTCCGGAGTGATCGGGCTGGGCATGGCGGGCCTGTAAGATATCGATCTGGCTTTGTCGAAGGGCCGCACACGCGAAAAGGGCCGGCGCGGAAAGGTCCGGCCGGCCCGTTCGTTGGCGAGGCTTAGCGCCCGCTTATTTGGTGTCGCAGGGCTGGGCGCCCTTGCCGGGCGCGGTGTAGCTGATCGACTCGGCATTGGCGCTTACCGAGTAGCCGGGCGCCGTATAGGGCGGCTTGCCGTCGGCGGCGGTGAGCACGGTCGGCGTGCCGTCCTTCTTCGAGCGCACCGACACGGTGTTGTTGGTGTAGAAGTCGGCGTAGACCAGGCTGTTGTCCTTGCAGCGATAGGTGCGGCTGGCCTGGATCATCGGCGGCGGCGCGACCGGCTTGGCGTTCTTGAGCTGCTCGGCCTGGGGATCGTCTTCTTTGGCGACGACCGTCGTCGGCTTGTTGTTGCAGGCGCCGAGGGCGAGGAGGGCCGCAAGCGACGCCGCGAGGGGGAGGGCGGGGGTCTTGTGCATGTGACTCACTTCGTGGTCTCCGAAGGCGCCGTCAAGACGTTTTCGGCGAAAGGGCGGGACCCGGGCGGCGTCGACGGGCGTGCGCCGCGACAAAGCGCTTGCGCTTCCGTTACGTTCTCCTAGATTCCGCGTTCGCCGAAGGGGAGGAGAAGCGACCAGCGTGCAACGTGTCCGCATCGGCCTGACGGGGCTCGCCTTCGTGTTCATCCTCGTCCTGCTGGGCGCGATCTTCGCCCGCCCGAGCGACGAGGAGCCGGCCGCGAACGTCATCGACCGTCTGGCCTCGCGTAACCAGGCCGCGTCCTCGACCGCAACGAACGAGGCGCTGCCCAAGGAGCCTCTGGCCGAACTGGGCGTCGCGCCAGGTGGGGCCGAGGAGAATGAGACGAAGGCGCCCGGGCCGGCCCCGGCAGGGCGCTGAGTCGAATTTTCCGATCCGGCCGACTCCGCAGGTCGATTCTTGCTGCGGACGGCCAGGGCGCCTAATCACAAGCTTATCCACAGGCTTGCCCACCCTGTACGAAAACAGAACATAGAGGCGAACGACCCACGAACGAATGGCTGTTTCGCCCTCTATGGGCATGAAATCCCCAAAAAAGGCATGAAATCCCCTTCCCTCCCCGTCTGAGGGATGTTATCCACCCGCTTCTAAAGTTTCGGGGCACTTCTCTGGCTGGCCAAAGAGTCACGCGGAGCGCGGCGGACGCGTCTTCGCGAAGGGGGAAGGTCCGTGTTGTTGGAGCGGACGGGCGTGGAGATCGACGACTTCTTTCAGGGAAGCGCGCTCAACGCGGTGGATGCCAAGGGGCGTCTGTCCGTTCCCGCCTTCGTCCGCTCGGTGATCGAGCGCCGCTCCGACGCCCGCGCGATCGTCGTGGGCGCCCACGAGGTCTCGCCCTGCCTCACCGGCTACGGCCGCGGCTACGCCCGCAACCTCTACGAGGAGATGGAGCGGCGACGCCTCGCCGAGGAAGGCCGCGGCGGCACGCTGGAAGAGCATTATGCCCGGGCCCGCCGGGCGTTCGGCATGACCGAGGACGTGCCCTACGACACCAGCGGCCGGATCGTCCTGCCGCCGATGATGCGCCGCAAGGGCGGCATCGAGGATCTGGCCCTGTTCGTCGGGGTCGGCGGAACGGTCGAGATCTGGAACCCGCGCACCGCGCTCAAGGAAGGCGACCGCGACCTCAAGGAGATCGCCGCCTACCGACTCGAAGAGAAAGGCCTCTCGGCATGAGCCCGGCCGTGCCCGCCCGGCACGCCCCGGTCCTCCTCGACGAGGTCATCGCCGCCCTGAGCGTCGCTCCGGGCGAAACCCATGTCGACGGCACCTTCGGCGCCGGCGGCTATACGCGTGCGATTCTCGATAAAGGGGCCGCCCGCGTCTACGCCTTCGACCGCGATCCCGACGCGGTACAAGCAGGCGAGGCGCTGGCGGCCTCGAGCGGGGGGCGCCTGACGCTTGTTCCGGAGCGTTTTTCCCGGATGCGTCAGGCGCTTGCCGCCCGGGGCGTCGATAAGGTCGACGGCGTGACGCTCGACATCGGCGTCTCCTCGATGCAGCTCGACCGGGCCGAGCGCGGCTTCTCCTTCCAGGCCGACGGACCGCTCGACATGCGCATGGCGAAGGAAGGCGAGAGCGCCGCCGACTTCGTCAACAACGCCGCCGAGGAGACGATCGCCGACGTCCTGTGGCGCTACGGCGAGGAGCCGAAATCGCGGCGGATCGCCCGAGCCATCGTCGCAGCCCGCCCGATCGAGCGGACCGGCCGGCTGGCCGAGGTGGTGCGCAAGGCGGCCGGCTACCATGCCGGGATGAAGAAGGACCCGGCGACCCGGACCTTCCAGGCCATTCGAATCCACCTCAACGAGGAATTGCAGGAGCTGGAGGGCGGGCTCGCCGCCGCCGAGCAGGTGCTGCGGCCGGGCGGCCGGCTGGCCGTGGTAACCTTCCACAGCCTCGAGGACCGCCTGGTCAAGCGCTTCCTCAAGGAACGCAGCGGCGACCTCCCCGCCGGCTCGCGCCACCGGCCCGAGCTCACCCGCGCCGCCTTGGCGCCCAGCTTCGAGGGCGTCGCCAAGCCCGTGCGGCCGAGCGAGGCGGAAGTCCGCGGCAACCCTCGCGCCCGGTCGGCCACCCTGAGGGTCGCCCGCCGCACCCACAGTCCCGCCTGGAAGGAAGGAGTCCCGGCATGATCGCAAGGGGATTCAAGTCCGTGATCTGGGTCGCCGCCGTCGGCGGCGCGGCCCTCGGCTGCTACATGGTGTCGCTGCGCGTCGCCACCGAACGGGCCGATCTGGCCCGGGTCGAGGGGCAGATCCTCGCGACCAGGGGCGAGATCCGATCGCTCCAGACCGAGCTCGGCACGCGCGGACGGATGACCCAGCTCGAGGACTGGAACTCGAACGTGCTGGCGCTGTCGGCGCCGAGCTCGGCCCAGTTCGTCCGCGATCCTGTGACGCTCGCCCGCCTCGAGCGGCACGAGCCGAACGTCGCGGAGCAGGGCGCCGAGGTGCGCATGGCCTCGGCCGAGACCGGCGCCGCCGCCGCTCCGGCCGACCCGGACGTCGCCGCCCCGGCCGCGCCCAAGCCGGCTCCGCGAGTTGTGACCGCCGTCGCCCCGGCCGCGCCGCCGCCGGCGCCGACCCTCGTCCACCAGGCGAGCTACACTTCCGAATCGTCCGCCAAGCTCAAGCCGGCCGCCGCGGCGCCGGAGAAGAAGCCGGCGAAGCCCAGGGCAATTGCGGCCGCGAAGCCGGTCAAGCCGGCACCCGCCACGGCGGCGAAGCCGACGAAGCCGACACCGATGCGCGTCGCGGCGCTCGCCAAGCCGGACAAGCCGACGGCCGTTCCGGTGAAGGCGAAGCCGGTCAAGGCGGCTGCCGCCACCCCGGCGTCCACCAAGGCTTCCCCCCGTACCGCTTCGGCGGTACCGGCGCCGCGTGGCGGCAAGGGCGGCGGGAGCAGCGGCCGGTAATGGTCGCCATCGCCGTCAACCCGCCGCGTCTCGGCGACGCCGGCAACCGCCAGGACGGGCTGTCGCTCACCTATTACCGGCTGATGCTGGTGATGCTCGTCTTCGCCGGCGTGACCCTGCTGATCGCGACCCGTTTGCTCTATCTGCAGGTCTTCACCGACCGTTCGGGCGCCGCCCCGCTGGCCAACGGCCTGCTGCCCGCGCGGGCCGACATCACCGACCGCAACGGCCTGCCGCTCGCGCGGACGATCGACGCCTGGACGATCGCCATCCACCCGAACCGGCTGCTCGGCAACCCCGACGAGCTCGCCGCCAAGCTCGCGCAGCTGATGCCGGAGCGCAGCGTCGACCAGTATCGCGCCATTCTCAAATCCGGGAAGAGCTTCGCCTTCCTCTCCCACCGCGCCGTGCCCGAGCTTGTGGCGGCGGTGAACGCGCTCGGCGAGCCGGCGATCGAGTTCATGCGCGAGCCCGAGCGGCTCTACCCCCAGACCGGCCTCGCCGCTCACGTCCTCGGCTTCACCGACTCGACCGGGCACGGAGTCGCCGGCATGGAGCGCGTGCTCGACGATCGGTTCATCAACCCCGTCACCCGAGGCACCCCGGTCGCCCTGTCGATCGACACAAGGGTACAGGCGGCGCTGGAAAGCGAGCTCGGAGCGGCGATGGCCAAGTTCAGCGCGATTGGCGCTGCCGGAATCGTCCTCGACATCAAGACCGGCGAGGTGCTCGCCATGACCTCGCTTCCGCAGGTCAACCCGAATGCGCCGGGCCGCGGCCTCGAGCAGGCCGGGTTCAACCGGGCGACGCTCGGTGTCTACGAGCTCGGCTCGACCTTCAAGCCGTTCACCGTCGCGATGGCGATGGATTCGGGCATCATCAAGAGCTTCGGCCAGATGTACAATTGTCCCCGCGCCCTGGTCGTCGGCGGCGGCTTCACCATCACCGACACACACCCGTTCGGCCGCGCCTGCTCGGTCGCCGAGATCATGAAGGAAAGCTCGAACATCGGCACCGCCCAGATCGCCGCGCAGGTCGGCTCGGC
>JAXDPL010000005.1:0-13103 GCA_034668385.1 Sphingomonadales bacterium | reverse complement strand
TCCCGGCCAAGCCGCTGGACCCGCTGACGCAGGTCACGAAGCAGGACCTGGATCCGCTGTCGGTCGACGAGCTCCACGCCCGTATCGATACGCTGGAGGGCGAGATCGCCCGGGTCCGCGCCAAGATCGACGCGGCGGTCAACCATATGAGCGCCGCCGAGGCCTTGTTCAAAAAATGACGGACCGCCCGGAACTGAAGGGCTTTTCCCCAGCTTTCTTAGGGGCCTGCTTGATGCCGGGTCTCCGACACCCGACATTGAGACCAAGCAGTCCGTGATCTCCTCGCGGGCTCGACAGGAGTAGTTGAAGTGCCGTCCTTTGCCCGCGAACTCGAACAGACTCTGCATACGGCGCTCGCCGAAGCGAGCGGGCGCCGCCACGAATATGCCACCCTCGAGCATTTGCTGCTCGCGCTGACCGAGGACGCCCATGCGTCCAAGGTCATGACCGCGTGCGGCGTCGACCTCCAGGAACTTCGCGAAGCCGTCAAAGCCTATCTCGACAACGAGCTCGAGGCCCTGAAGATCGACGGCACCACCGACCCGTCGCCGACCAGCGGCTTCCAGCGCGTCGTCCAGCGCGCCATCCTCCACGTCCAGTCCTCGGGCCGCGACGAGGTGACCGGCGCCAACGTGCTCGTCGCCCTCTTCTCCGAGCGCGAGAGCTACGCCGTCTATTTCCTGCAGCAGCAGGACATGAGCCGATTGGACGCGGTGAGCTACATCAGCCACGGCGTCGGCAAGGGCGAGACCGCCGCCGAGCCGCAGGAGGTCAAGGGCGCCGACGAGGGCAAGCCCGAAGAGGGCAAGAAGAAGAACGAGAGCGCCCTCAAGCAATTTACCGTGAACCTGAACGAGAAGGCGAAGAGCGGCCGGGTCGACCCGCTGATCGGCCGCGGGCCGGAGGTCGACCGCACCGTCCAGATCCTCTGCCGCCGCTCGAAGAACAACCCGCTCTATGTGGGCGATCCCGGCGTCGGCAAGACCGCGATCGCGGAAGGGCTGGCCCGCAAGATCATCGAGGGCGACGTCCCCGACGTGCTCAAGGACGCGGTCATCTACGCGCTCGACATGGGCGCCCTGCTCGCCGGTACCCGCTACCGCGGCGATTTCGAGGAGCGACTGAAGGCGGTCGTCACCGAGCTCGAGAAGCTGCCCAATTCGATCCTGTTCATCGACGAGATCCACACCGTGATCGGCGCCGGCGCCACGTCCGGCGGCGCGATGGACGCGTCGAACCTCCTGAAGCCGGCGCTCTCCGGCGGGACGATCCGCTGCATCGGCTCGACCACCTACAAGGAGTTCCGCAACCATTTCGAGAAGGACCGGGCGCTGCTCCGCCGCTTCCAGAAGATCGACGTCAACGAGCCGACGATCGAGGATACGGTGAAGATCCTCGCCGGCCTGCGCTCCGCCTTCGAGGAGCATCACAGCGTCAAGTACACGCCCGACGCGATCAAGGCGGCGGTCGAGCTTTCCGCCCGCTACATCAACGACCGCAAGCTCCCCGACAAGGCGATCGACGTGATCGACGAGGTCGGCGCGATGCAGATGCTGGTGCCGCCCAGCAAGCGCAAGAAGACGATCACCACCCGGGAGATCGAGAGCGTCATCTCGACCATGGCGCGGATTCCGGCGAAGAGCGTCTCGGCCGACGACAAGAAGACGCTCGAGCATCTCGGCCGCGACCTGAAGCGGGTCGTGTTCGGCCAGGACAAAGCGATCGAGGTGCTCGCCTCGGCGATCAAGCTCTCCCGCGCGGGCCTGCGCGACCCGGACAAGCCGATCGGCAACTATCTCTTCTCCGGCCCGACCGGAGTCGGCAAGACCGAGGTGGCGCGCCAGCTCGCCTCGATCATGGGCATCCCGCTGCAGCGCTTCGACATGTCCGAATATATGGAGCGCCATTCGGTCAGCCGGCTGATCGGCGCGCCTCCGGGCTATGTCGGCTACGACCAGGGCGGGCTCCTCACCGACGCCGTCGACCAGCATCCCCACAGCGTGCTCCTCCTCGACGAGATCGAGAAGGCGCATCCGGACCTGTTCAACATCCTCCTCCAGATCATGGACAACGGGCGGCTCACCGACCATCACGGCAAGACGGTCGATTTCCGCAACGTCATCCTGATCATGACCACCAATGCCGGCGCCTCCGACATGGCGCGCGAGGGGGTCGGCTTCGGCGCGACCACCCGCGAGGGCGAGGACGAGGAAGCGATCAAGCGGATGTTCACTCCGGAATTCCGCAACCGGCTCGATGCGATCGTGCCCTTCTCCTATCTCCCGCCCGAGGTGGTCGCCCGGGTCGTCGACAAGTTCATCCTCCAGCTCGAGCTCCAGCTGGCCGACCGCAACGTCCATATCGACCTCGACGACGAGGCCCGGCGCTGGCTGACCTCGCGGGGCTACGACAAGCTCTACGGCGCCCGGCCGATGGGCCGGCTCGTCCAGGAGAAGATCAAGCAGCCGCTCGCCGAGGAATTGCTGTTCGGCAAGCTCATCCACGGCGGCGAGGTCAAGGTCACGATCAAGGAAAACGCGCCCGCGTTCGAGATCGTCCCGGCCGCGCCCAAGCCTTCGAAGAAGAAGGCCAGGAAGGCGGCGCCCGAGCCCGAAGGCGAGCAGGGGCAGCCCGAGCAGGCCTGAGCACGCGGTGGCGGCCTCGCGCCGGACCTTCTAGAACGGCTCCTCTGAACCGCCAGGGGAGCCGTTTCCATGTCCGACGCCGCCAAGCTCATTTTCTACACCAACCCGATGTCTCGGGGCCGGATCGTCCGGTGGATGCTGGAGGAGACGGCCCAGCCCTATGAGACGGTGCTGCTCGATTACGGCACGACGATGAAGGGCGACGACTATCGGGCGGTCAACCCGATGGGCAAGGTGCCGGCGATCCGCCACGGCGACGTCGTCGTCACCGAGGCGGCGGCGATCTGCGCCTATCTCGCCGACGCCTTCCCCGATGCCGGGCTGGCGCCGCCGCCCGGCAACCCCAAGCGCGGCCCCTATTACCGCTGGATGTTCTTCGCGGCCGGGCCGGTCGAGGCGGTGATCACCGGCAAGGCGCTCGGCCTGCTCGCCCCCGAGGACAAGAAGATGATGGCCGGCTACGGCAGCTTCGAGGAGACGATCGACGCGCTCGAGGGCGCGGTCTCCGGCCCCGGCCCCTATATCTGCGGCGAGCAATTCACCGCGGCGGACGTCTATGTCGGCGCCTCGATCGGCTGGGGCACGCAGTTCGGAATCATCCCGAAGCGCGAGCCTTTCCAGGCCTATCTGGCGCGGATCACCGAGCGGCCGGCCTACCAGCGCGCGGTCGGGATCGACGACAAGCTCATCGCCGAGCAGAAGGCGGCGCAGCCGCAAGCGAGCTAGGCCCCCACCCCGTTCGGGCTGAGCCTGTCGAAGCCCTCTCCTTCGGTTCGAGGGTCAGAAAGAGGGGCTTCGACAAGCTCAGCCCGAACGGATTTGGTAATCCGTCAATCGCCTACAGGAACCACGCCGTCGCGGCGGCGATCAGGAGGAGCTTGACCAGCCAGCCGATTGCGTGGCTCGCCGTCACCTTGTTGTCGATGCGGATGAACAAAGCGTTGGTGATCAGCATCGGCAGCGGGCCGATCAGCCAGATGATCGCGCCGAGCTTCAGGGCGCCGCGAAGGTCGGTCTGGTGCACCTTCCAGGCGAGCGCGACGAAGGCCGCCGAGGTCACCACCGCCATCGCCTGGGCCCCGGCGATCCGTTTCTTCTGCTCGCCGACCCGCCACGTCTCCGGGGTCAGATGATAGCGGTCGTGGAACAGGATTCCGGCGAACAGCCAGTCGGCGAACGAGCCGAGCAAGGCGCCGACCAGAGCGGCCCAGACCAGATTCAGGTTCATACGCTTTCCCCCTCTCTCGTCATTCCCGCGCAAGCGGGAATCCCGCGTCTTCTCGCACGCACTGCCCAAGCGGGATTCCCGCTTTCGCGGGAATGACGGCTTGAGCATAGCATGAACGGAGGGCCAAGCGCATCAGGCGCTGCCGGCGGTCTCCGGCTTGGTCGCCGTCACGAAATAATCGAGCGATTTGTTGTCCGAGAGGTGGAAGCCGCGGCCCGGACCCCAGGCGAGGCCGTGGCAGTCTGCCACCTCCAGCCCGGCGTCGCGGACCAGCGCGCAAAGCTCCTCCGGCGCAAGGAACTTGTCCCAGTCATGGGTGCCGCGAGGGATCCGCCCCGTCCCCTCGCCGACCAGGATCAGCATCAGCCGCGACCAGGCGGTGCGGTTGGGCGTGGAGAGGATGAGCAGGCCGCCCGGCTTCAGCGCCGCGGCCAAGCCCCGGACGTAGGCGCGGACGTCGGCGACATGCTCGACCACTTCGAGCGAGGTGACGAGGTCGTAACCGCCGGCCTCGAGCGCCTCGACGCTGCCGACCCGATAGTCGATGGCGAGGCCCTGGAGCAAAGCATGCTCGCGCGCAGCCTCGATGTTCTCGGGCGCCGCATCCACCCCCGTGACCTCGGCGCCGAGACGGGCGAGCGGCTCGGCGAGGAGCCCGGCGCCACAGCCCGCGTCCGCCGCTTTCTTGCCTTCGAGCGGGCGAAGGCTGCACTCGTCGAAGCTCCAATGCTGGTCGGCGCGGTCGCGGATGTAGGCGAGCCGCACCGGATTGAGCTTGTGCAGCATCGCCGACGAGCCTTTGGGGTCCCACCAGTCGGCGGCCATGCGGCCGAAATGCTCGGCCTGGGCGGAATCGATCGTGGGACTCGTGGCCATGCCGCTCTTCCTCCGCCGACCGCGTGCAACGCGCGGCCGGCGCGGTCAACAACTCACTCGGGCCGGCCGACGATCCGGACGCGTCGGTTCTTCTGGTCGAACGTGAGGACGTAGCCGGCGAGGAAGGCGGCGCCGAGATTGATGTTGTCGTGGATCGCGTTGAACCGGACGACCGGGTCCGCCAGCTCATGCTCGCCGATCCTGAGGTTGCCGCGCAGCTTGATTTCGCTCACCTCGAATTCGTTGCTGATCGTCCGTCCGGTTCCGACCACCCTCGGCTCGCCCAGATGCGGCAGCGCCTGCACCAGCGCCTGCGGGAAGCTGATGCCGCCGATGTCGCCGGAATCGATGTCCGCGACGAGGCGCAGGCCGGCCATCGTCATCTCGACGATCGGCGTATCGTAGGGCGCCTCGTAATCGAGCACGGTCTTGCCGTCCGCGGGCGGAAGCGCGCCGCGTTCGAGCCGCACGCGCCTAGCGAGGAAGTCGAGCGTCAACAGATATCCGTCGAACAAATTGTAGCCGAGGATGCCGGCAATCGGGGTAAGCTTCGCCGAGCGGTTATATTCCCGGCTCAGCGCCGGAACGTGCCTGAATTCGATGCCGCCGACATTCAGACGGTCGAACTCGACCACGTCCAGCCGCCGGTCGTTGTGGCCCGATCCGTCGCCGCTCACCGCCTGGGCGACGGGCGCGATGCCGAGTTGGCCGACGAGGGAGAGATCGGCGCGCGCCTTGCCCTGGCCGCCGGTGTCGATCATGAACAGGAAAGGCCCCTTGCCGTTCACCATCACGTTGACGGCGGGCGAGGTGCCGCGAAACAGCATCGGCATGTCGGCGACGACGTGAGCCTGAGGCCGGCGCATGGCCGCTCCGGCCGGCGATACGGCCAGAGCGGCCGCCAGCAACGCAACCACGTCGAGAATCTTCTTTCGAACCATCTTTCGCTCCCGAGGGTGGGAAGCGAATGGCCGACGCGGCAGGCCTCGTCTTGAACCGAGGTAACCTAGCCGCGCAGCGCGAGGAGCCGCGCCGGAGTGGTGCCCAGAGCGCGTCGGGTGGTCCGGATGAAATGGCTCTGGTCGGCGAAACCCCCGTCGTTCGCCGCTGAAGCGGCCGACACGCCTTGGTAGAGGAGGCCGTGAAGCGCGATCTCCGCTTTCCTGCGCAGCCGGAAAGCGCTGACGCTCTCGCCATAGCAGCGCTTGAAGCTGCGGGAGAGGTGGACGCGATGGACCCCGGCCCTTGCCGCAAGCTCGCAAAGCTTCGAACCCGGCGACTCGGCCAGCTGCGATCGTATCTCGCTCAGCCAGCCGGGGGCGCGGATCGATCCGGTGGGCATCGCATCTGTCGACAACAGCTCGGGCACGAAGTCCGCGAAAGATAGCCGACGCGCCAACGCGGCCGCGGCCAGCCGCCGCATTTCCGCCGGCGTGCGCCCCCATTCCCAACCCTGTGCCTGCCTTCCGGCCCACAAGCCGTGATCGCGAAGCGTCAAGGTGAGCAGGATCGCGCCTTCGGGCCCGTAGAGATTGCTGTGGCGGAGGCCGTCCGGCTTGATTCCGGTCGACCCGGCCTCGACGACGGCCGCCTGGCCTCGGGCCTGCTCTTCGATCCTCCCACTCAGCAGCATCGCAATCGAGGGCGTGGCATGGGAATGCGCCGGCTGGCGAAGCATCGGGGGATAGAAGGACAAGGCGAGGCTCCACGCCTCGCTTTCGAACAGCGTCGTTCGCGCGGGCTCGCACAGCAGGGGCGGACCTGGGACGGCACGGAGCCCTTGCGGTTCGCTTGCCGCGATCATCGCCGCTCCTTATCAGGACGCCTCGCCTCCCCCAACGCAAAAGCGGCGCCGATGGACCATTTCGAGCTGAAGGACGGCGTGCTCCATTGCGAGGACGTGCCGCTGCCGGAGATCGCGGCGGCGGTCGGCACGCCCGTCTACGTTTATTCGACGGCGACGATGGTCCGCCACGCCAGGGTGCTGCGGGCGGCGCTCGAGCCGCTGCCCGATCCGCTGATCGCCTACGCGGTCAAGGCGAACCCGAACGCCGCCGTCATCGCCACCCTCGCCCGCCAGGGCCTCGGCGCCGACGTCGTCTCCGGCGGCGAATATCGCCGCGCCCTCGCCGCGGGCGTGGCGCCGGAGCGGATCGTCTTTTCCGGAGTCGGCAAGACGGCCGAGGAGATGGCGCTGGCGCTCGAAGGCGGCCTCTACCAGTTCAACGTCGAATCGCCGGCCGAGGCGGAGATGCTGTCCGAGGTGGCGACGAGGCTCGGCCGCACCGCGCCCGTCGGCTTCCGGATCAACCCCGACGTCGCCGCCGGCGCCCACGCCAAGATCTCGACCGGCGCCGCGGACAGCAAATTCGGAATCCCCGCCGCCGACGCCCTCGCCGCCTACGCCCGCGCCGCCGCTCTGCCGGGGCTCAGGGTGCAGGGCGTCGCCGTCCACATCGGCAGCCAGCTGACCGACCTCGCGCCGCTCGAACAGGCTTTCACCCGCCTCGGCGCGCTGATCGCCGAGCTTCGCGCGGCGGGACACCGGATCGAGGTGGCGGATCTCGGCGGTGGCCTCGGGGTGCCCTACGACCCTTCCCTGCCGGCGCCGCCCGCTCCGGCTGCCTACGGCGAGATGGTCCGCCGCGTCGCGGGCGGGTGGGGCGTGCGGCTGGCATTCGAGCCGGGACGGCTGATCGTCGGCAATGCCGGCGTGCTGCTCACGCGGCTGATCCGGGTGAAGCCGGGAGCGCGCCACCCGTTCCTGGTCGTCGACGCGGGGATGAACGACCTGATGCGCCCGACCCTCTACGACGCCTGGCATGCGATCCGCGCGGTCACCCCGAGCGGCGGGCGGATCATCGCCAACGTCGTCGGCCCGGTCTGCGAGACCGGAGACACCTTCGCGACGGCCCGCCAGATGGACTCCGCCGAGCCCGGCGACCTCCTCGTCTTCCGCACCGCCGGCGCCTACGCCGCCGCCATGGCGAGCACGTACAACAGCCGTCCGCTAACCCCGGAGGTGCTGGTCAACGGCAACCAATGGGCCGTGGTGAGGCCGCGTCTGGACCTCGATGCGCTGACGAGCGGCGAGTTGCCGGATTGGCTCGCCTGACGAGAGAGGCCTTGCTTGCCATCGCCTCACCCGCTGCCTAACGCCGCCGCTTATGGCTCGCATCGTGATGAAGTTCGGCGGGACCTCGATGGCGGGGATCGAGCGCATCCGCCACGTCGCGCAGCTGGTCTGCCGCGAGGCGGAGCGCGGCAACCAGGTCGCGGTCGTGGTCTCGGCGATGGCCGGCGAGACCGACCGGCTGATCCAGTTCTGCCGCGAGGCCTCCTCGCTCTACGACCCGCGCGAATATGACGTGGTCGTCGCCTCGGGCGAGCAGGTGACCTCGGGCCTCCTCGCCATCACCCTCCAAAGCATGGGCATGAACGCGCGCTCCTACATGGGCTGGCAGCTCCCGATCCGGGCCTCGGGCCATGCCGCCGCCCTGATCGACCATATCGAGGCCGACGTGCTCGAACGCGTGTTCGCCGAAGGGGGAATCGCCGTGATTCCGGGCTTCCAGGGGGTCACCGAGCAGGGCGACGTGGCGACGCTCGGCCGCGGCGGCTCGGACACCTCGGCCGTCGCGCTCGCCGCCGCCCTCAACGCCGACCGCTGCGACATCTACACCGACGTCGAGGGCGTCTTCACCACCGATCCGCGCATCGTGCCGCGCGCGCGCAAGCTTCGCGCCGTCACCTACGAGGAGATGCTGGAACTCGCCTCGGTCGGCGCCAAGGTGCTTCAGACCCGCTCGGTCGGCCTCGCCATGCGCTACAATCTTCCGGTTCAGGTTCTCTCCTCCTTCGAAGACCGCCCGGGCACCCTGATCGTCGGCGACGACGCAATCGAGGACATGAACATGGAACGCCAGCTCGTCACCGGCATCGCCCACGACAAGAACGAGGCGAAGATCACCCTGACCGGCCTGCCCGACCGGCCCGGCACCGTCGCCGCCATCTTCCAGCCGCTCGCCGCCGCCGCGATCAACGTCGACATGATCGTCCAGAGCGCGCGCCCGGGCGAGGCGAGCGACCTCACCTTCACGGTCCCCACCGCCTCGCTGCCCCAGACCGTCGCCGAGCTGGAGAAAGCCAAAGGCGAGATCGGCTTCGAGACGCTGCTCACCGACACCAATGTGGTCAAGATCAGCGCCGTCGGCATCGGCATGCGCTCTAACGCCGGAATCGCGGCGCTGATGTTCCGCACCTTGGCGGAGCGCGGCATCAACATCCTCGCCATCACCACGTCGGAGATCAAGGTGTCGGTGCTGATCCCGGAGGAATATACCGAGCTCGCCGTGCGGGTGCTTCACACCGCCTATGGGCTCGACGACGAGGGGGAAAGGGCGTGAGCCGCAACGAGGTCAACCGTCATTCCCGCGAAAGCGGGAATCCCGCTTCTTCTTCAGACGCGGTCGAAGAAGGGAAGAAGCGGGATCCCCGCTTCCGCGGGGATGACGGTGGGAGCAATCTTTCCTCCTCTCCCCCCTCCCTCGGCCACGACCGGCTCGTGCGGCTGATGAAGCGCGGCAGCGATTTCCTCGGCTGCGAGCTGGCGGTGATGGGCGGGGCGATGAGCTGGATCTCGGAGCGGCACCTCGTCTCGGCCCTGTCCAACGCCGGGGCGTTCGGCGTGATCGCCTGCGGCGCGATGACGCCCGATTTGCTCGACACCGAGATCGCCGAGACCAAGAAGCGGACCGAGCGCCCGTTCGGGGTCAACCTCATCACCATGCACCCGGCCCTCTCGGGGCTGATCGACGTCTGCGCGCGCCACAAGGTCGGCCACGTCGTGCTGGCGGGGGGCCTTCCGCCGCCCGGCGCGATCGACCGGATCAAAGCGAGCGGCGCCAAGCTCGTCTGCTTCGCCCCGGCTCTCGCGCTGGCCAAGAAGCTGGTCCGCTCCGGAGTCGACGCCCTGGTCATCGAGGGGATGGAGGCGGGCGGCCATATCGGCCCGGTCTCGACCTCGGTCCTCGCCCAGGAGATCCTCCCCCCGCTCGCCGCCGACGTTCCGATCTTCGTCGCCGGCGGGATCGGCCATGGCGGCCTCATCGCCGGCTATCTCGAAATGGGCGCGGCCGGAGTCCAGCTCGGCACCCGCTTCGTCTGCGCGAGCGAATGCATCGCCCATCCCAATTTCAAGAAAGCGTTCATCCGCGCCTCGGCCCGCGACGCGGTGACCAGCGTCCAGATCGACCCGCGCCTGCCGGTCATCCCGGTCCGGGCGCTCAAGAACCGCGAGATGGAGAGCTTCGCCGCCAAGCAGCGCGAAGTCGCGCAATTGCTCGACGAGGAGAAGGTCGAGATGGCCGAGGCCCAGCTCCAGATCGAGCATTATTGGGCCGGAGCGCTCCGGCGGGCGGTGATCGAGGGCGACGTCGAGACCGGCTCGGTCATGGCCGGCCAGTCGGTCGGAATGGTCAAGGAGGAGGCGAGCGTCGCCGACATCCTTCGCCAGCTGATGGACGAAGCGGCCCACGCTCTGGAGCGGCGCTCGCTTCACGCCTGAAGAACGCCGATGCGGATCAGGAACCCGGGCCGGCTCCGCTCGTTGTGGGTCGCGATCGACCCGCGGCTTTTCCGGGGGGAATGGCGCGCACGTCGGGACGGCGGGGTTCTTCAGTGGTCAATATCGCAAATGACGACGGCCGTTTCCGACTGCTGGTCGACGCGGTCACCGATTATGCGATCTACATGCTCGACCCGCAGGGATATGTGGCCAGCTGGAACCCGGGCGCGCAGCGCTTCAAGGGCTATCAGGCCGACGAGATCATCGGCCAGCATTTCTCGCGCTTCTACACCGAGGAGGACAAGGCGACCGAGCTGCCCCGGCGGGCGCTGTTGACCGCGCGGACCGAAGGCCGGTTCGAGGCGGAGGGCTGGCGGGTCAGGAAGGACGGCACGCGCTTCTGGGCGAGCGTCGTCATCGACCCCATTCGCGGCCAGGACGGCGACATTCTGGGTTATGCCAAGGTCACCCGCGACCTCACCGAGAAACGGCAGGCCGAGGAGGAGCTTCGCCTTTCCGAGGAGAGGTTCCGGCTGCTCGTCGAGAGCGTCGCCGACTACGCCATCTACATGCTCGACCCGAAAGGGATCGTCTCGAGCTGGAACCTCGGCGCGCAACGCTTCAAGGGCTATGCCGCCGACGAGATCATCGGCCAGCATTTCTCGCGCTTCTACACGCCCGAGGACCGGGCAATCGATTTCCCCGCTTATGCCCTCGGCACCGCCGAGCGCGAGGGCCGGTTCGAGGCGGAAGGCTGGCGGATGCGCAAGGACGGCACCCGCTTCTGGGCCCATGTCGTCATCGACGCGATCAGGAACGACGACGGCAAGTTGCTCGGCTTCGCCAAGATCACCCGCGACCTCACCGAGCGGCGCGAGGCGCAGCGCCAGCTCGAACAGGCGCGCGAGGCCTTCTTCCAGGCCCAGAAGATCGAGGCGGTCGGCCAGCTGACCGGCGGCGTCGCCCACGATTTCAACAACCTGCTGATGGCCGTGCTCGGCTCGCTCGAGCTGCTCCGCCGCCGCGTCTCCGACGATCCGCGCGTCACCCGGCTCATCGACAATGCCGAGCAGGCCGCGCAGCGCGGCGCGGCGCTCACCCAGCGCATGCTCGCCTTCGCCCGCCGCCAGGAGCTGACCCTCGCGCCGGTCGAGATTCCCGAGCTGGTCCGCGGCATGGCCGACCTGCTTCAGCATTCGCTGGGGCCGACGGTCGCTATCGAGACCCGCTTCCCCCTGTCGATCAGCGCGGTGATGGCCGACGCCAACCAGCTCGAGCTCGCCATCCTCAACCTCGCCATGAACGCCCGCGACGCCATGCCCGAGGGCGGACCCTTGTGCATTTCGGCCGAGGACAAGACGGTCGGCGAGGGCGACGTGCCCGGCCTTGCGCCCGGCCGCTACGTCTGCCTGTCCGTCCGCGACGAAGGCGAGGGCATGGACGAGACGACCCTGAGCCGCGCCACCGAGCCCTTCTTCACGACCAAGGGCGTCGGCAAGGGCACGGGCCTGGGCCTCTCGATGGTCCACGGCCTCGCCGAGCAATCGGGCGGCACGCTCCAGATCGAAAGCGAACCCGGCGAAGGCACGACGATGCGTGTCTGGCTGCCGGTCGCGACGATCAACGAGGAGGGCGCCCGTACCTTCCAGCGGGATTCGGAGCCCGAGCCCCTGCCACAGACCCAGAGCCTGCACATCCTCGCCGTCGACGACGATGCCCTGGTTCTGCTCAACACGGCGGCGATGCTCGAGGAACTCGGCCACACCGTCTATCCGGCCGGCTCCGGCGCCGAGGCCCTGCAGATCCTCGCTACGCACCCGGTCGACCTCATCGTCACCGACTATGTGATGCCGCGGATGAACGGCGCCCAGCTCGCCGACGAGGCGCGCGAGACGCACCCGGACCTGCCGATCCTCATCGCCAGCGGCTTTGCCGAATTCGCCCCCGGCGACCACGCCATGCTGCCCCGCATCGGCAAGCCCTTCACCCAGATCGAACTGGCGCGGGCCGTGGCCGACATCATGAATCCCGACTCCAGCCGAGCCCGAATCCTTCCCTTCCGCGCGCGCTAGTCCTCCGAGCGGCGATTTCGCGGCGCTTGTTGGAAGGCCGCGGCCTTCCTGCTACCCCCGTGCCATGCCCACCCAGTCGGTCAGCTCCGCCCGCGAAATCCTGACGGGGCTGCACGACGTGATGGCTTCGCGTCTCGGTGCCCAGGCGAAACTGAACAAGGTGGTGAAGATCATCGCCGAGGCGATGGCGAGCGAGGTCTGCTCGATCTATTTGCTGCGCGACGGCGTGCTCGAGCTCTACGCGACCGTCGGCCTCAACCAGAGCGCCGTGCACGTCACCAAGCTGGCGCTGGGCGAGGGCCTGGTCGGCACCATCGCGCGCGAGGTGGCGGTGCTGAACCTCGCCGAGGCGGTGAGCCACCCGGAATTCGCCTATCGCCCCGAGACCGGCGAGGAATTGTTCCACAGCTTCGCCGGCGTGCCGATCGTCAGGAAGGAGCGGGCGATCGGAGTCCTCGCCGTCCAGCATGCCGAGCCGCGCGCCTATGACGACGTCGAGATCGAAGCGCTGCAGACGGTGGCGATGGTGCTCTCCGAGCTGATCGCCAATGCCGGCCTCGCCGACCGCGCCGGCTCTGTCGAGGCCGCGTCGCGCGATTCCGGTTCGCTGCGCCTGGCGGGGTTGCGCCTCGTCACCGGCATGGCCCGCGGCACCGCCGTCTACCACCAGCCCCGGATCCTCATCGAGCATACCGTCGCCGAGGACGTCGAGGCCG
>JAXDPL010000004.1:0-8637 GCA_034668385.1 Sphingomonadales bacterium | reverse complement strand
GAAGGAGAAGATCGCCGCCGAGGGCAAGCTGAAGGAGCAGCTCGACGCCGCTCGGCTCGAGCTCGAGCAGGCGCAGCGCGCCGGCGACCTCGCCAAGGCCGGCGAGCTTCAATACGGCCGAATCCCGGGACTCGAGAAGCAGCTGGCCGAGGCGCAGGCGGTCAGCCAGTCGGCGATGCTCCGCGAGGAAGTGACCAGCGAGGATATCGCCGGAGTCGTCGCCCGCTGGACCGGGATCCCGGTCGAGCGGATGCTCGAGGGCGAGCGCGAGAAATTGCTCCAGATGGAAGAGCAGATCGGCAGGCGCGTGATCGGCCAGCAGCAGGCCGTCGCCGCGGTCAGCCGCGCCATCCGCCGCGCCCGCGCCGGGCTGCAGGACCCGAACCGGCCCTTGGGCTCCTTCCTGTTCCTCGGCCCCACCGGAGTCGGCAAGACGGAGCTCACCAAGGCGCTCGCCGAATTCCTGTTCGACGATTCGACCGCGATGGTGCGGATCGACATGTCGGAGTTCATGGAGAAGCACAGCGTCGCCCGACTGATCGGAGCGCCGCCGGGCTATGTCGGTTACGAGGAAGGCGGCGTGCTGACCGAGGCGGTTCGGCGGCGGCCCTACCAGGTCGTGCTGTTCGACGAGGTCGAGAAGGCGCATGGCGACGTGTTCAACATCCTGCTCCAAGTGCTCGACGACGGGCGGCTGACCGACGGCCAGGGGCGGACGGTCGACTTCACCAACACGATCATCATCCTGACCTCGAATCTCGGCAGCCAGTTCCTCTCGTCGCTCACCGACGACGAGGATGTCGAGAAGGTCGAGCCGCAGGTGATGGAGGTGGTCCGCGCCCATTTCCGGCCGGAATTCCTCAACCGGCTCGACGAGATCATCCTGTTCCACCGGCTGGCGGCCGAGCATATGGGCCCGATCGTCGACATCCAGATGGCGCGGCTCGGCAAATTGCTCGCCGACCGCAAGATCCGGCTCGATCTCACCGACGCCGCGCGCGCCTGGCTCGGGCGGGTCGGCTACGATCCGGTCTACGGCGCCCGACCGCTGAAGCGCGCGGTGCAGAAATACCTCCAGGACCCCCTCGCCGACGCCATCCTGCGCGGCGAGATAAGCGACGGCCAGAGAATCCGGGTCGAGGAAGGCGACGGCGCCCTGCTGCTCAAGCCGGAAGGCGAGGAACGGGCGGCGGCGTAGGGGCATTGGAGAGATACTCGTCACCCCCGCGAAAGCGGGGGTCCCGCTTGAGACAAAGCATAAGAAGCGGGATTCCCGCGTGCGCGGGAATGACGGCTTTCATCGCGCCGCAAGCTGTCCCGCGCTAAGACCGCCTCATGCGCGCGCTCGTCCCGCTCCTCCTCGCCCTCGCATCGCCGGCCGCGGCGCAGGCGCTGCAGACGCCCGCCGAGGCGCTGGCCCAGGACGCCGCGGAATATGCCAAGGAGCACCATGTCGAGGCGGACGAGGCGCTGCGCAGATTGCAGGCGCAGGAGGAAACGGTGGCCGCCACCGACCGGCTGCGCGTCACCTACGCCAAGCGCCTCGCCGGAATCTTCATCGAGCACGAGCCCGCCTATCGCATCGTGGTGCTCCTGAAGGGCGACAAGACCGTGCCCGATGAAGCGATCGAGGCGGCGGGGACGACCGTGCCAGTCGTCTTCCGCACCGGCGCGCCGGCGACGCGCGAGAAGGTCCTGAAAGCCATCGCGAAGCGCGGCGACCGGCTTCGCTCCGCCTTCCCCGACGCCCGCGGCATGGGCGCCGATCCGCGCACCGGCGAGCTGGTGCTGATGGTCGGCGATACCGGCCGGAGCGCCGAGGACCTGGCCGACATGGCGGAGCGGGCGAGCGACATCGCCGGGGTGCGCGCCCGGATCCGGCCGATCGAGGCGGCGGCCGATCTCGCCGCCGTCGAGGGCGGTACCCGGGTGGAGGGCGCGGACGCGGTGACCGGTCGCCACGCCGTCTGCACCGCGGGCTTCGTGGTGACCGACGGCACCCGGACCGGGCTGGTCACCGCCGCCCATTGCCCCGACGTGCTGACCTATACCGAGCCGGACGGGGGCAAGGTCGAGCTCCCCTTCGTCGGCCAGTGGGGCTGGAGCTTCCAGGACGTGCAGGTCAACGTCGCCGAGGGCGGCGGCGAGCCGCTCTTCTATGTCGACGCGAAGAAGAGCGAGGCGCGCGTGCCCGAAGGCGTCCGGCCGCGGGCGAGCACCCGGGCGGGCGACTTCGTCTGCCACCGCGGCGAGCGCACCGGCTATACGTGCGGCGAGGTCGAGCTGACCGATTTCGCGCCGCCCGGCGCGCTGTGCGGCGGCCCCTGCGCCGCTTCCTGGGTCACCGTCGCCGGTCCGGGATGCGGCGGCGGCGACAGCGGCGGCCCGGTCTTCGCCGGCGACACCGCCTTCGGGATCATGAAGGGCGGCACCTGGACGAAGGACGGACGCTGCGCCTTCTATTATTACATGTCGCTCGATTACCTGCCGGAAGGATGGCGGCTGGCGACCCGGGCGGATTCCCCGGCCGCGCCGGCCCTGGAGCCGAGGCCCAGCCCATGATCGGCCTCGCTATCCGCGGCGTTACCTGCTAGTCCCGCGTCATCACCTGATCGTCCCGCAGGCATCCTGTGACAGAGAGACCTCGCGCGCTCCCGCTTGCCAGCATGAAGGCGATCTCCATGGAACAGGCTTACTGGCTAGGCCGCAAGCGCGCCTCGATCGCCAATGCGCGCCGCGCGCGCGGCGCCGAGGCGCGGCTCGTCCACCTCGACCTCGCCGGCCGCTACAGCATCAAGGCCGCGGCCGCGGCCGCGACCCTTCCCGAGCAGGAAGGCGCCCGCCTCGCGCTGCCGCTGCCGGAAACCGCCGAAGCCGAGCATTACGAGCGGCTCGAGACCGGGGCCCGCTGGCTGGCGTCGCGCAGCGCCGACACGGGCGCCCGGGACGAACATCTCGGCATGGCCAATCGCTACGCCCGGCTCCGACTCGCCGCCGCGGAAAGGCGCTGACTTGAGCGGCACGAGTCTCTGCCCGCCCTCCGCCCTGGCCCGGCCGACCACCCTCGAGCGCGCCTTCGAGCTGGCCCGGCTGGGCGCCTATGAAAGCCTGCCCGAACTCGCCGCCATGCTGAAAAGCGAGCGGCACGAGGCGGTCGACGCCCACCTTGCCGGCCCTTCGATCCGACGCGACCTCCGCCGCTCCTGGCAGGCCGGCCGCGCCGCCGCCAAGGCCTAGAAACCGCCGGCGGCGCTTTCGAGATTACTCTGCGGCTTCGATCCAGAGGCCGCCGCTCTTCGAGGCCGCCGATTCCGCTTCGACCCGCGCCTTGAGGCGGCGGAAGGCGGCGAGGGCCTGACCGACGACCTGGTCCATGTTGTAATAGCGGTAGGTGGCGAGCCGCCCGACGAAGGTGACGCCCTCTGTCGAATCGGCCAGCGCCTCGTACTTCTTGTAGAGCGTCTGGTTCTCCGCCCGCGGGATCGGGTAATAGGGATCGCCCTCCGCCGACGGATATTCGTAGGTGATGCTCGTTTTGGCATGCGCTTGGCCGGTCAAATGCTTGTACTCGGTGATCCGCGTGTAGGGCACCTGCGGGTCGGGATAATTGACCGTCGCGACCGGCTGGAAATTCTCCTTGTCCAGCACCTTATGCTCGAAGCGCAGGCTCCGGTAGGGAAGCTTGCCGTAGCGGAAGCCGAAATATTCGTCGACCGGCCCGGTGAAGACGATGTGGCCGGCGTCGACCTCGTCGACGATGTCCTTGTAGTCGGTCGAGAGCAGCACATCGATGTTGGGATGGTCGAGCATCCGGTTGAACATCGCGGTGTAGCCGCGCGCCGGCATGATCTGGTGCTTGTCGCCGAAATAGCGGTCGTCGGTGTTGGTGCGGGTCGGGATCCGCGCCGTCACCGCCTTGTCGAGGCCGGAGGGGTCGATGCCCCATTGCTTGCGCGTATAGCCCTGGAAGAACAGCTCGTAGAGCTCGCGGCCGACGGCGTTGATGACGACGTCCTCGGAGGTCCGGATCTCCTCCACCGTCTCGGCGCGCGAGGCGAGATAGGCGGCGGCCTCCTCGTCGGTCCGGAGATCGAGGCCGAACAGCTTGTTGAGCGTGGTCCGGTTGATCGGGATCGGCACCAGCTGGCCGCGGACCTGCGCGAGGACCCGGTGCTCATAGGGCCGCCACTCGGTGAATTGCGACAGATAGTCGACGATCTCGTCGGAATTGGTGTGGAAGATGTGCGGGCCGTATTGGTGGATGAGCACGCCCGCCTCGTCGAGATGGTCGTAGGCGTTGCCGGCGACATGCGGGCGCTTGTCGATGACGAGGACCCGGGCGTCGAGCTGGCTCGCCAGCCGCTCGGCGATCACCGACCCGGCGAAGCCCGCGCCGACGACGAGATAGTCGTAGCTCTTCTTCGCCGCGCGCTTGACGATGTTCGGCCCGGCGGTCGAAACCTTGATCGCCTCCTGCACCAGGCCGGCCATCCGCGCATAGGTGATGTCCCAGCTGAGGTTGGCGAGCTTCAGGTCGACGTCCTTCAGCCATTCGTCGCCGCCCTTCGACAGCGCCAGCGCCTGCTCGCAGGCCTGGATGAAGGCCTGAGCGCCGTCGGCGATGAACACCGCGTCGAGATCGCCGTAATGGCGGATGACGTCGGTGATCGGGGTCGACACGACCGGCCGGCCGCCGGCGAGATATTCGGGGGTCTTGGTCGGCGAGATGAACTTGGTCGACTCGTTGATCGCGAACGGCATCAGGGCGACGTCCCAGCCGCCGAGATAGAGCGGCAGCTCCTCGTAGCGCTTGCCGCCGACATAATGGATGTTGGCGCGGATCGGCAGGTCGGCGGGATCGATCTTCACGACCGGGCCGACCATGACGATCGACCATTCCGGGTGCGCGTCTGCGACCGCCGCGATCAGCTCCAGGTCCATCCGCTCGTCGATGACTCCGTAGAAGCCGAAGCGGGGCTTGCCGATCGGCCCCTGGTCGTCCGGCGAGGCGTCGACTCCCCGCGCCTGGGCGAAATGGGCGCGATCGACGCTGGACGGGAAGGGGTGGATGTTGGGATGCCGGTCCTTCTTCGCCTCGTAGAGCGAATAGCCGCCGGTGAAGACGACGTCGGCCAAGTCGAGCAGCTCCTGCTCGAGGCCGAGCAGCTCAGGCGGCGCGAAGCGGAAATTGGCGAGCTCGTCCATGCAGTCGTACACCGTACAGGCGGCCGGCACGGCGCGCGAGAAGGTCAGCATCATCGGCGTGTAATACCAGCGGATGAACGGCCCCGTCTCGCCGGCGAGGAAGGCGTCGAGCAGGGTCTTGAGAGTCGCCTCCCGCTCCGCTTCCGACAGGGTCTCGGGCAGCGAGGGAGTCACGACGATCACGCCGGTCTCGGCGCAGGTCCTGACGCCGAGCGCGGGCTCGCACTCGGGCAGCGCCGCCTCGGGCTCCTCCCAGAAGATCACCCGCCGCGATTCGGCGAAGCGGCTCATCAGATGCTGGGGCCGCTGGAAGACGAAATTCCACCGCAGGTGGGAGAAACAGATGAGCGTGCGGTCGTCGGCCTGACCGGGCACGAGCCGGTTCTGCCCCAGTTCCGAGGCGGTGGTGAGCTGGATCAACGCGGGTTTCCCTGAATGTGTAAGGACCTGCCCGAACAACGTGCCCACAGGGCCACGGGTTCCGCACTGCAGCGTGAATAAAGATTAATCTAAGTAAGGACTAAGCTGGATCGTTTCGCAGCCGCGCTGTTCCGCTCACGGTTCGAATGCGGCCTTCAATTCGGCCAGCCACGGCCCCGCGACTCCGTCCGCCGGGGCGCGCCAGTCGCCGCGCGGGCTCAGCGCTCCGCCGGCCGAAACCTTGGGCGAATTGGGGATGCAGGTGCGCTTGAACTGGCTGATCTGGAAGAAGCGGTAGAGGAAGACTTCCAGCCATTTTCGGATGGTTGCGAGGTCGTAGGCGCGCTTCAGCCCGTCGGGATAGCCGGCCGGCCACTGGCCCTTCGCCGCGTCGTGCCACGCCTGCCAGGCCATGAACGCGACCTTGGACGGCTTCTGCCCCGAGCGCAGGATGTGGAACAGAAAGAAATCGTGCAGCTCATAGGGGCCGATCTTGTCCTCGGTCGACTGCATCTCGCCGTTGTCGTCGGCGGGAACCAGCTCGGGTGAGATCTTGGTCTTCAGGATCGCGTCGAGAATCTTGTCCGTTTCGGCGTCAAACTGGTTCGATTTGATCGCCCAGCGAATCAGATACTGCATCAAGGTCTTCGGGACGCCGGCATTGACCGCATAATGGCTCATCTGGTCGCCGACTCCGTAGGTCGACCAGCCGAGCGCGATCTCGGAGAGGTCCCCCGTGCCGACGACGAAGCCGCGGCGCTGGTTGGCGAGCCGGAACAGATAGTCGGTGCGAAGCCCCGCCTGCACGTTCTCGAAGGTGACGTCGTAGACGTCCGGCCCTCGCTCGCCCCTGGCGTAAGGGTGGCCCATGTCGGTGAGCATCTGCAGCGCCGCCGGGCGGATGTCGATCTCCTCGCCGACCACGCCCAAGGCTTTCATCAGGGCCCAGGCGTTGGATTTGGTCGTGTCCCCCGTCGCGAAGCCGGGCATGGTGAAGCCGAGAATATTCGAGCGCGGCCGCTTGAGGAAGTCGCACATCTTGGCGGCGACGATGAGGGCGTGGGTCGAATCGAGCCCGCCCGACACGCCGATGACGAGATGGTCGCCGCTGGTCGTCATGAACCGCTTGGCGAGGCCCTGGACCTGGATGTTGAACGCCTCGTAGCAATCCTGATCGAGCTGCTCGGGCCGGTTGGGCACATAGGGGAAGCGCCTGAGGCGGCGCTCGAAGCCGATATCCTCCATCGCCGGCCGGTGCTCGAAATGGATCCGGCGGGCGCTCTTCTCGGGGTGGCCGGCGGCGACGGCATTGTCGTTGAAGGTCGGCATCCGCATCCGCTCGAGCCGGAGGCGCTGGGCGTCGACGTCGGCGACGCACAGCTCGGGCTCCATGTCGAACCGGTTCGATTCGGCGAGCAGTTCGCCCAATTCGTAGACCGCGCTCTGCCCGTCCCAGGCGAGGTCGGTCGTGCTCTCGCCCGGGCCCGAGGCGGCGTAGACGTAGGCCGCGCTGCAGCGGGTCGAATGGGCCGCGCAGAGAAGCTTGCGCTCGTCGGCCTTGCCGATCGTGATGTTCGAGGCGGAGAGGTTGCACAGGATCAGGGCGCCGGCGAGCGCGCCCCAGGTCGAGGGCGGCTGCGGCGCCCAATAATCCTCGCAGATCTCGACGTGGAAGATGAAGTCGGAAAGGTCCTCGGCGGCGAAGATCAGGTCGGTGCCGAACGGCACCGTCTCGCCTGCCACGGCGATGTCGATGCCGTTGAGTCCGATTCCGGAGACGAACCAGCGTTTCTCGTAATATTCCCGGTAATTGGGCAGGAAGCTCTTGGGCACCACGCCGAGGATCCGGCCGCGGCTCACCGCCAGCGCGCAATTGTAGAGCCGGCCGTTGCGGCGGAGCGGAGCGCCGACGACGAAGACCGGGCCGAGCTTCGCGGTCGCCGCGACGAAGCGGCCGATTCCCGCCTCGACCGAATCCAGGAACGCCTCCTGCATGAACAGGTCGTCGACCGCGTAGGAGGAGATGTTGAGCTCGGGGAAGACGACGAGGTCGCAATGCCGCGCGTCGGCCTGGCGGGCCAGCGCGACCGCCTGCTCGACGTTGAAGTCGACGTCGCCCGACGAGGCGGTCGGGCTCGCCGCGGCGGCGCGGACATAGCCGTGGCGATGGATCGCCTCGAACGGAGCCCGGGCCATGTTCAGAGCATCTCCGCCATCATCTCGACCGCCACCTTCATGCAGGCGATGCGTGTAGCACCCCTTCCGCCCGGGCCGAAATGCTCCTCGCGGTGCATCGTGCGGCGGCCCGCCCGGGCGCAGCCGAAATGGACGAGGCCCGGCTCCTCGCCGGAATCGGCGAAGCCGGTGATGGCGAGGGCGATGTTGGCGCGGCTGCGGGCGAGCGCGCCTTCCGCCATCGCCACCGCCACCGATTTCGACACCGCCCCTTCCGCCTCGATCAGCGCGAGCGGCACGCCGAGCATCTCGTGCTTCGCCTCGTTCGTGTAGGTGACGAAGCCGCGTTCGAAGACGTGCGAGACGCCCTGAACATCGGTTAGAAGCGAGGCGAGCATCCCGCCCGTGCAGCTTTCCGCGGTCGCCAGCATCAGCTCGCGCTCGTGCGCCTTCTGGAGCAGCCGCCGGGTCGCTTCCTCGGTCTCGTTCGGAAGGACGGGCGAAA
The DNA here is from genome assembly GCA_034668385.1 of Sphingomonadales bacterium. Lineage (GTDB taxonomy): Bacteria > Pseudomonadota > Alphaproteobacteria > Sphingomonadales > Sphingomonadaceae > Allosphingosinicella. The sequence continues at coordinate 332 of JAXDPL010000004.1, read as the reverse complement.
GGGTCTCGGTATCGTTCATCGGCCAAGGAACCGGAGCCGCGCCCGAATGGTTCCAGAGGCCAAACGAGGAGGATTTTCCCATGGTCGCTGACAAGAAACCCGACGCTACCCAATTGCTCGCCCAGGACCATCGCGAGGTCGAGGCTTTGTTCGAGAAGTTCGAGAAGGCCGGAAGCGACGGCTCGAAGGAGCGCTTGGCCCGGCAGATCTGCACCGAGCTCAAGATCCACGCGATGATCGAGGAAGAGATTTTCTATCCGGCGCTGCGCGGCAAGATCGAGGACGATTCGCTCGACGAGGCCTATGTCGAGCATGACGGCGCCAAGGTGCTG
>JAXDPL010000003.1:0-32916 GCA_034668385.1 Sphingomonadales bacterium | reverse complement strand
CGCGGCGGCGCTCGCCTACGGGCTCGAGAAGCAGGACGGCAAGACGATCGCGGTCTACGATTTGGGCGGCGGCACGTTCGACGTCTCGATCCTCGAGATCGGCGACGGCGTGTTTGAGGTGAAGTCGGCCAACGGCGACACCTTCCTCGGCGGCGAGGATTTCGACGCCAAGATCGTCGACTGGCTGGCCGACGAGTTCAAGAAGCAGGAGGGGATCGACCTCAGGGGCGACCGGCTCGCGCTTCAGCGCCTCAAGGAATCGGCCGAGCGCGCCAAGATCGAATTGAGCTCGGCGCAGACCACCGAGGTCAACCTGCCCTTCATCACCGCCGACCAGAACGGGCCGAAGCATCTGGTGAAGAGCCTCAGCCGCGCTGACCTCGAGAAGCTGGTCGAGGAGCTGATCAAGCGCACGCTCGATCCCTGCAAGAAGGCGCTGGCCGACGCCGGAGTCGCCGCCAAGGACATCGCCGAGGTCGTCCTCGTCGGCGGCATGACCCGCATGCCCCGCGTCCGGCAGGTGGTTCAGGACTTCTTCGGCAAGGAGCCGCACACCGGCGTCAACCCCGACGAGGTGGTGGCGATGGGCGCGGCGATCCAGGCCGGCGTCCTCCAGGGCGACGTCAAGGATGTGCTGCTGCTCGACGTCACCCCGCTCAGCCTCGGCATCGAGACTTTGGGCGGCGTCTTCACCCGGATGATCGACCGCAACACGACCATCCCGACCAAGAAGTCGCAGACCTATTCGACCGCCGAGGACAACCAGAATGCGGTGACCATCCGGGTCTTCCAGGGCGAGCGCGAGATGGCCGCGGACAACAAATTGCTCGGCCAGTTCGACCTGGTCGGGATCCCGCCGGCGCCGCGCGGCGTGCCGCAGATCGAGGTCACCTTCGACATCGACGCCAACGGCATCGTCAACGTCTCGGCCAAGGATCGCGGCACCGGCAAGGAGCAGCAGATCCGCATCCAGGCCTCGGGCGGCCTCTCCGACAGCGACATCGAGAAGATGGTGCAGGAAGCGGAGCGCTTCGCCGAGGAGGACAAGCAGCGCCGCGAGGCGGCCGAGGCGAAGAACAACGCGGAAGGGCTCGTCCATTCGACCGAGCGGCAGCTCGTCGAGCATGGCGACAAGGTCGACGAGTCGCTGAAGACCGAGATCCAGGCGGCGATCGACGAGACCAAGTCGGCGATCGAGGGCGGCGACGTCGAGGCGATGAAGGCCAAGGCGCAGGCCCTCGCCCAGGTCGCGATGAAGCTCGGCCAGGCGATCTACGAGAAGGAGCAGGCCGCGGGCGCGGCGGCTGGAGCCGGTGAAGCCGGCGCGGCCGGCGAAGGCGCCGAGGCCGGTGGCGGCGAGGAGGTCGTCGACGCCGAATTCTCCGAGGTCGACGACGAAAACAAGGGCTGAGGACGACCCCTCCCTCTCCCCTTCAGGGGAGAGGGCCGGGGAGAGGGGGTTGTGAGGTGGTCTTCGACAGTCCCCTCTCCCAACCCTCTCCCCTGAAGGGGAGAGGGCTTTGATGGTTGAGACGGATTATTACGCGCTGCTTCAGGTGGACCGCTCGGCCGACGAGCGGACCCTGAAATCCGCCTACCGCCGGCTGGCGATGGAATGCCATCCGGACCGCAACGGCGGCTGCCCGGAAGCGGAGAAGAAGTTCAAGGCGATCAGCGAGGCCTATGATTGCCTCAAGGACCCGCAGAAGCGGGCCGCCTACGACCGCTTCGGCCACGCAGCCTTCCGGAACGGCGGCTTCGGCGGCAATGGCGGGGCTCAGGATTTCGGCTCGTTCAGCGACATCTTCGAGAACATTTTCGGCGAGTTCATGAACGGCGCCCAGGCCGACCGCCGCTCCAACGTGATGCGCGGCTCGGACCTTCGCTACGACCTCGAGATCAGCCTCGACGAAGCCTATCGGGGCAAGGAAGTCGAGCTCCGCCTCGATACCAGCGTCCAGTGCGAGCCCTGCCACGGCAGCGGCGCCAAGCCCGGCACCCAGGCGCGCGGCTGCACCACCTGCCACGGCCGCGGCCAGGTTCGCGCCCAGCAGGGCTTCTTCGTCGTCGAGCGGACCTGCCCCTCGTGCCGCGGAGTCGGCGAGACGATCGCCGATCCGTGCGAGCGCTGTCGCGGCGACGGCCGGGTCGAGAAGCAGCGCTCGCTGACCGTCCGGATCCCCGCCGGAGTCGACGAAGGGACCCGAATCCGGCTCTCCGGCGAGGGCGAGAGCGGGGTGCGCGGCGGTCCGTCGGGCGACCTCTACATCTTCGTCCATCTCGCCCGGCATGCGATCTTCCAGCGCGAGGGGACGACGTTGTTCGCCCGCTGCCCGGTCAGCATCACTCTGGCGGCGCTCGGCGGCAGCCTCGAAGTGCCCGGGCTCGACCGCGCCAAGCACGAGGTCCGCATCCCGCCCGGAATCCAGTCCGGCAAGCAGCTCAGAATCCGCGGCGCCGGAATGCCGGTCCTCAACGGCCGCGGCCACGGCGACATGGTCATCCAGGTCGAGGTCGAGACCCCGACCAAGCTCACCGCCCGCCAGCGCGAGCTGCTCGAGGAGTTCCGCTGCACCGAGACCGGCGACGAATGCCCGGAGAGCAAGAGCTTCTTCTCCAAGCTCAAGGGCCTCTTCGACTCCTGAGGCAGGGCTTCTCACTGCCGCGACCGCCGCTATGCTGGAAGCATGCGCGCGATCCTTCCGTTTCTTGCCCTGCTGCTCACCGCCGCCACGCCACGGGCGGCCACCTTCACCAACCCCGTGCTCGACGCCGATTTCCCCGATCCGGCGGTACTGAAGGCGCCGGACGGATTCTATTACGCTTATGCGACCCAGGGCGAGCGGGACGGCCGGAAGGTCAACATCCAGGTCGCCCGGTCGCGCGACCTGGTGAACTGGCAGTGGCTCGGCGACGCGCTTCCCGCGAAGCCCGCCTGGGCGGGCCGCACCTGGAATTTCTGGGCGCCGCACGTCGTCAGTCACGAGCGCCGCTACTTCCTTTATTACTCGGCCGAGCCCGATCCGCCGGCCTCGGGTCCGAAGACCGGCCTCTGCCTCGGCGTCGCCACCGCGACCCGGCCCGAGGGGCCGTTCGCCGACGTCGGCCATCCGCTCCAGTGCGGCGAAGGGTTCGTCAACATCGATCCGATGGCGTTCGACGATCCGGCGACCGGCAAAAGGCTGCTCTACTGGGGCTCGGGCTTCCAGCCGATCAAGGTCCGGGAGCTGGCGCCGGACCGGACGTCGTTCGCACCGGGCAGCGCAGCTATCGACCTGGTGCCGCCGCAGAAGGGCAAGGCCTATCAAGAGCTGGTCGAGGGCGGCTGGGTCGTCCGCCGCGGCGGCTTCTATTACCTCTTCTATTCGGGCAACAATTGCTGCGGGAAGGACGCCCATTACGCGGTGATGGTCGCCCGCTCGCGCCGCGCCGCCGGGCCGTTCGAGAAGGCGCCGGCGCCGATCCTCGCCGCCCGCGGGCGCTGGCTCGCGCCGGGGCACAACAGCCTCGCCACCGACCGGGCCGGGCGCGACTGGATCGTCTACCACGCGATCGACACGCGCCGGCCGGGCGAGCCGGTCAACACGCGCCGGGTGATGCTGATCGACCGCATCGTCTGGGAAAGGGGCTGGCCGCGGGTTCTCGGCCCCAGCGAGCATCCGCAGCCGGGTTGTACTGCTTCAGGAAGGCCTCGACCTCGCGCAGCAAAGCGACGCGGTCCTCCTCGCGCGACATGAAATGGTCGCCGAGCGGCTGCTCGACGTAGCGCACGTCCTTGCCGGCCTTCTTGAGCGCGTCCGCCATCTCGCGCGACTGCTTGACGGGCACGCGCTTGTCGGCCTTGCCGTGGACGAGGAGGACGGGAGTCGAGAATTGCTCGGCGAAGTTGATCGGCGACACGCTCTTGAGGTCGGGCGCCTGGTTGCGCAGCCAGTCGCGGCCCGCGCCGCTGTTGAGGAAGCTCGAATCGTAGCGGATCAGAGCGCCGAGGTCCGAGACCCCGGCGAAGGAGATGGCGCAGCGGTAGAGCGCGCCGTCGCGCTGCGCCGCCCTCAGCGCCGCATAGCCGCCGTAGGAGCCGCCGAAGATCGCCGCCCGCTTGGGATCGGCGATGCCCTGGCGGACGAGCTCGGCGAGCGCGTCGTTGAGGTCGTCCTGCATGGCGAGACCCCATTGGCCGCGTCCCTTCGAGGCGAAGGCGCTGCCGAAGCCCGAGGAGCCGCGGAAATTGGGCTGGACGACGGCATAGCCGCGTTCGGCGAGGAACTGCGCCCAGAAATCCCATTCCTCGTCGTCGCGCGCGAACGGCCCGCCGTGCGGCATCACCACCACCGGCAGCGCCTTGGCCTCCTTGCCGGCCGGGAGGGTAAGCACGGCCGGGATCTCGAGGCCGTCGCGCGCCTTGAAGCGGATCGTCCTCACCGGATTTCCGCGCGCCACATGCTCGTTGACGGACGCGAGGCGCAGCAGGCGCCCGTCGTCGATGTCGAAGAAATAATAAGCGCCCGGCCGGTCGCTCGCCGCGACGTGGACGAGGAAGCGCTTGGTATCGCGCGACATCGAGAGGATGTGGGCCCGGCGGTCGGGCACCGACTTGTCGATCGCCGCCTGGATCTCGGCGAGGGTCGGGTCGAGCCAGTGCGTTCGGGGCGCCTCCTCGTCGACGCGCACGCCGAGCAGCTTCGTGCTCGCGGGGTCCGTGACGATCCCGGAAACGTCGTAGCCGGTGACGCCGAACACCTTCTCGCCCAGGGCCATGGTCTTGAGGTCGAGCTTGTAGACGGCATCGAAGCCGTCCGGATCCTCGACCGCAAGCGCCTGGCCCGGCTCGGGCAGGAACAGGACCGGGACGACGAGATGCTCGCTCTTGCGGGTGTTGGCGCGGTCGGCGACGTGGAAGTTGGTGCCGTCGCGGTCGCGGTAGAGGAGCTGCTGGTTGCGTCCCTCGGCCGTGTAGCCGACTCCGGCCCGGATGGTGCCCGCGCCGTCGGCATACCAGTCGGTGACGCCCTCCTGCGGCCGCTGCACCGTCTGGGTGCGGCCGTTGGAGACGTCGGCCTCCACCACTTCCGGCCAGAAGCCTTCCTCGTCGTAATAGACCGAGCGCTGGACGGCGAGGCGGATGCGCGGCGTCCCGTCCGCGGCGATCCACAGCACGTCGTCGGCGCCCTCGCCGGCGTCGCGGGCGATCTGGTTCAACGTTTTTCCGTCGGCCGAGACGCCGATGGTGCGGCGGACGTAGAAATCGACTCCGTCCACGGTGTCGACGGCGGCGACTCCGAGGATCAGCCAGTCGTTATTGACCCAGCGCCACCAGTTGATGTCGTTCTTGCCGGCCGCGACCAGCGCCGGCTTGGCATCGCCGAACACGGAGAGAATGGCGAAATATTGCACGCCCTTGACCGCCAGCTTCGCCGCCAGCCTGGTCCCGTCCGGTGAGAGCGAAGGCCTTTCCATGAAGGGGAGGGCGGCGAAATCCTCGACCGTCCGCGCCCCCGGGGCGTGCTGGGGCGCCGCGGCCGCGGGCGCCTGAGCCCGAGCGGCAAATGCCGGAAACGCCGCCGCCGAAGCGGCGAGCTGCAGAAAATACCTGCGGATCATGCTGTTGTCCCCATCCCGTCAGTGCACAGTGCACGACCCGTCGTCGCAGCGCAAGTGCTTGTGCTGCTGGGCTTTTATCCGCCGCGCGAGGGGATTTGCAGGCCGCGTTGAACGGCCGGGCGGGCAAGGCCGCGCTCGAGCCAGGCCGGGACTCGGGCGAGCGAATCGAATTCCACCAGATCCCGCGCTTCGTAGAAGGTGACGAGATTGCGGACCCAGCCGAGCGTCGCCACGTCGGCGATCGAATAATCGTCCATGATCCAGTCGCGGCCCTCCAGCCGGGTTTCGAGCACCCCGAGCAGCCGGCGGGACTCGGCGACGTAGCGTTCGAGCGGCCTCTTGTCCTCGATCGCCTTGCCGGCGAAGCGGTTGAACCAGCCGACCTGGCCGAACATCGGGCCGATCGCGCCCATCTGGAAGAAGACCCACTGGATCGCCTCCCAGCGCCGCGCCGGATCGGCCGGCAGGAGCTGCCCCGTCTTGTCGGCGAGGTAGAGCAGGATCGCGCCCGATTCGAACAAGGCGAGCGGCTTGCCCCCGGGCCCGTCCGGGTCGAGGATCGCCGGGATCTTGCCGTTGGGGTTCAGCGACAGGAATTCGGGGGTCCAGGTCTCGTTCTTGCCGATATCGACGAGGTGCGGCTCGTAAGCGAGGCCGGTCTCCTCGAGCATGATCGAGACCTTCACCCCGTTGGGCGTGTTCAGCGAATAAAGCTGGAGCCGGTCGGGACGCTCGGCCGGCCAGCGGCGGGCGATCGGGAATCGGGAAAGGTCGGCCATCGGCGGGCTCCTGCTGCTGTGCCGTGCAGATAGGACTCGGCGCCCCCCTCCGAAAGGCGGTGTGAGCTCGGCGCCGCGGCTCCGAGGCGAAATAAGTTGAGGAAGTTGAGACTTGCCGAGAGGCGGTCATTCTTCCTCCTCTTCGGCCGCCTCGTCGTCGACGAGCGCATCCCAGAATTCCCGCGGAAGACAGCTCAGCAAGCCGCTGCGAGCGGCGCGAGCGAGCTGCTCCTCGGACCACAGATCGAGGCACTCCGGATCGAGGTCGTCGGTCGGGATTGTCGCGGCCTCCTCGGCGGTGGGCGGCGCCTCTCCGGGAAACAGCCTCGACGCAGCACGGGCCGCCTTTCGCCGGAAATAATATTCCAGGGCCGCGCCGGACCCGGTGGAAGCGCCACGCTCCTCCTCCGTCATGGCCAGCCAGACCATGAACCCGCTGCGATAGGCGCGGACCCACTGGTCGGCGCCCCAATTCTCCTTCTCGGCAAGGTTCAGATCGAGAACTTCGATCTCCATCGGATCGACGCCGCGATAGTCGGGACAGCCGGCGAGCCGCGCGAACCGGGTGAGCTCGGGATCGTCGTCGGGCGGCGGCACTGGCGGCGTCGGCGGCGCCTCCGGTTCCCTGGGCCGCCGCGCCTCGACGAAGGCGTCGGCATCCCCGCCCTGAGCCAGGCAGTTGATGAATTCGTCCATGTCCTCCGAGAGGGCGCGCAGATGCGCTTCGCTCGCCGCCTCGCGTTCGGCGAGCCGGTCGAGGCGGGTGAGAAGGGCTATGGCGAGACGGTTGTCGTAATAATGATATTCGCCGACCACCTCGCCGTCGCGCTTGCGGACGCTGACGCAGCCGGCGATCGCTCGGCCCTGCAGCTCGGAGGCGAGGCGGGCGCGGGCACGGTTGACCAGGATCGCGTCCCACATCTTCGCGAAGGCGCGCCCCTGGCGGCGGTTGCGGAAGGCGTAGGCGGCCGAGGCGGAAAGGCCGGCCGCGGCCGCGGCATGCTCGACCACCCCGGAGGCGGCGAGGTCGCGGAGAAAGACACCGATCTTCTCCGGCGTGAAGCCGTCGTGCCGCGGCTTGCGCGAGCCGGGCGGGAAGCTTTCCTCCATCGTATCGGCGATCCGGTCGGCGAGGGCATCGCCGAGGCAATCGGAAACGAGCGGTGGCTCGGCGAAGGCCGAGTCCCGCGGACGTTCCGATTCAGGGTGAAGGGGAGAGGCGGGCACATCGGTCGCCGCCTCGGGAGTGAGTCGGGTGTGGTTCTGGTCCATCCGACCAGCTAAGCATAAACCTAGGCGTGTAGGAAAGTTCTCTTTGCACACCGAAAAGCTCACACGCCCTCCGGAGGGCTAGGCCAAGTTCAGAGGCGGGCTTAATATGATTGATCCCTTTTCTAGCCTGAAACACCCTTTCAAAATTCGAGGACAACTACCGATTTCAGGCCTCCCGTCATGCCCAGTCCGAAATCCGTTAGCTGCCCCCCTTTTCGAAACTGGTAGCTGTCCCCGATTTCCCACACAGAGGATGGAAGAGGAACTTGGACCCCGGATCAGGTCCGGGGTGACGCTTCCGCTCCGAATACCCGCTCGAAGATCGTGTCGACGTGCTTCAAATGGTAGGCGAGGTCGAAGCTTTCCTCGAGCTTGGCGGGCGGGAGGAGGGCGGTGACCTCGGGGTCGGCCTTGAGGAGGTCGAGGAGCGACAGGGTGCCGTCGCTTTCCCAGACCTTCATCGCGCTTTTCTGGACGAGGCGGTAGGCGTCCTCGCGGCTGGCGCCGGCCTGGGTCAAAGCGAGCAGCACGCGCTGCGAGTGGACGAGGCCGCCCATCTGGTCGAGGTTCCGGCGCATCCGCTCCGGATAGACGAGCAATTTGTCGATCACGCCGGTGAGGCGGGCGAGGGCGAAGTCGAGGGTCACCGTCGCGTCGGGGGCGATGTAGCGCTCGACCGAGGAGTGGCTGATGTCGCGCTCGTGCCACAGGGCGACATTCTCGAGCGCCGGGGTAACGTAGCCGCGCACCATCCGGGCGAGGCCGGTCAAATTCTCGCTCAGCACCGGGTTGCGCTTGTGCGGCATCGCCGAGCTGCCTTTCTGGCCGGGCGCGAAATATTCCTCGGCTTCCAGCACCTCGGTGCGCTGGAGGTGGCGGATCTCGGTGGCGAGCCGCTCGACCGACGAGGCGACGACGCCCAGGGTCGCGAAGAACATGGCGTGGCGGTCGCGCGGGATCACCTGCGTCGAGATCGGCTCGATCGCGAGGCCCATCTTCGCCGCGACATGGGCTTCGACCCGTGGATCGACGTTGGCGAAGGTGCCGACCGCTCCGGAGATCGCCGCCGTCGCCACCTCGGCGCGGGCCGCGACGAGCCGGGCGCGGGCGCGGGCGAACTCGGCATAGGCGAAAGCGAGCTTGAGGCCGAAGGTGACCGGCTCGGCGTGGATTCCGTGGCTTCGGCCGATGGTCGGGGTCAGCTTGTGCTCGTAGGCGCGGCGCTTCAGCACCGCGAGCAGCTGGTCGACGTCGTCGATCAATATGTCGGCGGCGCGGCTCAGCTGGACGGCGAGGGCCGTGTCGAGCACGTCCGAGCTGGTCATGCCCTGGTGGAGGAAGCGCGCCTCGGGCCCGACATGCTCGGCGACGTTGGTCAGGAAGGCGATGACGTCGTGCTTCACCTCCGCCTCGATCGCGTCGATCCGCTCGGTCTCGAAGGCGCCGCGGTCCCAGACCGCCTGCGCCGCTTCTCGGGGCACGATGCCGAGGTCGGCCATCGCGTCGAGCGCGTGCGCCTCTATCTCGAACCAGATCCGGAAGCGGGTCTCGGCCGCCCAGATGCTGCTCATCTGCGGGCGGGCCTAGCGGGTGATCATCGGGCGCCTTTCGGGGGATCGCCGGCGCGATAGCAAGCGGTGCGCGGCGCGACAATCGGGGCTGGAGTCAGCCGAGCGCCCAGCGGTAGCGGCCGGTGATCGGCCAGTCGAGCAGGGCGTCCTCCTCGCGGGCGCCGGCGCCGATATTGTGGACGATCAGCGGGCTCCGGGCCCCCCGCCCGTCCGAGACGAGGCCGATATGGGTGCCGTGGCCGCCGATCAGCGAGGTGAAGATGTCGCCCGGCCGCCAGCCGCGCGGGTCGGCGGGGATCGGCAGCGCCGCGCCGTGGCGGGAGAGCCAGGTCCTGAGGTTGGGAACCCGGCGGTGGTCGATGTTGGGGTCGGGGGCCGTGAGGCCCCAGAGGTGGGGATAGGCGCCGAACGCCGAGCGCATGTCGGCGTTGACCAGCGCCTGGAGGTCGAGCCCGAGGGCGTCGCGATAGGCCCGTATGACGACGTCGGTGCAGGTGCCCCGCGCGCGCGGAACGTCTCCGCCGGGGAAGGGAAGCACGGTGTAAGCCGGGTCGTAGCGGAGGGTGACGCCGATCTGGGAGCGGGCGGCGGCGATCAGCCGCGCCGCCTTGCCCGTCGCGGCGGCCGCGGGCGCGGGGGCCGGCTCGCTCCGCCCGCAGCCGGGCAGGGTCAGGCTCGCGGCCGCGCCGAGCAACAGGCGTCTCCGGTCCAGCATCATCGCCGCCGACTCTAACATGGCGCGACTGCGGCCGCGACGGGTGTGGAACGGGCGGGGGCGGCGCCTCGTTCTAGGCGCGACCCCTTCGAAACAAGCACAGGAGAAGCATCGATGCTCAGGCCCTTCCTGCTCGGCGCCGCGATGATCTTGGCCGTCCCCGCTTTCGCCCAGACGACTCCTCCCGGCGCCGACGTCGCCAAGCCGGGCATGACCGGCACCGGCCAGGAAGCGACCAGCGCCGGCCAGAACGGCGCCGCGACGATGGGCGTCGGCAATCCCGAAATGGGGACGACGGCGACCGCCCAGACCGACGCCCACGCGCGCTGCGCCCCCGCCGCCCGGCATACCAGCCGCGCCGCCAAACAGGCTCGCGCCGCCTGCCGCGCGACCGCCAGCACGGCCGCGACCGGCGACAGCGGCTGGGGCCTCGGCGCCGCCGCCGCCGCGTCGTCGACCGGCTATACCGGCCAGGGCGGCCCCTACGAGCCGGCCCGCGCCTACCCGGCCTGCTCGCGCACCGTCCGCGACAGCTGCCGCAATCGCGGCGGGAGGTAAGCATTTCCCCTCTCCCCTCAAGGGAGAGGGGAATCAGATCAGGCCCATCTGCTTGAGGCTGTAGCTCTTCGTCGCGCCGACGATGACGTGGTCGTGGACCTGGATTCCGAGCGGGCGGGCGGCCTCGATGATCTCGCGGGTGAGGCGGATGTCGGCCTGGCTCGGCTGCGGATCGCCGCTCGGATGGTTGTGGACCAGGATCATCGCGGTGGCGTGGCTGTCGACCGCGCCGCGTATCACCTCGCGCACATAGACGGCCGCCTCGTCGACCGACCCTTCCGACAGGACGAGGTCGCGGACCAGGACGTTCTTGGCGTTGAGGTAGAGGACCCGAACCCGCTCGATCGGTAGGAAGCCCATGTCGACGGCGAGATAGTCCATCAGCGCCTGCCAGCTGCCCAGCACCTTACGGCCGGTCACCTCGCTCTTGAGGAAGCGGACCGCGGTCGCCTGGGCGATCTTGATCGCGCCTGCGACGTTCTCGCTCACCTGGCAGCGGCGCATGATCGTGTCGGCGTCGGCGGAGAGGAGCTGAGCGAAGCCGCCGAAATCGGCGATCATCTTCTTGGCCAGCGGCTTGGTGTCGCGCCGCGGCAAAGCGAGGGCGAGCAGATATTCGACCAGCTCGTGCTCGTGCAGAGCCTCCGGCCCGCCCTCGAACAGGCGCTTCCTCAGGCGCGATCGATGGCCGCTCGCATTCTCAACCACATGCCCCATGCGTGACGATTAAGCCGGGCCGCCGCCCGAGGCAAACCGCTTGCGCGGCGCGGCGAAGAAGGTGACGGAGGCGGAACGGGATCGCGGCCGCGAAGGTTTGATGAACGGTGGACGAGGCGATGGAACCGAGAGCGCGGCGGCGGGTGGGGCGATGGATCGCGCTCGCTCTGGCCGGTCTGCTGCTCGCCGCTTTGCTCATCCTGTGGCTGGAGCGCAAGGACATCGCCGCCGGCTATGTCGACCGCGAGCTGGCGCGGCGCGGCGTGCGGGCGACCTACACCGTCCGCCGCCTCGGCTTCGGAGTCCAGCGGCTCGATAATCTCGTCATCGGCGACCCGGCGCATCCGGACCTCACCGCCCGCTGGGTCGAGATCCGCCTCAGCTGGGGCTTCCGCAAGCCGCGGGTCTCGCTGGTCACCGCGCGGGGCGTGCGTCTCTACGGCCGCGTCGAGGGAGGCCGGCTGCGCTTCGGTGAGCTCGACAAATTGCTTCCCAAGCCGAGCGGCGCGCCGTTCCGCCTGCCCGATCAGAATGTCGACCTCGCCGACGCCGCCGTCCGCATCGATACGCCGGGCGGGCGGATCGGGGCGGCGCTGGAAGGCAAGGGCAATCTCGCCAGCGGCTTCGAGGGGCGGATGGCGGTGTCGGCGCCGCGTCTCAGCGTCGGCGGCTGCGAAATGGTGGCGGCCAAGGCGCTGTGGAACGTCGCCACCGAGACCCTGCAGCCGAGCGTCGCCGGCCCGGCGCGCTTCGAGAGCCTCGCCTGCGGCGGCAATCTCGTCATCCGCCGGGCCGAGGCGCGGCTTGGCGCCACCTTGTCGGCCTCGCTCACCGCCTGGCGTGGCGAGGCGCGGGTGGCGCTGACCGAGGCACGGGCCGGCCTTCATCATATCGATTCGGTCGGCGGCAACCTTTCCTTCGCCGGCGGGCTTCGCGACACGCGCGGCCATGCCGATCTCACGGCCGCCCAGGTCCACACCGGCGGCTTCGCCGCCGGCAGCACGCGGGTGAACGGAGTCTATTCGCTGTCGCTGAGGAACGGCCGGCTGGTCACCGCCGTGGCCGCCCACGCCGCGGGAGTCGCGGCACCGCCGTCTTTCGCCGCCCCGATCCTCTCCGCCCTCGCGTCGGCGCGCGGCACCCCGGTCGAGCCGGTGGCGGAGGCCTGGCGCAAGGCCGTCGCCGGCGCTCTTCGCCGGTTCGACGCGAGCGCCGACATCCGCCTGGCCGTCGAGGGAGGCCGCGGCGGAGTCCGCTTCGTCCGGCTGGACACGGCGTCGGCGGGTGGCGAGCACCTCTCACTCACCGGCGCGCGCTATACCTGGCCGGGCGGCGGACTGGCTCTGGACGGCACTCTCGCCACCGGCGGCGGCGGTCTGCCCGATGCCCGCTTCGCGCTCCGCCAGGCCTCGCCGCGGGCGCCTCTGGAGGGACGGGGACGAATCGCGCCCTACGCGGCGGGGGCGGCGCGGCTGGCGCTTGCCGACATCCAGTTCACCGCCGCCGCCGGCGCGACCCGGATCGAGACCGTGGCGACGATGGACGGGCCCTTCTCCGGCGGCCGGGTGCGGGGGCTCGTCCTTCCCGTCAGCGGCCGGATCGGCGCGGGCGGCAGCTTCGTGTTCAATGCCCGCTGCACGCCCACCAGCTTCCGCGCCCTCGAGACCGGGACGCTGCGGCTCGGACCGGCGCGCCTGGCGCTCTGCCCCACGGGGCCCGGCCTGCTCTGGCGCTCGCCCGGCGGCCGGGTCGCCGGGGGAGGCGCGATCGCCTCGCCGCGTTTCGCCGGAACGCTCGGCCGAAGCCCGGCCGCGATCGCCGCCGAGCGCCTGCAATTCGGCCTCGCCGGCGCGGACTTCACCGCCACCGGCCTCGCCGTCCGGCTCGGGCCCGCCGAGGCGGCGAACCGGCTCGACATCGCCCGCCTGTCCGGTCGCTTCGGCCGCGGCGTCGCCGGCACCTATTCGGGCCTGTCGGGCAAGCTCGCCGCGGTGCCGCTGCGGGTCGCCGGTGGCGAGGGCGACTGGGCCTATCGCGATTCGCGGCTGGCGCTGACCGGGGCGATGCGGGTGCTCGACGTCCAGGATCCGCCGCGCTTCAATCCGCTCGCCGCGAAGGACGTCCGCCTGACCCTCGCCGACAACCGGATCGCCGCCACCGGCAAGCTGGTCGATCCCGACACCGGCGCCTTCGTCGGCAATGTCGATCTCGCCCATTCGCTGGCGACCGGGGCGGGGAGGGCGCTGATCGACGTCCCCGGCATCCGCTTCGACCCCGCCTACCAGCCGGAGCAGCTGACCCGGCTCACCACCGGAGTGGTCGCGCTGGTCGACGGGACCGTGTCGGGCCAAGGCGAGATCGACTGGGATTCGGCCGGCACGCGCAGCACCGGCACCTTCACGACGAAGGACATGAACCTCGCGGCCAGCTTCGGGCCGGTGGAGAAATTGACGACGACGGTCCATTTCACCGACCTGCTCGGCCTCGTCACCGCGCCGGGCCAGCTCGCCGAAATCGGCGCGGTCCGCACCGGCATCGACGTTTTCGACGGCCGAATCCGCTACCAGCTGCTGCCCGACCTCAAGGTGCGGGTCCAAGGCGGCCGCTGGCCCTTCGCCGGCGGCGAGCTGGCGCTCGACGAGACGGTGCTCGATTTCTCGAAGCCCTCCGCAAAGCACCTCACCTTCCGGGTCACCGGCATGGACGCCGCCCGCTTCGTCCAGCAGATGGAATTCTCCAACATCTCCGCGACCGGCACGTTCGACGGAATCGTACCGATGATCTTCGACGAGAAAGGCGGACGCATCCTCGAGGGAAGGCTGATCGCGCGGCCCGAGGGCGGCACGCTCTCCTATATCGGCGAGCTCACCGACAAGCAGCTCGGCGTCTATGGCAAGCTCGCCTTCGACGCCCTGAAGTCGCTTCGCTACGACCGGCTGGCGGTGGTCCTGAACGGCTATCTGGACGGCGAATTCGTCGCCGGCATCGAATTGAACGGCATCGCCCGCGACCCGTCCGTCGCCGCGACTCCGGGGGGCGGGCTCAAGGGCATGGTCGCCAACCGCGCTCTGACCCAGCTCGCCAAAATCCCGTTCAAGTTCACCATCACCGTGCGCGGCCCGTTCCGCGCCGTGATCGGCACCGCGCGCTCGCTTCGCGACCCGACCAACCTCCTCCAGTCCGTCTTGCCGCAGATGCTCCGCGACAAGCCGACCACGACCCGGACCGTTCAGCCTGAGGAAAGCGAGAAAGTGCGATGACATCCCTGATATTGACGGGACTGCGCCCCGATGCGACGCAGGGTGCGATGAGGCGGGCGAAGCTCCTCCTGGTTGCACCGGTGGCTCTCGCCGGCTCCGGCTGCGTTCAGGTGAGCGCTCCGGACAAGCCGATCGAGATCAACCTCAACATCAATATCCGGCAGGAGGTCGTCGTTCGCCTCCAGCAGGACGTGAAAGAGCTGATCGACAAGAACCCGGGAGTGTTCTGACATGAGCCGCCGACTGAAGCTGATCCCAAAGCTGATCTGGGCCGCCGGCATCACCGTGGCCGCAATGACCGCCGGCGCCAGCGTCGCCTATGCGATGCAGGGCGACGCCGCCGCCGAGCTTCGCGCCTCGGGCCAGGCCGGCGAGCAGGCCGACGGCTATCTCGGCGTGGTCGGCTCGGCCTCGGCGGCGCTCCGCTCGCAGGTCGACTCGGTCAACATCAAGCGCCGGGCCTATTATACCGACCTCGCCGCCAAGCGCGGCGCCAAGATCGAGGAGGTCGCGGCGACCACGGCGTGCGAACTGTTCCGAACCAAGGTCGGCTCCGGCCAATATTACCGCCTCCCCGACGGCGTCTGGCGCCAGCGCGACGGCAACACCCCGATCCCGCTGCCCGGCTATTGCGGGTAAGAAAATCCTCCCCCGGATTTCCGGGGGAGGGGGACCGCGCGTAGCGCGGTGGAGGGGCCCTTCGTTTTCAAAGAAGCCCCTCCATTATGCTTCGCATGGCCCCCCTCCCCTCGAAATCGAGGGGAGGACCGCTCCCCTTGTTGACACCCCCCGCCCCCCTTCCTAAAGGGGCGGCGCCTCGGCGGGTTCGTTCGCCGGCATGTCCCACGCCCTTTATGCGAAAGCGCTTTTGCGAAGGCGCGGCCGCACATGGAAGACAGACGGCATGGCGGAAAACGAGCCTCAAGAGGACCCCGAGCTTCCCCGGGACGCGCGGCTGAGCTCGCTCGACGAGCGGCTCGATCAGGCGCGGCGGGCGGAAGCGCGGCGGACCGGCGGCAAGAGCTTCGCGGGCGGCGCTCAGGATCCGGGGATGCGGGTCCTGTCCGTCCTGGTCACCTACCCGGCCGGGAGCGCTCTGATCGGCTGGTTCATCGATCGCCTGATCGGGACCCGCTGGGTGGTGCTGGCGATGCTGGTCCTCGGGTTCGGTGCCGCCGGGTGGGAAGTTTGGAAGATTTCGAAGCAGGGCCCAAGCGGGCCCCGAGGGAAAGACGAGAGTGGCGGCGAGCGCTAAAATCGATCCGATGCATCAGTTCCAGATCAACCCGCTGTTCGGGAATCTGGACGGGAGCCCGTTCGTCTTCACCAACAGCGCGCTGTGGATGATCGTCGTCCTGGCGCTGATCTGGCTGTTCATGCTCGGCGGGATGAAGCGCCAGCTCGTCCCCGGCCGCTGGCAGGTTGCGGTCGAGGGCATGACCGGCTTCGTCGATTCGATGGTGTCGAGCAGCATCGGGCCCGAGGGACGCAAATATCTCCCCTGGGTGTTCACCATCTTCATGTTCTTCCTGTTCGCCAACCTGCTCGGGGTGATGCCGCTGGCGCTGGTCGGCGCCCAGCCGTTCACCGTGACGAGCCAGTTCACCGTGACCAGCGTGATGGCGGTGATGAGCTTCGCGATAGTTCTGGCGGTGGGCTTCTGGCGCCACAAGCTCCATTTCCTGTCGCTGTTCGTGCCCCACGGAACGCCCTTCATCCTCAAGTTGCTGATCGTGCCGATCGAGTTCATCTCGTTCATGGTGCGGCCGTTCAGCCTCGGGCTTCGGCCGTTCGTGGCGATGATCGCCGGCCATATCCTGGTCGACGTGTTCGGCAATTTCGTCGTCCAGGGGATCAACGCCGGCGGCGTGACCGGGCCGGTGGTCAGCCTGCTCTCGTTCGTCTTCATCGTCGGCGTGATGACGCTCGAGCTGCTGGTCTGCGCCATCCAGGCCTATGTGTTCGCGCTTCTGACCTCGCTCTACATCAACGACGCCGTCAATCTTCACTAGCCTTTCCAACGCTTTCACAAAGGAGAACATCATGGACCTGGCATCAGCCAAAGTGATCGGCGCCGGCCTTGCGGCGATCGGGGTCGGGGTCGCCGCCGTCGGCGTCGGCAACGTCTTCGGCTCGTTCCTCGAGAGCGCGATCCGCAACCCGGCGGCCGCCGACGGCCAGCAGGGCCGCCTCTACATCGGCTTCGCCGCCGCCGAATTGCTCGGCCTGATCGCCTTCACCCTGGCGATCATCATCCTTTTCGTCGTCTAAGCCGATGACCCGAGACGGGTGACCGTCTCCCCTCGAGGGGCCCATGCCGCAACTCAGCCAACTCCCGCTCGTCGCCTTTTCGCAGTTCTTCTGGCTGCTGCTGGTGCTCGGCCTGATCTATTTCGGCATCGGCCGAGCGATGCTTCCGAAGGTCCTGTCGACCGTCGAGCGGCGCGACTTGCGAATCGCCGACGATCTCGCCGCGGCCCAGGACGCGCGCAAGGCGGCCGACGCGGTCGAGGCGGCCTATCGCGCCCGAATGGACGAGAGCCGGGCCGAGGCGCTGAAGCTCGCCAACGAAGCCAAGGCGGCCAGCGCGCAGGACGCCGAGCAAAAGGTCCGCGCCGCCAATGCCGAGACGTCCGCGTCGATCGCGGCGGCCGAAGCCCGGATCCGCGAGGCGGCGAACGCCGCGGTCGCCGAAATCGACGCGGTGGCGGCCGACGCGGCCCGGCAGATGGTCCAGCGCCTCGCCGGGCTGGAAGTCACCCGGGAGCGGGCTGCCGAAGCCGTCAAGGCGGTGAGCCGTGGCTGATCCCAACCAGGGGGCCGTCGCCCATGTCGGCGCGCCCGAGCACCATCCCGAGCCGACCGCCTTCGGCCTCGACGCGCCGCAGTGGATCGCGCTGGCGATGCTGGTCGTCTTCGCCGTTCTGCTCTGGAAGCGGGTGCCGGCGCTGATCGCGAGCGCGCTCGACGGCAAGATCGCGGCGATCCGCGAGCATCTCGAGGAAGCGGCTCAGCTTCGCGCCGAGGCGGAGGCGCTGAAGGCCGAGTATCAGGCCAAGGCGGACGCGGCCGACGCCGAGCGGGCGACGATGCTCGAGCGTGCCCGGCACGAGGCCGAGACGATCGTCGAACAGGCCAAAGCCGACACCGCCGCTTTGATCGAGCGCCGCCGCCGCATGGCCGAGGACAAGATCGCCGCCGCCGAGCGCCACGCGATCGACGAGGTCCGAGCCCGCGCCGCCACCGCCGCGGCCGCCGCCGCCGCCCGTCTCATCGCCGAGGACCTGGGCCCCGAGGCCGACCGGGCGATGATCGACCGCACCATCGATTCCCTCGGCAAGGCGCATTGAGCGCCTAGCCGGCGCTCTCCTCATCGTCCGGCAGCCTGAACGCCGCGAGAGTCAGGCCGAGCAGCAGCCAGAGGCAGCGCGCGTCCTCGAACGAGCCGACCAGGCCCTGCCACAGCCAGGCCTGCAGCCAGGCGATCGCCAAAGCGGTGCGGACCGCGCCGGGGCCCTGCGTCGGCCACGGCCGGGCGGCGAGCCGGCGCACCACGTGGATGGTCAGCCAGCTGAAAGCGATCAGCCCGACGATTCCCGTCTGCGCCCCGACGCTGAGCCAGGTCTGGTGCGCGTCGTGCCACACGGCCCAACCGCCGGACGGATTCTGGTAGAGCACGGCGACCGGATCGGTGCCGATGCCCTGCCCGGTCAAAGGATGAGCGAGGAAGGTCCGCGCCGCGTCGATCCAGAACATCAGCCGGGCGGACGGGGCCAGCGTCCCGACGCCGGGCAAATGGATCAGGAAGGGCGCGGTCGCGTGAAGGTAGGGCGTCACCGTCGCCGCGCCGAGCATCGCCAGCGCGGCCGCTATCCCCGCGGCCAGGCTGGCGCGGGCCAGGAAAGGCCGTTCCCGCCGCCGGATCAGCCAACCCCACAATCCGAGCGCGAGGAACAGGCCGCCGAGCCCCGGCGTCAGCGAGAAGGTCGCCGTGAGCAGCATCGCGGCGAGCAGCGGCCAGGCGAGGCGCTTCGCCACCCAGCCGGCGCGTACGCAGCCGAGCAGGATCATGATCGAGAGGCTCATGTAGAGTCCGAGCATGGCCGGGTGGGTGAAGCTCAGATTGAAGCGGGGGTAGGGGCCCGGCGGCAGGGTGCCTTTGGGGTTCAGCAGATAATCGAGCAGCCAGTGATTCGGCGCGAGGAAGAACAGCGCGAGCGCCAGCAAGCCCAGCGCGGCGACACCGGCGGCGGCGGCCAGCCAGGCCTGGATCAAGCGCTTCAGCGTCGCTTCGCGGCGCACCAGCTGCACCACCGCCACCGGGATGCCGACGAGGTAGATCTCGGTGGCCAGCTTGAACGCGCTCCGGCGCGGCTCGGTCGACAACAGCGCCGAAACCGCCATCGCGGCCAGCCAGCCGGCGAGGGGAGGGAAGGAACGGTCCCAGCGCGGCCCGACCCCGCCGGCAAAGGTCGCGAGCAGCAAGACGGCGACGGCGGCATAGACCGGATCGGCGGCGACGACGCGGAGTCCGCCGATCGCCAGCGACGGCATGAACACCGGCTGGGCGAGGACGAACAAGCCCAGCGCGGCCTGCGCGGCGCGCTCGAAGCCTGGAGGCTGGCGGACGTCCCCGACGCCGGTCATGGCCCGGGCCTAGCATGCGCGCCGCCGCCTGTGCAGCGCCGCCGCGCTCTGCTATGATCGGCGTTCAGCGTCCTGAAGGGGGAGGCTCATCATGGCCCGTCTTCGACTTTCCGCCGTGCTCGCCGCGTCGACCGCATTCCTGGCCCCGGCGCCGCTCCTCGCCGATGCCCCGGGAGGCGGCGGCGGGTCAACGCCCAGCATGTCCGCGCCGCAATATGACGCCGCCGCCGAATATCGGAAGGGCATCGAGGCACTCCAGGCCAACCAGTTCGACGTCGCGAAGAAAGCGTTCGACCGGGTCCTCGCGGTCGCTCCGAGCGACGCCAACAGCAACTACCTCGCCGGCCTCGCCGCCGCCGGCCTCGGCGACCTCAAGGGCGCGCGCAGCCATTACGAAAAGGCCGTCCGCGCCGACCGCGAGCTCATCCAGGCGCATCGCGAGCTCGGAATCACCTACACCAAGCTCGGCGACAAGCCCAAGGCGCAGGCGGAGCTCGACCGGCTCAACCAGATGCAGCAGAAATGCAATGCGAGCTGCGCCAAGGCCGCCGACATCGGCGCCGCGATCCAGGCCTTGACCGCCGCCCTCGCCAGCGCCCCGTCGGCACGGCTCGAGACCAAGCCGGGCCTGCTCTTCGCCAGCGCCAATGGCGGCGACCGCGCCTATCTCGACGCGGTCTCGCTGATCAACGACGGCCGCTACGAGGCGGCGCTGGCCTCGCTCGAAGCGGCGCGCACCGCGTTCGGGCCGCACCCGGACATCCTCACCTACATGGGCTATGCCAACCGCAAGCTCGGCCGCTACGACGTCGCCGAGCGCTACTATAAGGCCGCGCTCGCCGCCTCGCCGCGCCATCGCGCGGCGAGCGAATATTATGGCGAGCTCATGGTCGAGCGCGGCGACAAGGCCGGCGCCGAGCGGATGCTGGCCAGCCTCGAACAGGGCTGCACCTTCGGCTGCGCCGAGGCCGACGAGCTGAGGCGATGGGTCGAGGCCGGGCACGCGCCGGCGCGCTGAGCGCCGTCTTTCTGTTGCCCCTGGTCGCGGCCGCCGACGGGCGGGGCGTGCCGATCCGCGAGGCGCGCTGGCTGGTCCCCGCCAGCCTCGAGCGCGCCCTCGCGGCCGAGCCGGCCGAATGCCTGGTCGAGCCGGTCGGGGCCGAGGCGCGCCGCGCGGTCGCGATCGGCCGGATCGCCTTCCGGGCGCCCCTGCTGCTCGGCGGCCAGGCGGCGCGGGCGGGGATGAGCTGCGCCACCTGCCACAGGAACGGCCGCGGCAATCCCGACTTCCTCTTCCCCGGCCTGTCGGGCGCGCCCGGCACCGCCGACGTCACCTCCTCGCTGATGAGCAGCCATCGCGGCGACCATGTCGCCAACCCGGTGCCGATCCCCGACCTCGGCGGCCCGCGCGAGCGGCTCAAGGTCTCGCGCGATCCGGCGGGCGGAGCGCTCGAACGCTTCATCCACGGCCTCGTCGCCGAGGAGTTCGACGGCCCGCAGCCGTCGCCGGAGGTGCTCGCCGGCCTCGCCGCCTACGTGCGCGCGCTTCGGCCGGAGGGATGCGGGCGCGGGGATCGGCCGATCACGCTCGACTCGCGGCTCGCGGACATCGAGGCGGCGGTGGCGCTGGCCCGCGACAGCCGGGGCGAGACCCGCCGCCTGCTGCTCGCCGCCGCCCGCTCGACGCTGGGCGCGATCGACGAGCGGTTCGGGGGCGTGGAGTCGGACCGCGCCCTGCTCCGCCAGGCCGATTCCGACCTCGCCGCGATCCGCAACGGCCGGGCCGATTTCACCGCCTGGGACCGAAGCTGGCCCGCCCGCAAGGCCCGCTTGCTCGACGACCAGCGCCGCTCCCTGTTCGACCCGACTCGGCTGAGACGGGCGCTTCGAAGCTAGAGCCGCGCCCCGTTCGCGACGAACCAGGCGATCCCGGCCGCCGCCGCCGCGACGGTTACCGCCCGCCACCAGGGCGCCATCACCGGCGCGGCGCCGCCCCACCTCGTCCGCCCGGTGACCATCGCTGCGACCAGCCTTCGCCCCCTCACCAGCCGGTAGAAGAAGATCGCCGCGACGTGCAGCGCCGCCAGCGCCACGACGACCCAGAACATCTTGTGGTGCACCCCCGCCGCCCATCGCGCCGTGTCGAAGCTGACGAAATGGGCGAGCGGCCCTTCCTCGAGCCCGTCCTCGTCGATGGCGAACAGCCCCAGGCCGATCTGCGCCGCCAGCGCCGCCAGCATCGCGACGACGCTCAGCGCGCCGATCGGGCTGTGGCCGAGCGGGGCGGGGGCGGCGCCGCGCAAATATTGCTCGATCGCACGCGGCCCGCGCACGAAGCTTGCGAAGCGCGCCGTCTCGCTCCCCGTCACGCCCCAAATCAATCGGAACAGGAGCAGGCCGAGCAGGGCGTAGCCGCTCGCCCGGTGTCGCCCCAGCTGATCGTGGCTCGCCGTCCACCACGACCAGGGGATGAGCAGGGCGATCGCCCAGTGGACGATCCGGGTCGGCGCGTCCCAGACCCGGACCGAGGGCGCGCCGTCGGCCGGCTCGCTCAGTGCTCGGGCGCCTTGTAGGCAGTGTGGCACGCCTTGCAGGCGCCGCCGACCTGGGCGACCAAAGGCTGAAGCACGGCCGGATCGGCGCTCTTCGCCGCCGCCCGGTCGAGCGCCGCGGTGGCGTTGGCGAGCGCCAGCGCCTTGGCATGGAAGTCGGCCGGCTGCGCCCAGATCTCGGCCTTGGCGGCGGTCTTGACCCCGGTCTCGGGCCCGGAGCCGGCCGGGAACCAGCTCGGCACCTTGCGCGCGAGGTCGGCGAGCTGGCGGGCGCCGGCCGCGACCGCCGCCGCGTCCGGCGCGCCGCCGTGCAGCTGGTCGTTGATCCCTTTGAAGGTGCGCCCCACTTGCTTCATCCCCATCTGCCGCGCGGGAATGGCGACGTTGGGATCGACCTTGGCGGCGGCGACCGGCGCGACCGCGCAGGCGGCGAGGGCGAGGACGGCGAGGATACGCATGACAGGCTCTCCGAAAAGCGATTGAGTCGGGCCGATTATGGCGAGGCGCCCGCGGCCGGGCAAGGCGGGGCTCGTCCCGGAATTATCCGCGGATCGGCGAGCCGAAGCCGATCCAGTCTCCGTCCGGGCCGAGCACCGAGAAGTCCCGCTGGCCGTATTCCATATCGCAGGGCGGGTTGACCCGTCCCGGCGGGAGGCGGTCGAGCTTTGGCTTCATCTCGGCGAAGAGGGCGTCGACATCGTCCACGTCCACATAGCTCGTGTAGCGGAACCCGCCGCGCGTCGGCAGCGCCTCCCCCTCGCCCATCAGCAGGAAGGTGACCTCGTCGCGCGAGACCCGGGCGAACGGGCCTTCGCGGAAGACCATCTCGAAGCCGAGCAGGCCGGTGAAGAATTGGATCGCCGAGTCGATCTCGGCGCAGCGCAGGAAGGGCATCACATTGAGCAGCCTCGGCATGGCGCGCGCCTCCTACAGGCGGTGGGCCGCGAGCAGCCGCCTCGGCGCCCGCTCCCGCCACGCGGCCGCAAGCGCCGTCTCCAGCAGCCCGGCCTCGATCTCCGCGAGCCTGACGAGGGTATTGCCGCCGCGCCCCCACGCGCCCGGCGCGGGCTCGAACGCCGGCGAAAGCGCGATGAAATCCGCCTGCTGCTCCGGCATCAGCCGGACCATGCCCCAGTCCGCGTTCGGATAGCCCAGCGTCGCGAACACTTTCCCGCCGACCCGGAAATCGGGATGGCCGCTATGGCTCCTCTCCTCCGCCTCGGGGAAGGAAAGGGCGATTCGCCGGAAGTCGTCGGGGTAGGGCATGGCATTCCTATACAGCCGTGGAGAATAAGCGTGCAGAGGCTTGAGCAAGAATCGCGCATCCAGCGCGTTATTCTTGCCCGTCCGGCGCTAATCGAGTCTCCCGGTCAGCAAGCCGGAATCCGGAGGCGGGCGCGGGGCGAAGCTGTCCCGGCACTGCCTCGAGGCCGCATAATCGCGCCAGGAGGCGATGACCTGCCGCTGGGCGGCGGCGGGCGCGAAATAGAGGATTCCGTGGGATAGCCAGAGGCCGAACGGCTTCACCTCGCCCGGCGGCGCATTGTCCCGAAGGAACTGGCGCCCGGCCGGGCTGTAGGCGGCGATCTGCCGATCCGTCGCGCGCCCGTAGAAATCGCGCCCGGCAACGCGTCGCAGGGCTGCATAGACCCACATCGCATGCTCGACCTCGAAACCCCGCTTCGCGCCCGGCCGGTATCGCCCCGGCTTCACCACCCGCAGCTCCCGAACGAGCGCGGGAACCGCGGCGCAACCGTGGCCGGAAACCTCCTCGATCGCCGCCCAGGGCTCGGCGCCGCCAAGCCCGGCGACGACCCTGTCGAGCGCCCGAGGCGGCGGCGACGAAGTGGGCTCAAGCACCAGCGCGAGCAGCGCGGCAATCATCGCACCTCCTGTGAGTCGCTAGGACAGTCACTCGCTATCCCCCTTTGTCAGGTGCCGAGCCCGCCGAGCGCTCCGGCGGGGCCGAGCTTGCCGGCGAGCGTCTCGCTGACCCGCTCGCGCCTTTCCTTCATCTCCGGCGTGAAATTCTCCTCGAGGTCGCAAAACTCCATGATCGGCCTAATCTCGATCACGCTCGGCCCCGGCATCGGATTGGGGCAGCGTTTCACCCACGCCACCGCCTCGTCCATGTCCTTAACCTTCCAGATCCAGAACCCGGCGACCAGCTCGCCGGGCTCGGCGAACGGCCCGTCGACCACGTTGCGTGCCTCCCCTTCGAACTCGACCCTTTTGCCCCGCGAGGAGGGCGCCAGCCCATCCGCCGCCAGCAGCATCCCGGCCTCGACCAGCGCCTCATTGAACCGCCCCATCGCCTCGAACGCCTCGGGCGCCGGCATCGCCGCCGCCTCGCTCTCCGCCGTCGCCTTCACCAGAACCATCACGCGCATGTGCTTCTCCTCGTCATCCGCCGTCGGGGACAGGTGATCACCCCGTTTCATTCGCGACGGTCGCAGAGCCGAGTCGGGAAGGCAATGAAGGGTCCAGCGCCGCAGGGTCTGCAGTGCCCCTGTGGCCTAATCGCGGCGGGCCCCCTAAATCCTCCCCGTGACCGAGCGCGCCCCGCCCACCGACCGCTTCAGCGAGGAGAAGTCCGCTTATACCGTGCGCGGGGCGGAGCAGCCGGACCTCGAGGCGGGGGTGGCGGCGATCCGCAAGGTGGTGAAGCAGCTGCCGGTGCGGCCGGGCGTCTACCGGATGCTCGATGCCAAGGCGGACGTGCTCTACGTCGGCAAGGCGCGGGCGCTCAGGAACCGGGTGACCAACTACACCCAGGTCGCGCGCCTGTCGAAGCGGCTTCAGCGGATGGTCTCGCAGACCCGCTCGATGCAGATCGTCACCACCAACACCGAGGCCGAGGCTTTGCTGCTCGAGGCGCAGCTGATCAAGCGCTACCGGCCGCCCTACAACGTCCTGCTGCGCGACGACAAAAGCTTCCCGTTCATCCTGCTGCGCGAGGACCATCGCTTCCCGCAGGTCCGGAAGCATCGCGGCGCCCGGCGCTTCAAGGGGCAATATTACGGGCCGTTTGCGAGCGCGGGCTCGGTCACAAGGACGCTGAACGCCCTCCAGAAGCTGTTCCTGCTGCGGAGCTGCACCGACACCTTCCTGGCGACCCGCAAAAGGCCGTGTCTGCTCTACCAGATCCGGCGCTGCTCGGCGCCGTGCGTCGGGCGGATCGACGAGGCCGGCTATGCCGAGCTGGTCGAGGACGCCAAGGCCTTCCTCGCCGGCAAGTCGACCCAGGTGCAGCAGAAGCTCGCGGGCGCGATGAACGCGGCCGCCGAGGCGATGGACTTCGAGCTCGCCGCCGTGTTCCGAGACCGGTTGCGGGCGCTGACCTTCATCCAGGGCACCCAGACGATCGCCGCCGAGGGGCTGGGCGACGCCGACATCTTCGCCTTGGCCTGCAAGGGCGGGACGATGTGCGTCCAGGCCTTCTTCATCCGCGGCGGCAACAATTGGTGGCACCGAAGCTTCTTCCCGGCCCACACCAACGACGTGCCCGAGGCCGAGGTGCTGGCCAGCTTCCTGATGCAATTCTACGAGGAGGTGCCGCCGCCCAAGACGGTCCTCCTGGACCGCGACGTGCCGGAGGCGGAGCTGGTCGCCGAGGCGCTCACCGAACGGGCCGAAAGGAAGGTCACCCTCAGGGTGCCGAGGCGCGGCGACCATGTGCGGATGATCTCGCAGGCGAAGCGCAACGCCGAGGAGGAGCTCGACCGCCACCTCGCCGAGACCAGCACCCAGGCGCGCACCATGCGGGCGCTCACGGAGCTGTTCGAGCTCGCCGAGCCGCCCGAGCGGATCGAGGTCTACGACAACAGCCACGTCATGGGCACCAACGCGGTCGGGGCGATGATCGTCGCCGGCCCCGAGGGCTTCCGCAAGAACGCGTACCGGATTTTCAACATCAAGCGGCCCGAGACCGTCCCGGGCGACGATTTCGCGATGATGCGCGAAGTGCTCGGCCGCCGCTTCGCCCGCCTGGAACAGGAGGATCCGGACCGAAGCCGCGGCGAGTGGCCGGACCTGCTCCTGATCGACGGCGGCAAGGGGCAATTGAGCGCCGTGGTCGAGACGCTGGAATGCGCCGGCATCCACGACGTGCCGGTCGTCGCCATCTCCAAGGGCCCGGACCGCAACGCCGGCCGCGAGGTCATGCACATGCCCGGCGGCCGCGAGATCACCCTGCCGACGAACTCGCCGGTGCTCTTCTACCTCCAGCGCCTGCGCGACGAGGCGCACCGCTTCGCGATCGGCACCCACCGCCAGAAGCGCTCCAAGTCGATGGCCGCCTCGCCGCTCGACGAGGTCCCCGGCATCGGCCCCAACCGCAAGCGGGCCCTTCTGATGCATTTCGGCACCGGCAAGGCGGTCAAGGGCGCGGCGCTGGAGGACCTGGAAAAGGCGCCGGGCATCTCCCGGGCGATGGCGCGCTCAATCTACGATTACTTCCACCCCTCGGGTTGACGCGTGCGGATCGAGACCCGAGCGATCATCTGCGCCGTCCGGCCGCACGGGGAGCATGGCGCGATCGTCAGGGCTTTGACCCCGGCGGACGGGATGCAGCCGGGCTACGTGCGCGGCGGCCGGTCGCGGCGGCTTCGCCCCGTCCTGGTGCCGGGCAACGTCGTCCGCGCCGAATTTCGGGCGCGGACCGACGAGCAATTGGCCCAGCTCGCCGTCGAGCTGATCGACAGCCGCGCGCCTTTGCTCGCCGAGCCGCTCGCCGCCGCGGCGATCGACTGGGCGACGGCTCTGACCGCCACCGCTTTGCCCGAAGGCCAGGCCTATCCGCGGCTGTTCGAGGCGCTCGACGGCCTGCTGGCGGCGCTCGAGGCGGCGCCGGCGGCGCGCGGCTGGGCGGCGGCCATGGTGCGCTATGAGCTTCTGCTGCTCGCCGAGCTCGGCTTCGGCCTCGACCTCGCCGAATGCGCCGCGACCGGGTCGCGCGAAGACCTTGCCTTCGTCAGCCCGAGGAGCGGCCGCGCGGTCAGCCGCGCCGGCGCCGGCGCCTATCGCGACCGACTGTTCCGGCTCCCTCCGTTCCTCCTCGATGGTGGAGCCGCGGCCGGCTGGGACGACATCTTCGACGGCCTGAAGATCACCGGCCATTTCCTCGCCCGCGACCTGCTGATCGAGCGCCAGTCGGAAGTCCTCGCCGCCCGCGAGCGCCTCGTCGACCGCCTGAAGCGGGCGGGTGGGTAGGTCCCCCTCCCCATGCGCTTCGCGCACAGGGAGGACGAGCGCAGACTCCCTAAGCCGCCCGCGTTCGCCGCCGCGCGAGCCAGGCCTCGCACGCCGCGACGATCCGCGGCGCGGCGTGGCCGTCGCCGAACGGGAAGGCGGGGCGCGACATCCGGGCGAGCCTGTCCGGGTCGGCAAGCAGGTCGCGGACCGCCGTGAAGATCCCCTCCGGATCGCTTCCGACCAGCGCGACATTGCCGGTCTCCAGCGCCTCGGGCCGCTCGGTCGTGCCGCGCATGACCAGCACCGGCCGGCCGAGCGCCGGTCCCTCCTCCTGCAGACCGCCGCTGTCGGTGAGGATGAGGAGGGCGCCGAGCATGAGCCGGACCATCGTCTCATGGTTCGCCGGTTCGAGCAGGCGGATGCCCGGCTCGCCTCGCAGCAAGGCCTCGGCTTCGCCGCGAACGTGGCGGTTGAGGTGAAGGGGAAAGACGATCTCCACTGCCATTTCCCGAACGATCCGCTTCAGAGCGCCGGCGATGGGCGCGAAGGCGGCGCCCTGATTCTCCCGGCGGTGGCAGGTGACGAGGATCGTCGCCGAGGGCGCGACGGCTCCGATCCGGTCCCTGACGTGGAGCAGCGCGTCGATACCGGTATTGCCGGTGACGTGGATCTCGCCCGTCGCCCGCCAGTCGGCGCGCAGGTTCGCCGCCGCGCGCCCGGTCGGCGCGAAGAGCAGGTCCGAGAGCGCGTCGATGGCGATCCTATTGCCTTCCTCGGGCCAGGGATGCCGGACGTCGCCGGAGCGCAGGCCCGCTTCGACATGCCCGATCGGAATTCCGCAGTCTCCGGCCGCCAGCGCACCGGCGAAGGCGCTCGCCGTGTCGCCCTGGACGAGGACGAGGTCGGCGCGGTCGCGCTGGAAGTGGCCGCAGAGGTGGCGATGCAGCGCCTCGCGCAGCTTCGGCGCAGTTCGGCCGCGCGGGTCGCAGGGCAACTCGGTGAGTCCGGCGCCGAACCCCTCGAACCCCGGCCGCAGCCCCTCATGCTGGCCGGTGAGGACGACGCCCTGGCGCAGCCGGGGCCGCTCGGCGAGGGCGCGGACCACCGGCGCCATCTTGATCGCTTCGGGCCGAGTCCCGACGATCGAGACGATCCTCGCGCCGCGGGAGCGGTCAGCCGCCAACGATGCCGAGCTCGACGGCGGCGCCGTTGAGGCGCGCCTGGGTCGCGCTGTCGCCCTGGAAGGCGGCGAGGCCGGAGCGGAGCGCGTCCTTGGCCCCGGCCGGATCGTTCAGCACCGCCTTCGAGCGCATCAGCCGGATCCAGCCGTCGGCGTCCTTCGGATTCGCCTTCAGCCGGTCCTCGAGCCTTTGCACCATCGCCTTGACCATCGCGTCCTGCTGCCCCGGCGGGATCGAGGAGGCGGAGGCGATCTGCTCCGGCGTCGGGCCGGGAATGCCGGCCGTCGCCGTGCCGCCCGCGCCCGGCGCCGGCATCCGGCCGGCGAGGTCGATATGGTTCTTCGCCGCGCTCTGCTCGATCGTCCGTCTGATATCGGCTTCCCACGGCGCGCCGGGCGGCGTGTCCCTGAGCAGGGCCAGCCAGTCGTCGACCGCGCCCTTGTGGTCGCCGCCGAGATCCTTCTGGACGGCCAGGAAGTAGCGGGCGCGGGGATCGGCGGGGTCGAGCGCGACCGCCTTGCGGAACGCCGCGGCGGCCTCGGGCACGACATTCGGGCTCGCGGTCTGCAGCGCTTCGCCGAGCGACGACCAATTCTCCGCCCGCTCCGGCTCGAGCTCGGTCGCCTTGCGATAGGCGTCGGCCGAGGCCTTGGCGTCGCCGCTTTGGGCATAGGCCCAGCCGACTACCCGCCAGTCCTTCGCGGCGGGGTTGTCCGGCGCCGGACCGTGTCCCGAGCGGGTCAGAGCGATGCCGGCGGAGACGAGCGCGATCAGAGCCGCGCCGATCAGGATCAGGGTCGCCGCCGACGGCCGTTTCGATCCGCTTTGTGTCGTTGCCCCCATGGGGTTGCGATTGTTGCCGCAATTTGATCAACGTCAAGGCCCGGCGCATCGGCGCGCCGTTCGCGGGGGACCGGGTGTCGGCTTCGTACCGCATCGCCATCGTCGGCTCGGGCCCCGCCGGGCTCAGCGCCGCCGCGCGCGCCGCGGCCCTCGGAATCCCGCACGTTTTGCTCGAGAAGGCCGGTCACCTCTCCGACACGATCTACAAATATCAGAAGGGCAAGCATGTCATGGCGACCCCGAGCCAGCTCGTGCTGCGCTCGGACCTGCCGTTCGACGCCGGCAAGCGCGAAGCGATCCTCGCCGCCTGGGACGAAGGGGCCGGCGGCAAGAAGATCAACGTGCTGCTCGGCGCCGAGGTCAAGGCGATAGCCGGCGAGAAAGGCGCGTTTACGCTCGCGCTCGCGAACGGCCGCACCGTCGAGGCGGAGAATGTCGTCCTCGCCATCGGCACCCAGGGCAATCCCAACCGCCTGCGCTGCGACGGCGCCGACCTGCCGCACATCCAGTACCAGCTCGACGATCCCGGCGAATATGTCGACGAGCATATCGTCGTCGTCGGCTCGGGCGATGCAGGGATCGAGAACGCGCTCGGCCTGGCCGCCGACCCCGAGCAGGGCAATGTCGTCACCATCTTGAACCGCGGCCCCGATTTCGCCCGCGCCAAGGGCGCCAACGTCAAATTGCTGATGGAGGCGCGCGATACCGGCCGGATCGAGGTGATGACCGAGACGACGCCGGCCAAGGTCGAGCCCGGCTGGATGGACCTCGACACGCGCGACGGCGAACGCCGGATCCGCTGCGACCGGATTATCGCCCGCATGGGCTCCGCCGCGCCGCGCGCCTTCGTGGAAGGCTGCGGCATCGAGTTCACCACCGCCGACCGCGAGGCCTATCCGCGGCTCAGCCCCAGCTTCGAGACGACCAAGCCCGGCCTCTACGTGATCGGGGCTCTCGCCGGCTATCCGCTCATCAAGCATTGCATGAACCAGGGCTATGACGTCGTCGAGCTGATCAACGGCAATCGCGACCTCAAGCCCGCCGACGAGCCGATCCTCGAGGAGAAGTTCGCCGACCTGCCCGGCCGCCGGAGCGTCGCCGAGTGGCTCGAGTTCCTCCGCTCCAACGTCGCCATCCTCAGCGACCTCTCGCCGCTGCAGATGCGCGAGTTCATGCTCGACAGCGACGCACGCTTCTATCGCGCCGGCGAGGTGGTGTTCGAGCGCAACGATCCCGGCGCGTCGCTGTTCGCCATCGCCAGCGGCTCGGTGGCGGTGCGGGTCAGCGCCGCCGATCCGAGCATCACGGTCCCGATCGGCGCCGGCTCGATCTTCGGCGAGGTCGGGCTGATCTCCGGCCGCCGGCGCGGCGCTACGATCGTCGCCGCGGAGGATTCGATCCTGGTCGAGGTGCCGCGGATCGCCGCGCTGAAATTGATGGCGGCGGTGCCGGCGGCGAAGCGCGCCGTCACCCGGATCTCGATCGAGCGCCAGCTGCTTCAGATGTTCGGCTCGGGCCTCACCTCGGACGACCTCACCGAGGTGCTCGAGAGCGCCGAGGTCAAGCCGGTGAAGGCGGGCGAGGCGATCATCACCGAAGGGGACGAGGGGCGCGACCTGTACGTCATCCGTTTGGGCTCGATGGTGGTGGAGAAGATGATCGGCGGCAGGCCGGTCTTCCTCTCCTATTTGCCGGCGGGCTCCTATGTCGGCGAGATGGCGCTGATCGAAGGGGGGCGGCGCACCGCCACCGTCCGCGCGGCGATCAAGTCCGAGGTGATCCGGATCGACGGCGACGCCTTCGCCCGGCTGCTGGCCCGCGAGCCGGCTCTGCTCGCCAAGGCGAAGCAGGACATGGCCGCGCGCCACGCTTTGAACGAGTTCGTCGAGGCCAAGAAGGACAGCTTCGGCGGGGTCGTCGACCTCTATTCGTCGGTCGCGTCGTTCCTCGTCGAGAACGGCATCGGCGAGGCGACCGACGTCCTGCTGATCGACGAGAAACTCTGCGTCGGCTGCGACAATTGCGAGCGCGCCTGCGCCGACAGCCACGAAGGCCTGTCGCGCCTCAACCGCGAGGCCGGCAAGACCTACGCCCACCTCCACGTCCCGACCTCCTGCCGGCATTGCGAGCACCCGCATTGCATGGCCGATTGCCCGCCCAACGCCATCCACCGCGGCCCGGACGGCGAGGTGTTCATCGACGACAGCTGCATCGGCTGCGGCAATTGCCAGAGGAACTGCCCCTACGGCGTCATCCGGATGGAGAAGGTGCCGCCGAAAAAGCCGCCCTTGCTCGCCTGGCTCCTCGCCGGCCTCGGCCCCGGCCCCGGCGAGCCGCCCAAGAAGTGGATCGACCAGCGAGTCTCGCCCGAGACTCCGAAGCAGGCGGTCAAATGCGACATGTGCTCGGGCATCGAAGGCGGCCCCGCCTGCGTCCGCGCCTGCCCCACCGGCGCCGCCATCCGGGTCGCGCCCGAAGAGTTCCTCACCGTCGCGCGGCTGGAGGAGGAGGGGTGAGGGGTCATGGCGCCAGGAGGAAAATCGCCATGCCAGCGAAGACCGGCATCCATGCTGACCCTTTGCCAGCAATCGACTCAGCATGGACCCCAGCCTTCGCTGGGGTGACGTGAAATGACCGTCCGCGGCATCGCCCGGACCACGCTCGGCGAGGATGCGCGGCACGAGGGGTTCCTGCGCCACAAGGGCTTCCGCTGGCTGAAGGCCTCGCTGGTCCTATGCCTCGCCTGCCTGCTCGCCTACGCCCTGATCGACCAGCAGCCGCGGCCGAGCGGCGGCACCGCCTATGGCTACACGCTCGGCACAATCGCCACCCTGCTCATCCTGTGGCTGACGATGCTCGGCGTCCGCAAGCGGGCGATGACCCGTGGCCGCTGGTCGCTGAAGGGCTGGACCAGCGCCCACGTCTATCTCGGCCTGTCGCTGGTCGTGATCGCGACCCTCCACACCGGCTTCGACTTCGGTTGGAACGTCCACACCCTCGCCTACGCGCTGATGATGCTCGTCATCCTCTCCGGAATCTGGGGCGTCACCGCCTACGCGACCTTGCCCGAGGCGCTCAGCAACAGCCGCTCCGAAATGACCCGGCCGCAGATGATCGACGCGATCGTCAAGCTCGACCGCCAGCTCCAATCCGCCGCCCAGCCGCTCGCCGACTCCGACACCGCGATCGTCCGCCGGGCGCTGGCCGACGATCCGTTCCGGGCCGGCGTCTTCCGCCGGCTCTCGGCCAGCCCGCGCGGCTGCCGCACCGACGCCGCTTTGGCCGGCCTGCGAAAGCGGCTGGCGCTCGCCACCGGCGACGAAGCGGAGGCGATCGAGGGCGTCGTCGCCCTGCTCGAGCGCAAGGCCGCGGCGCTCGCCCGGATCCGCCAGTATCTGCGGCTCCGCGCGCTGCTCGAAATATGGCTCTACGTCCACGTGCCGCTGACCTTCGCTTTGATCGCCGCGCTCGCCGCGCACATCCTCAGCGTCTTCTTCTACTGGTAGGGGCCGGTGCCGTTCGTCCTTCGCACCGTCTCGCACAGCGCCGAAGGGCGCGAGATCGTCCGCGCGTCGCGCATCGAGGCGGACCGGCTCACCATCGGACGCGACCCGGCCTGCGACATCCACCTGACCGACCTCGCCGTCGCGTTGCGTCATGCGACGGTCGAGCGGCGCGGATCGCGCCTCGCGGTCGCCTGCGAGCGCGGCCTCACCGTCGAGCTCAACGGCCGCAAGGTGAACGCGGGAGAGACGGACGTCGCGACCGGCGCCGACATCGTCCTCGCCAGCCACGCCTTGCGCTTCATGCCGGCGCCGCCGGCCGCGGCCGACATCTCGCTCAACGTCGAGCGGATCACCGACGGCGAGACGAAGCTCGACAAAGGCGGCGAACGGCTCTTCTCGCTGGCCCCGGTCATGCCGGGCAAGCGCGCGATGGCCTGGCTGCTGTTCCTTGCCGTTCTCGCAATCTGCATCGGCTGGCCGGTCAAGGCCTATTATGACCGCCAGCACCGCGCCGAGACCTT
>JAXDPL010000002.1:0-3457 GCA_034668385.1 Sphingomonadales bacterium | reverse complement strand
AACCTTCCGGTAACCATATCGGCGCATCGTCCCTTCGACGCGACAAGGGAGTGCGGGCCATGCATGCCGGGAACGACGCCATCCTGCTGGTCAGGGCCGATCTCAGCGAGCGGCTCGAAAGCCTCCGCGCCCAGTCCCGCCGCGCCTCCGAGCGCGACTTCACCGACGCCGTCGAGACGATCCGCCGAATCGCCGCCGCCTATGGCCTCGTTCCGGTGGCGCGGATCGCCGAGGCGCTCGGCCACGCCGCCGCCGACGGCCCCGCCTGCCCGCGGGCGCTCTACCTTTCGCGCCTGCAGGACGCGATCGGCTGCGAGCGGATGGACGAGGCGGCGAGCGAGGCGATGCTCGCCTCCGTCTCCGTCCGCCTCTGCGGCTGAGGCTTGGACTCGCTCCTCACCGCCTTCCTCGCCGCCGCGCTCGGCGAGTGGGGCGACAAGACCCAGCTGCTCGCCGCCCTGCTCGCCGCGCGCTATCGCCGGCCGGCGCCGATCCTCGCCGCGATCGCGCTCGCCGCCATCGGCAACAGCCTGATCGCCGCCTTCGCCGGGACGTTGATCCACGGCACCATCACGCCGCGCGCCGCCTCGTTGCTGCTCGCGCTCGCTCTGGTCTTTGCGGGAGTCGCGGGGCTGATCGGCTCGGAGCCCAAGGACCGGCCGGGCTGGCGGCTCGGGCCGTTCCTCGCCACCCTCATCCTCTTCACTTTGGCCGAATGGGGCGACAAGACCCAGTTCGTCACCGTCGCCATCGCGGCCCGTTTCAATGCCCTCGTCCTTCCGGCGGCGGGCGCGGCGGCGGGAATCATCGTCTCCAGCCTTCCCGCGGTGGCGCTGGGGCCGCGCCTCGACAAGGCCGTGCCGCTGAAGGCGATCCGGATCGCCCTCGCCTGCCTGTTCCTGTTCGCCGGCCTGTGGGTCGGGGTCAGCGCGATGCGGCTGGTCTAGGGCCGAGCGTTAATAGCCACATGTCGGGCGGCGCGCCGATGCGCACGGGAAGGCCGCTGGTGCCGAGCCCGGCGGTGACGAACAAGGTTTTCCCCGCTTCGTCGACCCGGCCGCAGGAATAGCGCTTGCCGTAAGCGGACATGGTCTTGAGCGGTCCGATGATCGGCAATCTGACCTGGCCGCAATGGGTGTGCCCGGCGAGCATCAAAGTGACGTCGGCTGGAAGGTCGGGAAACGGGTCCGGACTGTGGCTGAGCAGCAGCTTCGCCCCCGGCAGCCGCCGCATCGCCTCGACGGTCGCGGCGAGGTCGGCATGGCCGGTGAACGGGTCGTCGACGCCGCCGATCGCGAGCGGCCCGATCTCGGCTGCCGCATTGTCGAGCACCGTCACGCCGATAGCCGCCAAGCCCGCGCGGGCGGCGTCGGCGTTGCGCCAATGGTCGTGGTTGCCGAGCACCGCGATCGTGGCGAGCCTCGGCCTGAGGCCGGCGAGCGGCGCCAGCGCGTCGGGATAATCGTAGAGGCGGGTGGAGAGGTTCTTGTCGGAGATGAAGTCGCCGGCGATCAGCACGACGTCCGGGGCCAGCGCGTTGGCTTGGGCGACGATGCCCGCCAGCCGCTCGGGAATCATGTCCGGAGCCCCGACATGGACATCCGAGAGCAGCAGCACGCGTACCGGCGGCGCCCCGGCGGGCCAATCCGGCAACCCGACGGTCGCCTCGCGGACGATCGGCGCGCGGGTCGCGCCCCAATAGCCGTAGCCGGCCAGCGCCACGGCCAGCAGGATGAGCAGGAGAAGAGCGCGGCGCATGGCTAGACCGGCGCGGGCTCCAGCGCGGGATAGTCGGTGTAGCCTTCGGCGCCCTGGCTGTACCACGTCGGCATGTCGTCCTTCGCCAGCTCGGCCTTGGCGAGCAGGCGGGCGGGGAGGTCCGGATTGGCGATGAACGGACGGCCGAAGCTGATCGCGTCGGCCCGCTCGGCCTCGACCGCGGCCTCGGCCGTCGGGCCGTCGAAATCGGAGTTGAGGACGAGGGGGCCGGGAAAGACCTTGCGGATGGCGGGCGAGACGGGCGGCACGTCGGACTTGCCGAACGTGCCCTCCGGCCCCGGCTCGCGCAGCTCGAGGAAGGCGAGGCCGATTTCCGCCAGCGCCTCGGCGGCGGCGGTGAACAGTGCGTGCGGGTCGCTGTCGAGGCAGCCCTGGGTCTCGCTGTTGGGCGAGAGTCGGACGGCGGTGCGCTCGGGGCCGACCATGTCGGCGATCGCCCGCGTCGCCTCGACCAGCAGCCGGATCCGGTTCCCGATGGGTCCGCCATAATCGTCGTCGCGCAGGTTGGTGCCGTCGCGGAGGAATTGGTCGATCAGATAGCCGTTGGCGGCGTGGAGCTGGACCCCGTCGAAGCCGGCGGCGATGGCAAAGGCCGCGGCGCGGCCATAATCCTCGAGCACGCCCGGTATCTCGTCGAGCCGGAGCGGGCGCGCCTCGGCATAAGGCTGGCGGCCCTCGTAGGTGTGGGCCTTGTAGGGGGCGGTGGTCGCCGAGGCGGAGACCGGCGCCTCGCCGCCGAGGAAGCTCGGATGCACCACCCGGCCCATGTGCCAGAGCTGGCAGAAGATACGCCCGCCCGCCGCGTGCACCGCCTCGACCATCGGCTTCCACGCTTCGCGCTGCTCGTCCGTCCAGATTCCCGGAGCATAGGGCCAGCCGAGCCCCTGGCGCGAGATTCCGGTCGCTTCGGTGATGATCAGACCGGCCGAGGCGCGCTGGGCGTAATAATCGGCCATGAGAGGCGTCGGGACATGCTCCCGCGTCGCTCGGCCCCGGGTCATCGGCGCCATGACGATGCGGTTGGGGCACAGGGTTGCGCCGAGCTGGATGGGATCGAACAGGCTGGGCAAGACGGATTCCTTGACGCGGGTTGGCGGCGAGCCCTAGCGGGCGGCGGGCCGACATGCACTCCTCTCCTTCACCAGCCGCCGCCCGGGCGGGCCGCTACGCCTTTCCCGCTCTGATCGTCGGCAACCTCGTGCTTGCCATCGGGCCGTGGATGGTGCGGCTGGCCGACGTCGGGCCGATCGCCTCGGGCTTCTGGCGGCTCGCCATCGCCATCCCGTTCCTCGCCGCCTTCGCCCTGGTCCAGCAGCGCGGCCGCGAGGCGCCGCCGCTCCGGCTGATCGGCCTGGTCGCGATCGGCGGCCTGTTCTTCGCCTCGGACCTCGCCGCCTGGCACGTCGGCATCGGCATGACCAAGCTCGCCAACGCGAGCCTGTTCGGCAACGCCTCGAGCTTCATCCTCGTCGTCTACGGCTTCGTCGTGCTTCGCCGGCTGCCGCGGCGGGTGCAGGCGCTCGCCTTGATGTGCGCCGCCGTCGGGGCCGCGCTGCTGATGGGCTCGAGCTACGAGCTCAGCCCGAAGAATTTCCGCGGCGACCTGTTCACCCTCGCCGCCGGACTGCTCTACACCGGCTATCTGCTCGCGGTGGACCGGGCGCGGCGGACGATGGCG
>JAXDPL010000001.1:0-7396 GCA_034668385.1 Sphingomonadales bacterium | reverse complement strand
GTCATGAACTCGTACATGCCGATCCGCTCGGCGAGCGGCGCGTAGATGTCCATCGTCTCGCGCGCGATCCGGCGGCGCTTCTCCTCCGAGCCGATGAAATGGAGGGTGCGCATGTTGTGCAGGCGGTCGGCGAGCTTGACGAGGAGGACTCGGATGTCCCCCGACATGGCGAGAAGGAACTTGCGCAGATTCTCGGCCGCCCGCTGGTTCTCGGACTGGGCCTCGATCTTGGAGAGCTTGGTGACTCCGTCGACCAGCCGGGCGACGTTGGGGCCGAAATGCTTCTCGATCTCCTCCGGAGTCGCGATCGTGTCCTCGATCGTGTCGTGGAGGATGGCGGTGACGATCGTCTCGTCGTCGAGATGGAGGTCGGTCAAGATGCCCGCCACCTCGATCGGGTGACTGAAATAGGGGT
This sequence comes from Sphingomonadales bacterium, assembly GCA_034668385.1. Classification (GTDB taxonomy): domain Bacteria; phylum Pseudomonadota; class Alphaproteobacteria; order Sphingomonadales; family Sphingomonadaceae; genus Allosphingosinicella. Next base: position 6,981 of record JAXDPL010000001.1, on the reverse strand, counting down.
CGCCCGAAGCGCGGATCTGGGTGCCGTGCTTCTGCATCGAGAAGACGTAGGCGCGGTTGATCATCGCCTCGTCGGCGTCGGGATCGTAGGCCCGGACCTTCTCGACCAGCTCATACTGCCTCAGCACCCGATCGACATTGGGTGCCGGGGCGCGGCGTTGCAAGGATTAAGGGCGCCTCAGTGCGCGGCGGCGTTGCACTTCTCGAGCTGGTCCGGAGGCAGCGCCGCGCCTTCGACCGCGAAGCTCTTCAGCGCGCCGGCCTGCCGGGCCAGCGCCATGCAGTCGGTCAGCGGGCGGCTGTCGCTCCGCCCCGCGACGCAGCCGGTCCCGGAACAGCGCCACGCGATGTCGTGGGCGACCAGCCGCTCCGCCGCCGGCCGCGCCTGAGCCAGCTCGGCGGCATAATGGGGCGCCGCCGCCTGGGCCGGGGCGGCCGCGATCAGGGCGGCGAGGGCGAGGAAGTTTCTGGCCATGACGAGACTCCACGTAAGTTGCAAAACGCAACCGAACTAGCATATCCGTTTCGTTTTGCAACTATTTTTCTCGCCCCCCGGTGACAAGTGCACAAAAAGGCGTAGGGTCAGCGGGATGAACAAGGCCGCCCACTTCAAGGAAGTGTTCGCCGAGTGCGGCATCTCGGCCGCGCTCGAGTCGGTGGGCGAACGCTGGTCGTTCCTGATCCTGCGCGGGGCGTTCAACGGGCTCCACCATTTCGAGGAATTCCAGCAGACGCTGGGCATCGCCCGCAACATTCTGTCGCACCGGCTCGGCCGGCTGGTCGAGCACGGCATCCTACGGCGCGATCCGGACCCGGCCGATCGCCGCCGAGTCGCCTACAGCCTCACCGACAAGGGGCGGGACTTGCTGCCGGTGCTGCTGGCGCTGAGGCAATGGGGCGAGCGCTGGGTGTCCGGAACTCCCTCCAACACCATCCTCGTCGATCGCTACGAGCGCCAGCCGGTCGCCCCGATCGTCGTCCGAGCCGCCGACGGCCGGCCGCTAACGCTCGGCGACATGGAATGGGTCGACCGCGCCGAGCTCGACGCCGGCGACAAGGCGGCTTAAGCCGGCCGCACGGCCAGCGGCAGGCTCTCGAACAGCGACGGCTCGCCGGGGCGCATCGCGCCTTCGATCTGAAGCATCCTGAACTTGGTCGCCACTCCGCCCGGCGCCGAGAAGCCGCCGCTCTTGCCGCTCGCGGCGAGGATTCGGTGGCAGGGGACGATGATCGGGACGGGGTTGCGGCCGAGCGCCAGGCCCACCGCCTGCGCCGCGCCGGGCTGGCCGATCGCCTCGGCCAGCTCGCCATAGGTGCGGGTCTCGCCGCAGGGGATCGCCCGCGCCGCGGCATAGACCGCCCGCTCGAACGCGGAGCTGTCGCTCAGGTCCAGCTCGATCTCGGCCAGATCCACCCGTTGCCCCGCGAGCAGGCGCACGACCAGCGCGATCGCGGCGGCGGCGAAGGGCGGCGGCGGCGCCTCCGCGGCACCAGCGAAGCGACGGGCGAGCCGCGCCCGCAGGCGTTCCTCGTCGGCTTCGGGGAGCGCCGCACCAATGATGAGCCCGCCGCGCCACACCAGGACGCAGCGGCCTATCGCCGTGTCGAAAACCGCGTAAGCGGGCTTATTCGTAGTCGCCGCCGGCATTGTTGTTGCGCGGCGGGGCGGCGGCGGTGAGGCGCAGGGCCTCGGCCGACGCGGAGAGCGAGCCGACCTCGTCCGGCGCCTCGTCGTCCTCGATCTGGACGCGCTGCAGGCTGCCGATCAGCGCCTCTTCGAGGTGCTTGGGCTTCACCGTCTCCTCGGCGATCTCGCGAAGGGCGACGACGGGATTCTTGTCGCGGTCGCGATCGATGGTGAGCTCGGCGCCCCCCGACACTTGCCGCGCCCGCTGGGCCGCGAGCAGCACCAGGTCGAACCGGTTCGAGACCTTGTCGACACAATCTTCGACCGTAACGCGCGCCATCGGGAGCTCCGCCAGAATTGCCCATGTGGGAGAGAGCGGCGAGATATGGGCGAAGGGGGTGAATGTCAATGTCGGCGGGGCTTGCCCTCGGCCCGCCGCCCGGCCATGCCGGACGCGATGGCCGATGCAGCGCAGCAGGACCAGGCGGAGCCCGTGTCGGTCGTGGTGGCCGGCAACCGCCTCACTTTGCTCGCCGACGGCCCGACTCGTCTCGACGCTCTCATCGCCCTGATCGACGGCGCCCGGGAGAGCCTGCGCGTCCTCTACTACATCTTCCTCGACGATTCGTCCGGGACCCGGGTGCGGGACGCGCTGATCGCCGCGTCCGGGCGCGGGGTCGAGGTGTCGCTGCTCGTCGACGGCTTCGGCGCCACCGCCAGCAAGCCGTTCTGGCAGCCGTTGCTCGACAGCGACGTCCGCTTCTGCCGGTTCAGCCCCCGCTACGGCCGGCGCTACCTGCTCAGGAACCACCAGAAGCTGACGCTCGCCGACGGCCGCAAGGTCATCATCGGCGGCTTCAACATCTCGGACGATTATTTCGGCACCATCGAATCGGGCGCCTGGCGCGATCTCGGCCTGCAGGTCGAGGGCGACAGCACCGCCTGCCTCGTCAAATATTTCGACGACCTGTTCCGCTGGGCCCGGGCCCCCGACGCCAGCATCCGCGACATGCGGCGCATGCTCCAGCAGCACAGCGTCACCGAGGGCAAATTGCACTGGCTGTTCGGCGGCCCGACCCGGCGGCTCAGCCCTTGGGCGCGGGCGATGCGCCGCGACATGCGCCGGGCGCGGCGCATCGACATCATCGCCGCTTATTTCGCGCCGAGCCCGTCGATGCTGGTGCGGATCGCCCGAATCGCCCGCAACGGCGAGGCGCGGCTCATCGCGGCCGCCAAGTCCGACCATGCCGTCGCGGTCGATGCGGCGCGCAACTTCTACTGGTGGCTGCTGAAGCGCGGGGTCCAGGTCTACGAATATGCCGCGACCAAGCTCCACACCAAATTGTTCCTGGTCGACGAGGTCGTCCATATCGGCTCGGCCAACCTCGACATGCGCAGCCTGTTCCTCAACCTCGAAATGATGCTCAGGGTCGACGATTCCGAATTCTCGGCGGCGATGCGGCGTTTCGTCGACGGCGAGATCGCGAACAGCGACCGGATCACGCTGGCCACTCATCGCAAGCAGCGCACCCTGCTCAATCGCCTGAGATGGGCGATCGCCTATTTCGTGGTCGCGATCGCCGACTATCGGATCACCCGCCGGCTCAATTTCGGCTTCGAGAAAGCGGCGCTTCCGGAGCGCTGAGCGTGCTTCGATATGATGAGCAGGCACGCCATGCCCCCGGCATGGCTGCGGATGTCCGGGGGACATCCGCACCTGCTCATTTCGACTTCGGCAAAGCCGAAGTTCATCCTGAGCGCCGCCGCAAGGCGGCGTCGAAGGGCTCAATGCCTACTCAGCATGTGCGGGAAAGGATCAACCGCTCATCCTGAGGAGCGGTTGAGCTTGACGAAGCCGCGTATCGAAGGACCGGCTAGTCCTTCCAGGCCCAGAACAGGGTGGCGGGCGGGATGTTCACCCATTCGAAGCCGCGGTCGATTCGGCTGAACCAGGGCGCGATGAACTGCCGCACCTTCGGCGAGAATTGGTAGACGAGGAAGGCGCCGCCCGGCCTCAGCGCCTCGGCGGTCGCTTCGGCGATCGCGTCGCCGACTCCGGGCGGCAGGGTCGAGAAGGGGAGGCCGGAGAGAATGTAGTCGGCGCTGTCGAGGCCGAAATCGGAGAGGATCCGGCCGACGTTCGCCGCCGAGCCGGTGACCGCGCGCAGCCGCGAGTCGCGGATTTTTCCGCCGAGATAGGTGGTGAAGTCGGGGTTGGTGTCGATCGTCAGCAGGATCGCGTGGGCGGGGAGGCGGCGGAGCACTTCCTGAGTGAAGGTGCCGACTCCGGGTCCGTATTCGACGAACAATTTGCAATTCGCCCAGTCGACCGGCGCCAGCATCTTGTCGATCAGCACCTTCGAGGAAGGGATCACCGAGCCGACCATCACCGGATGCTTCAGGAAGCCGCGCAGGAAATGCCAGAGCGGCCCCCCGCCTCCGCGGCGCGCGAACGCGCGATTTCTCTGTGCCTGTTCGCCGGGGAAGGTCATGGGTGAAATCTCGCGGAAAGCTTCGGTCAGTCGGCTGCGTTGGCAAATCGGCGGAGCAATGGCAAGGGCGGGCGGTCCCGCGCGGGGAATTAGCCGCGGCCGGGACGAAGCCACGCCCGTCCGGATTTTCCTTTGATGACCGTCCCTTCGACCCTCAAGCGCGAGCGATTCGCCCTGCTGTTCGCGGTGATGCTGGTGGCGGCGTCGGGCAATACGGCGATGCAGTCGCTGATGCCGGCGATCGGCCGCGAACTCAGGATCGCCGACATGTGGGTCGCCTTCGCCTTCAGCCTTTCGGCGGTGGTCTGGGTGATCGTCGCTCCGCACTGGGCGCGGCGGGCGGACCGGAGGGGGCGGCGGGCGCTGATGCGCCTCGGGCTCTACGGCTTCATCGCCTCGATGCTGGTCTGCGGGACGATCCTCGCCGCCGGCCTCCACCGCCTGATCCCGCCGACCGCGGTGTTCGCGATCTTCATCGTCGGGCGCGCCATCTACGGCGGCTGGGGCTCGGCCAGCCCGTCGGCGGTGCAGGCCTATATCGCCGCCCGCACCGACGGCGCGGAACGCACGCGCTACCTCGCCGCGCTCGCTTCCTCGTTCGGACTCGGGACGATCGTCGGCCCCGCCATCGCGCCCTTGTTCATCTTCGAGCCGCTCGGCCTCGCCGGGCCGCTGTTCGTCTTCGCCTTGATCGGCGTCCTCGTCCTCCTCGCCCTCGTCGCCCGCCTTCCCGACGACACGCCCAAGGGACCGGCGCGCGGCGAGGTCGCGGAATATCCCTCGATGGGCGGCCTGTTCGTTCGCGCCTCCGAGCCCCGCGACGACGGTGCGACTTTGCGCTGGCGCGATCCGAGGGTCCTGCCCTGGACGATCGTGGGCGTGGTCGGCGGCCACGGCAACGCCGCCTTGCTCGGGGTGATCGGCTTCCTGGTCATCGACCGCTCGGGCGTGCCACTCGGCGAGGCCCAGCAGCATATCGCCATCGTGCTGATGGCCGGCGCCGGAGCGACCCTGCTCGCCCAATGGGGCCTCATTCCCTTCTTCGGCCTCACCCCGCGCCAGCTCGTCCTCTGGGGACTTGCCCTCGCCGCCGCCGGCACCCTGGCCACCGGCCTCGCGACGACCATGTACGGCATCGTCCTCGGCTTCGCCCTCGCCGCGATGGGCTTCGGCCTCTACCGCCCCGGCTTCACCAGCGGCGCCTCGCTCGCCGTCACGCTCGACGAGCAGAACGCCGTCGCCGGCATGGTGAGCTCGGTCAACGGCATCCCCTACGTCGCCGCCCCGGCGATCGGAGTCGCCCTCTACGGCCTGTGGATGCCGCTGCCGTTCCTGGCGATCGCGGCCCTGATGGCGGGCCTCGCCGCCTGGATGGCGCTGCGCGTCACCCCTTCGGCCCTCGCGGACTGAGCATTCCGGGGCTGACGAAGCCGATTCCGCCGGCGCTCATCGCGTCCTGCTTGAGGCGCTTGCGCATCTCCTCATAGTCGCGCTCCATGTCCTCGGTGACCGAGGCTCGGGTCTCCTCGAGGGCGCGCTCGAAATCGGCCATCGTCACCTCGTTCGCCTCCATCGAGCCGCGCAGCGCGAACAGGCCGGCGCGGCGGACGAGGTCCTCGAGGTCGGCGCCGGTGAAGCGCTCGGTGCGCCGGGCGAGCGAGTCGACGTCGACGTCGCCGGCGAGCGGCATCCGCGCCGTATGGATGCCGAGGATGTGGCGCCGACCCTCCTCGTCGGGCACCGCGACGTAGATCAATTCGTCGAAGCGGCCGGGGCGCAGCAAAGCGGGGTCGATGAGGTTGGGCCGGTTGGTCGCTCCGATCACCACCACCGAGCCCAATTCCTCGAGCCCGTCCAGCTCGGCGAGGATCGCGTTGACCACCCGTTCCGTCACCTGCGGCTCGCCCAAACCCCCGCCGCGCGCCGGGACGAGGCTGTCCAGCTCGTCGATGAAGATGACGGTCGGCGCCACCTGGCGGGCGCGGGCGAAGAGGCGCGCGATCTGCTGCTCGCTCTCGCCATACCATTTGGAGAGCAGGTCGGAGGATTTGGTGGCGATGAAATTGGCCTCCGCCTCGCGCGCCGTCGCCTTGGCGAGCAGGGTCTTGCCGGTGCCGGGCGGGCCGAACAGCAGGAAGCCCTTGGCCGGACGGATGCCGAGGCGCTTGAACGCCTCGGGGTGCCTCAGCGGCAGCTCGACCCCTTCGCGCAGGCGCTCCCGCGCCTCGTCGACCCCGCCGACATCGTCCCAGCCGATCGTCGGCGCCTGCACCATCACCTCGCGCATCGCCGAGGGCTGCACCCGCTTCAGCGCCTCGTCGAAGTCCGACCCGTGGACGGCGAGATTGTCGAGCACCTCGGGCGGGATCGTGCCTTCGCCGAGGTTGATCTGCGGCATGATCCGCCGCACCGCCTCGATCGCCGCCTCGCGCGCCAGAGCGGCGAGGTCGGCGCCGACGAAGCCGTAGGTGCGCCGCGCCAGCTCGGGCAGGTTCACGCCGCCGTCGAGCGGCATGCCCCGCGTGTGGATGGCGAGGATTTCCCGCCGGCCGCGCTCGTCGGGGACGCCGATGACGATCTCGCGGTCGAAGCGGCCGGGACGGCGAAGCGCCTCGTCGATCGCCTCGGGGCGGTTGGTGGCGGCGATGACGATCAGATTCTGCCGCGGCTCGAGCCCGTCGAGAAGGGTGAGCAGCTGGGCGACGAGGCGCTTCTCGGTCTCGCCCTGGACCTGGCCGCGCTAGGGCGCGATCGAATCGATCTCGTCGATGAAGATGATCGAGGGCGCGGCCTGGGCCGCCTCCTCGAACAATTCGCGCAGCTTCTTTTCGCTCTCGCCATAAGCGGAGCCCATGATCTCGGG